>CAZNSC010000211.1:0-3598 GCA_964575695.1 uncultured Dehalococcoidales bacterium
ATATTGCCGCCAGGATGATTTCGGAGATATCTAATACCTTAACGCCTTCCTTGCCCGCAGCCTGGGCGAAGTTTTCCTTACACCAGGGGCAGGTGGCGACCAGGGCCTCGGCCCCGATGGCCTTAACCTCTTCCAGCCTTTCCTGGGCCGCCCAGGAGGCGAAGTCGGGGAAGGCCTCCCTGGTGCCGCGGCCCGCGCCGCAGCAGAAGGCGTTTTCTTTCATTCTTATCATCTCCACCAGCTCGACACCGGGGATTGCCTGTAGGATATCTCTGGGCTGCTGGTAGACACCGTTGTGGCCGCGCCGACGCTCTAGTCTGGGCTCCACCATGCCCCACTCCCCGCGCTCGCCCTCCCAGGGAGTCCAGGGCTCGCTTAGGCGGCTCAGGCTGCAGGAATCGTGGTAGGTGAGCTTGAGATTGACCTTCTTCTTGAGCTTGAGCGCCTTTTTCTTGACCAGCTCGTCGACGAATTCGACTAGGTGAACGACCTTGAAGCCCAAATCATCGGTCGAAATATTAAGCAGCTTGGGATAGTCCACCTTCCACATGCGGTAGCCCTCGGCGCAGCTTAAGAGCAGCGTCTTGGCGCCCGTCTTCCTGACCTCTTCCACGTTGCGCTTGGCCAGCTTCTTGGCATCGTCGAACATACCCACCGAATAAAGAATGTTGCCACAGCACCACTCGTCGGGCATGAGCATGAACTGTGTCCCTGAAGCCTTGAGTATCTTGGCCGTGGCCTGAGCAATCTCGGGGTTGGTATAGGCCGCCGAGCAGCCGACGAAATAGAGCACATCGGCCTTTTCGGCGGGTTTGACGTCCTTGGGTAGCCATTTGTTGCGGTTGGCGTGGGGGGAGCCGAAGCGGTTGTGTTCTTTGGCGATGTTCTGGGCCAGCTTCTTGTGCTGGGGCATGGGGCCCTTGCCGTCCTTAACCGCCTTGATGCGCAGTGCTTCCAGGGTAAGCTCTATCTCCAGGTCGAGGTTGCGCTTGCAGCCCACGTCACAGGCGCCGCAGAGCGTGCAGGCGTAGAGAATCTTCAAAAGCTCGTCGGAGTATTCCATCCTGCCTTCGAGCATAGCCAGTCCGATGCGCATCTTGCCGTAGGCGCCGTAGGAATCAAAGAGGTACTTGGTGGCGCTGGGGCAGCGGGTGCTGAAGGTCATGCCGGGCATATAAATGTGGTCGACCCAGGTGCACCCCTTGCACTTGATGCACTTACTCATGTCGTATTCGAAGTTATCTAAGTTGGTTACATCCAGCTTAACCTTGCCTTTAAGCATTGTTATTCCTCCCTAGAAGCACAGATTACCGGGGTTCATTATATTATTGGGGTCGAAGAGCTTTTTCACCCTCTTCAGGGTGGCGGCGTAGCCGTTGGCCTGGGCGTAGACCATCTCGGCCCAGTCGCCGTAGGGGCGGGTGAAGAGGGCGCCCTGGTCGAAAAAGGTCTTGGCGGCCTCGCTGCCCAGGGTGCGTACCCTTTCCACCTCAGGGTTGCTGGCGGGGTCGTAGAAGAGGTCGAACTCCAGCTGGCAGGCCCGATTATGCTCGATGGGTTGCATGTAGCCGCCCAGGTCGCTTTCGGGGAGGCCGTATCGGGAGGCCAGCGATGTCATCTTCTCAATGAACTTGGGCGCCAGCATCGGCTTGGTGATGAATAAGAGGCTGTGACAGCCGCCCTTGGCGCGGTTCTTCCAGTAGGTCACCTCTTTGGGCCAGGGCTGGCGCAGCATACCCAGCAGCCTTTGGCCCGAGCCGGGAAGCCCGGGGAGGTCAGCGCCGAACGATATTTCGGGGAACTCGTTTTTGGTAATATCATTAAGCGCCTTTTCTTCGTATCTAATCCTGCCGTCGGGGTCGCGGAAGTGTCCGCTGATGACCAGGATCAAAGTCCAGGGCGGCAGGGAGGTCCTGAGTGAGGCGAACTCCTTCTTGATGTCGTTGGCCATTATTGCCGCCAAGTCGGTATTATTGAGCAGCAGGCACTCCTGGCCGATTCTTATCTTCAATATGCGATATAGAAACTCGACGGTCTGGTTGAGGTCTTTGACCGGGGCGATGAACATCTTGTCTTTCTGGGTGGGGAACTCGGTCTTGAGGTTGGTCCAGGTCACCACCCCCATCGTCCCCTGGGCCGCCTGCACTAACCTATAGAAGTCCAGGCCGGGGCCGGAGGGGTTGCCCCCCTCGGAGGGGGAATCGGGGTAACCGGTGACGCTGGCCGAGCCCATGCGGAAGACCTCGCCGTTGGGCCAGACGACCTCCATGCTCTGCATCGGTTCGCCGTAGTCATAGACGGTGTTGGTGATGACTTCTCTCTCCAGGCTGTCGGTGAGCACCGAGCGCTGGGGGTGGGGGAGGAGGGGCATCATTACCCGAAAGCCCTTCTCGGCCAGGTGTTCGGTGAGCTGTTCCCAGGTCACCCCCGCCTCGAAGCGGACGCGGCGGTTGAACTCGTCGACCTCAAAGATGCGGTTCATGCGGGTAAGGTCGAGGATGATGCCGCCCTTCTTGGGGATGGCCGCCCCGTAGTAGTGCACCCAGGAGCTGACCGGTACCACGGGGAGAGAATGGTCGTTAGCCACCTTGATTACCTTTTGCACTTCCTCGGTGTCTTTGGGTTTGACCGCGTATTCGGGTTTACCCGCCGGTTGCAGGCTGAAGTCCTTGGCGTAGCTCTCTAAAGCCTTGGGGTCGTCGGAGAAGTTCTCGACGCCGACGATGGCCACCAGCTTGTCCCTTTTGTTCATGGTTCTACCTCCCGCTGGGATGATGCCCTTCTTATCAAAAAAATCGACCCTTCAATTTCACGGGTCTTGGGTATAGTCATAAAATTGGAAAAACATCGCATAATGTCGGTGACATTTTGCCGTTTCAGAGGATAGCATAAAATAATATTGCATGGCAACTTTTTTTGCCCGAAGGTTTAAAAGGGGAAAATTTGGCGATAGTGAAACGCAAACCGTGCTTCCAGATGAGCGATTAGTTTAGGAGCCGGTCGGCTTGTCTTGGCCGCCCTTTTTCTTGGTGGGGGTGGGGGTCTTGGAGGGCGCATCGATGACATACTTCTCCGCCGTGAACGGAGAGTAGCCCGTGGAAACCTTCCTGCCGCCCTCGGTAATCACCAACCCCGTACCGCATCTGGGACACGTCTGATTTTGGGGGAACTGCAACGCCCAACCTGAACAGCGATAGGCGCATTTTGGGCATTTGCCGTCTAGCATACTTTATCATACTGATTATAGACCTTTGGCGTCAAGTTTACTATACGGGAGGGGGGATGGGCTTTTTTCTTTTCTAGCTGCCTTGATTTGGCTCATACTCTCTTTTTCTGCCAAATTCGGGCGATATGTGAAGTAAACGCCCTTCTACTGCCTATCTACGGCTGGTATTTTCTGACAATAGAAATAAATCGACTATTGTTAACTATAATCGGATTTGGGTAACCCTATTTGCCGATAGAGTTAAGGTAATCGCGGTACCAGGCCAGCCGATTCAGAACGTGGGCGGCGCGACGGGGGCTGGGATAGACGGGGATGCTTTCTCGGCTGAAGAGGGAGGCGACCTCGGGGTCGGTGGCGAATTCGACAGCGGGC
>CAZNSC010000212.1:0-3594 GCA_964575695.1 uncultured Dehalococcoidales bacterium
TAGAGACCGTAAGGGGGAGTATCAGGCGGTGTTTGATGACCTGCGTAGGGCAGGCTATGTCAGGGTGCGGGTTGATGGGAATATCCATGATTTGTCTGAGGAGTTTCAGCTCGATAAGAACAAGAAGCACACCATTGAAGCCGTGGTGGACAGACTGATAATCGGGCAAAGCGGGAGCCAGAGCCGTATCGCTGACTCAGTTGAGACTGCCCTCAAGCTTGGGGCCGGGGTAGTGCTGGTATCAATTATTGACGGGGAGGAATTGCTGTTCTCGGAACACTTCGCCTGCGTTCACTGCGGCATCAGCCTGGGCGAGATTGCGCCGAGAACCTTTAGCTTCAACAGTCCCCACGGCGCCTGTCCTGCCTGCGGTGGTCTGGGAGTCAAGCTTGAGATAGACCCGGAACTGGTACTCAATAAGGAGCTATCTATAGCTCAAGGGGCGATTCGCCCCTGGCAATGGCAATCCTGGTACTTTGACCAGCTTGAGTCTTTGGCACGGCAACATGGTTTCTCCCTGCATACCCCGGTCAAGGAATTCAGCGAGCACCAGCTTAAGCTGATACTCTACGGTGAAGAAGGGGAGATGATAAGGTATCGAAACCGGTATGGTCATGTCAGAGAGTACTTCACCGGCTACGAGGGAGTAATCCCGCGCATGGAGAGACTCTACCGGGATACAGAGTCTGAGCACTCCCGGGCTCAGGTGGAGCGCTATATGGTATCCAGATTTTGTCCCGTCTGCGAGGGCAAGCGGCTCAAACCGGAATCCTTAGCGGTGACCGTCGGTGGCAGAAACATCATGGATGTTAGTTCAATGTCCGTGACCCAGGCATTGGACTGGGTAGCTATGATTGGCAAAAACGGGATACTTACCGAGCGCGAGCAGATAATCGCCCGGGAAATCCTGAAGGAGATTCAAGCCCGCCTCAGCTTCCTCAAAGATGTCGGCCTGGATTATATTACCACTGACCGTCCCTCGGCCACCCTTTCCGGCGGCGAGGCACAGCGGATTCGCCTGGCAACCCAGATTGGCAGCGGGCTTATGGGGGTGCTTTATATCTGTGACGAGCCGACAGTGGGCCTGCACCCGGCCGACGACTACCGTTTGATCGAGACCCTGAAGCGACTGAGAGATTTGGGTAATACGATACTGGTCGTCGAGCATGACGAAGCCATGATGCGGGCGGCGGACCACATTATTGATATGGGGCCCGGTGCCGGGGAGCACGGGGGGTGGATTGTTGCCACCGGAACTCTGACTGATATTATGAGCCGCAAGGAGTCAATAACCGGCCAGTACCTTAGCGGCGTCAAAGAGATTCCCCTGCCATCAAAGCGTCGCCCGGGCTCAGGTGAGGAACTGGTAATAAGGGGGGCAAGGCAGAACAATCTGAAGAACATAGATGTCCGTATCCCCCTGGGCAAGTTCGTCTGTATTACCGGGGTCTCCGGTAGCGGTAAGAGCACCCTTATCGATGAGACTCTGCATAAGAAGCTGGCACAGATGTTATATCGGTCACGGGAGAGGCCGGGTGACTGTGATGATATTACCGGCGTCGAGTATATTGACAAGGTGGTCAATATTGACCAATCGCCTATTGGGCGCACCCCGCGCAGCAACCCGGCTACCTACACCGGCACCTTTACCCCGATTCGTGAGCTTTTTGCCACGGTCCCTGAAGCACGGATGAGAGGCTACAGCCCGGGCCGGTTCTCGTTTAATGTTAAAGGCGGGCGCTGTGAAGCCTGCCGTGGCGAGGGGTTCATCCAGATTGAGATGCAGTTCTTGCCCGATGTAACCGTTCCCTGCGAGGTGTGTAAGGGGAAGCGCTACAACCGTGAGGCCCTAGAGATCAGGTTCAAGGACAAAAACATCGCCGAGGTGCTGAACATGACTGTTGAGCAGGCTCTGGCTTTCTTTGAACATTTCCCCAAGGTGAGAGGTAAGCTGGAAACACTGAACGATGTTGGGCTAGGTTATATTCGTCTCGGTCAGCCGGCACCGACCCTCTCCGGTGGTGAGGCACAGCGGGTGAAGCTAGCGACCGAGCTATCGCGGCGGTCAACGGGGCGGACACTGTACATTCTTGACGAGCCAACGACCGGCCTTTCCTTTGAAGACGTGGCCGCGCTACTCCGGGTACTACAGCGGCTGGTTGACGCCGGCAATACGGTGGTTATCATCGAGCACCACCTCGATGTGATTAAGAATGCCGATTATATTATTGACCTCGGACCGGGGGCTGGTGACCGGGGGGGTTATATCGTGGCCAGTGGAACTCCTGAGGAGATAGCCGAGGCGAGGTCTTCAGCCACCGGGCAGTATTTAGGCAAAGTGTTACCCAAGGATATTGAGTATGCCCTTACCAGCTAATGGCGTTTGTTTTGGCGGCATGGCCAGGTGCTGGCAACCGATGTGCCACGGATGATATAATCGTTTCCCATTACCTTTGGCTTTGAATACCAGCCGACAGTGGAGGAGAAAAAATGACTCGCGAAGAAGCACTGGACTCCGTGAGGGCTAATGTAGAGAACAAAAATCTGATACGGCACATGCTGGCTACTGAAGCGGTCATGCAGGCTCTAGCCAGACGCCTTGGAGAAGATGAGGAGGTGTGGGGACTCACCGGTCTCCTCCACGATATCGATGCGGAGCTTGCCGAGGAGGATATGCACATCCACAGTAAGCTGGGGGCTGACATTGCCCGGGAGATGGGGGCTAGTGAGGGCATAGCTCACGCTATTTTATGTCATAATGAGACACACGGTATCCCGCGGGAAACGAAGCTTGATAAAGCCCTGTTTTGCAGTGACCCGCTAACCGGCCTCATCACGGCGGCAGCCCTGGTACGCCCGGATAAGAAACTGGCCGGTCTTGAGGCGAAGTCGGTGATGAAAAGGAACAAGGAAAAAGGCTTTGCTGCGGCGGTGAACCGGGAATACATCGCCCAGTGCCGTGAAATCGGGCTCGAGCTCGACGACTTTATCGAGCTGGGGCTGGAGGCAATGAAGGGGATTGCCGCCGACCTCGGTCTATAAGATTATTTGTCATCCTCACCCCCTTTATCCCCCTCTCCTTCAAAGGAGAGGGGGAGGATAGAAAAAAGAGGGGCGAAGCCCCTCTTAAACTCTCCTCGCCTTAGAAAAAATCGGGGAGTTAGAGGGGTGCAACCCTCTAAGAGAATTTCCCCTTTCCTCTTGATAAGGGGAAGGGGATACAGGGGATGGGGTTATCAAAGATTAGCTTACCTCAAGCGTTGAGCCATCCGCGGTTTTGACAACATCGATACGGGTCGGGAAGGCATCCCTGAGCTCATCAATATGAGTAATCACCAGTATCTTGTCAAAGTCGTCCTCTATGGAGTTTATCGCCTCTTTTACTTTTTCGATGCCGGCGCTATCCTGAGTGCCAAAGCCTTCGTCAATAATCAGGGTGCGCAGTGGTGCCCCGGCGCGTCTGGCGAGCAGCTTGGACAGGGCGATGCGAAGGGCAAAGTTAATGCGGAAGGCTTCACCACCGCTAAACATTTCATAATTCCGCGTGCCCAGCTCGTCGGAGATATTGATGTCCAGAGTCTCCAGTAGACCCCC
>CAZNSC010000213.1:0-3574 GCA_964575695.1 uncultured Dehalococcoidales bacterium
GGAACGTCTTCGTCGGCTGTAAATACGATTGCACCTACTGCAACGCCAAGGTTCTGGCCCAGACCAGGCTGAGGCATAACCTGCGCTATCGGGACGGCTTTGAGAAGCCTCACCTCGTCCCCGAGCTGCTGACCAGGGGCTTCAACCCCGGGGAGTTTATCTTCGTGGCCTACATGGGCGACATCAGCTTCGCCACCCGCTATGAGTTCTGGCAGATTCTAGACCGGATTCGGCGGTACCCCGGCACCGACTTCCTGCTCATAACCAAAAACCCCGCTTACTTCCTCAAGTGGCCGGCGCCGCTGCCGTTGAACGTAATACCGGGCACCACCATCGAGACCAACTACGACCCCGGGCTAAGCAAGGCGCCGGCGCCACTGAAGCGGTGGATGGACCTGCAGGCCCTGAAGCACCCGCGGAAGTTCCTCTCCATCGAGCCTGTGATGGACTTCGACCCGAGGGAGCTGACGCGCTGGATAGGGCTGCTCGGGCCGGCCATCATTGAGGTCGGCGCCGACAACTACCGCCATAACCTGCCGGAGCCACCCTGGGAGAAGGTGGAGGAGTTGCTGGAGTTTTGCCGGGGTACCGGCGCCAAGGTCGTGGAGAAGCCCGGGCTGGAGAGGCTGAGGGGGACATAATTAAGTGAAAGTCGCCATATACTGCAGGGTTAGCACAGCCGAGCAAGACACCGAGAATCAGCTCTTGGCGCTGGAAAAGATGGCTCGGGACCGGGGCTGGGAAGTCGTCGAGGTCTACCAAGAAGAAGAATCCGCTTGGAAGGTCGGCCACCAGCGGGAGCTGTCGCGGTTGCTCGTCGACGCCAGCCGCCACCGATTCGAGGCGGTGCTGGTCTGGGCCCTGGACCGGCTGACTCGGGAGGGGCCGGCCGCTATCCTCCGCCTCGTCGACACCCTGAAGGAGTATCGGGTCAGGATTATCTCCCACCAGGAAAGCTGGACGGAGTTCCCCAACGAGCTTATGGCGGAGCTCTTCTATTCCATCACAGGGTGGGTGGCGAAGTTCGAGAGCACCCGCCGGTCAGAGCGTATCAAGGCGGCCATGGCCAAGATGCGCGCGGAGGGGAAGCACGTGGGCAGGCCCAAGGGCGCCAAGGATAAGAAGCCCCGGAAGACGACGGGGTACCACCTGAGATTTGCCGACAGGAGGTAGAGGGTAAAGAAGAGAGGAATCAGAAGAAAGGGCTGCTGCATTGTCTGGGTGCTCATCGCCCTGGCTGTGCTTGTTGGCTTTTTCGTGGTCTTCACGAAGACCTGCGGAGGGTAAAAAAACATCCGCCCGAAAAACGGGCTCCGTCAGGCAGGAAAACGGACGGGTAAAAAAGGGGTAGCTATTTTAGAGGAGGTGCGCTGAATATGTCCACCGAAAGACCGCGACCAGGCAAACAAGCCGAGCCGCCCGGTCCGGAGGAGCAAGACCCACTGAGCGTAGTTCTAGGCAATACTATCTGTAAATGCTTCGACGAGATGGGGGCTGCTGGGTGCGACGGTTGCCCAGTAGAGAGAAAGTGCCACCGGCTGTGGCAGGAGGGCGTTGTGGACCCCGAGAAAGTAACCATGACGGAGTTCCGCCGGCTCTCCAAGAAGTTCGAGGAGCTACGCCAGGAAAGGGACGGCATCTTGGCCAAACGACAGCAGAAGGCATTGCAGGTGCGATGAAAACGCCTAACACAAGCAAAGCCAGCCAAGCCAAGCAAAGAAGACCGAAGACAAAGAGAGACCCCGCTACCGGTCGTCCCCTTTGCCCTGAATGCGAGACGGTGATGGGGAAGAAGGAGAAGCGCTGGTCGGGGCGCCATAGGAAACAACTCTGGCTCTGCTCTGCTTGTGGTCGAACCTTAACGCTCCCCTTGGACTTCCTCCACGAGGAAAATGAAGCTCACGCTGCCCCTGCAGCTTTGCTTACGGACAGCATCGCCGCAGCCCCCCCGGGCGGCAATCACCACCGTCGGCTCTGTGACGGGATAGTGAAGGGGAAGCCTCGTCCCTGCAGTTTGAGCGAGGATGGTTACTGCGCTAGGCCCACCTATCCGATGAGCTGTCTCAAATACAACAGGGAAAACTGGGAGAAGCTATTGGCAGACGAAAAGGGCAGGGGGACGTAATTCTAAAACACCCCCCGGATCCACCCGATAATACCTTGGGCCACTGTCATGAAGATCTGGATTATCATCCAAACCACCATCACACTCAATGTCATGATGAAGAAGATCCTGAAGATGAAGAAGCCCCCTTCGAAGAAGTTATAGTCCCACGATATGATTTTAGGTATACCGTGGATTAAAAAGTCCCCAGCTGATTTGGCAAATGACCACGTCCCGCCGCTACTAACCTCGACGACCTCATAACCGGTCATGGCATTTGCCAAGCTCACCTCGTCGGTGCCGAAGTATTCTCCCTCGATGAAAAGGCAACAGAGGGTGCCGATAAGGAAGACAAACGAGGCGAACATCATTAACTTCGGACTCATGCCTTCACCACCCGAATACTCTTTCTGAAACTATAAAGCCGGCGCTGATTGTGCCGTACGAGAAAAGTGTCCATAGCGGGACGGGGTCACCTCCGCCGGCCAGAGAGAAGCCCAGGATAACGACGAAGCCGATGATGACGGGGAAGAGGAGGCTGCTGCGGATAAAGCGGTAGCCGAGAAGGATTGAGATGGCGGCTAACCCATAACAGACCCATATCCAGAAGAAGTCCGCAGGAATATCGCTTTCCTCGAGCATTACCTCGACCAACTCGGCGCCAGGGATATGGCTCAACCCCTCCCCCTCCTCACCGTAGAGCTCAGGGGGCTGCTCGGGGATATCGGTCAGCAGCTCGGGAGTTTCGCCCCCGATAGCTCCCGTGTATATCGTCTCGGCTCTCGGGCGAAAGTTCTCTAACGTGGCCGCGACGTCCGGGTCAGTCGTGGACGTTATAAAGGTGGGGGTGGCGTCGTTGTCATATGCCGTCTGGTCCTGGAAAGTGGTGTCTCGTTCATATACGATGTGCTGTTTTAGCGTCCCACCCACCCATATTTTATGATACTCCATGCAGACCATGGAGCCGTTGGTGATGAAACTCCAGTCGTTATCGTTGTCCGGGACCGAAGCTCCTCCGAGGGCAGTGGTGTCGCTGTCTATTAAGCTATCCTCTTCGTCGTAGACTTCCAGCGTAAAGTCAGTGCTGTCGGCGTAGACAACCAGTCTGCGCAACCCACTGGAAACTCCAGTTACCTCAAGAACAGGTGCCCAGTAGTAAACTTCCAAGTAAGGGTCTTTGTCGGTTCCAGTCTCTTCCGAAGTGTAGACGGCAATATACTCGTCACCTGTCGGGGCGCTCGCTGCTATGTCTTCAGAGCTTCTGAGGCAAAACTTAGTTGTGCCATCGTCGTCTATCCAGCCTAGCCCAGTGGAATTCAGGATTAGCTCATTGTATCCCGAGGTTGAAAATTCGGAGGTGCTGAAGGTATTGTTGCCGGTTCCAGAGTAGTTGGACTCGTCGAAGTCGCCAGAGGCCAGAGGGTCAGTGGGATAAGTAGGCATGCCATTTTGGACTACTATATTGAAATT
>CAZNSC010000214.1:0-3543 GCA_964575695.1 uncultured Dehalococcoidales bacterium
GGGCTTTTGCCCTTTAAATCCATTTACTAAATAATCCTCCGCCAAGATTGTTCGAAAACCTGTTTCATTGCCGCCTTCATCCTATCAAGAGCTTTGCCTTAAGAGTTCCAATTTTCAAGCACTTTTGGGGCAAGTTGCACTTATGAGGCCAGGCTATTATTAGTGGAAGGGGGAGGTGAAAAAAAGAGAGGGGCAAAGCCTGTCTATAAAGTCTCCTCCTCTCCTTCGGAGAATGTTGGTCTGCAAGGTGTCTAAGAGGGGTGAAACCCCTCTCTTAATATCTATCCCCCTCTCCTTTCTAAGGAGAGGGGGATTAAGGGGGTGAGGTTTATAAACAATCTCGATTACTGCTCAGATTGCCTTGAGTCGGCTCACTGGTTTATACTGGTTCGGACTGGCTCTCTGCCAGAATACGGAACAGGAGGCTGCCCTTGCCCTTTAAAGACCTTAGGGAGTACATGGCTAAACTGGAGGCAGAAGGGGAGTTACTGCATATCGAGGAGGAGGTCGACTGGAATCTTGAGGTGGGCGCCATTATCAGGAGGTGCTACGATTTGGGAGCGCCGGCGCCTCTGTTTGAGAATATCAAGGGCTATCCCCGGGGCTTCAGGATCCTTGGTGCGCCGGCAGGTGCCAGTGCCAGCGGGGTTAGATTTTATGCCCGTACTGCTATATCGCTGGGGCTGCCCCCAGAGGCTGGAGCCGCGGCGATAATTGAGGAGTTTGTGAGAGCCAAGCATCTTAAGCCGGTAAAGCCGAAGCTGGTCGATACGGCTGTGTGCCAGGAGAACGTCCAGATAGGTGATGAGGTCAACCTGCTGAAGTTTCCGGTCCCCTATATTCACAGCGGTGACGGTGGGCGGTATATAGGGACGTGGCACATTGTGGCCACCAGAGACCCGGACACCGGTTGGGTGAACTGGGGAATGTATCGGTTGATGGTGCATGATGAGAAGACTATGGGCGGCATCATCCTGCCCTCGCAGCACATTGGCATGCATTACTATGAGAAATACGAGGCACGCAATCAACCGATGCCGTTCGCCGTGGCCATTGGTACCGAGCCGGTGACCTCGTTGATGGCTTCGGCGGGAGTGCCGGCCGGGGTTGATGAAGTTGAGGTTATTGGGGCCGTGCGGGGTAGGCTGCTTGAGGTCGTGAAGTGCAGGACGGTGGACTTGACCGTGCCCGCAACCTCGGAAATAGTCATTGAGGGCGAGGTGCCGCCTCATGAACGGAGGGCGGAGGGTCCCCTGGGAGAATACAGCGGCTATCAAATTTCGACCTATGATGGAAAGCCGGTGTATAAGGTCAGCGCCGTTACCCATCGCCATGACCCGATCCTCCCCGTGGCTTGCCCCGGGGTTCCTCCAGATGAGCATCTCAGCTTGACCCTTATCTGGTCGGCGGATATCCTTGACGCTCTGCGCACCCTGGGCTATCCGGTAAAGATGGCGTTTGTTCCGCCTTATGCGGCGCTTCACCTCGTGGTTATTTCCACTGAGACCAGGTTACCTAATATCGCCAAGGAGATTGCCCATGCTACCTGGGCCACCAAGACCGGGCGGATGATACCCAAGATTATGGTGGTGGATAGTGATATCGATGTCACCGACTTTGACCAGGTATTCTGGGCATTCTGCACCCGTAATCACCCCGATAAGGGCATTTTCAAGGTAATTGATACTTCAACATTTCCTCTCTGGGCGTTCCTGGCTCCCAACGAAAAACGGGATATGACCGCGCCTAATGTTCTGTTTGACTGCACCTGGCCCAAGAACTGGCCTGAGGGCTATATGCCCCGGAAAGCCTCCTTTGACTCCCTCTGGCCGGAGGAGGTTCAGGAAAGGGTGTTGAGCAGGTGGGGCAAATACGGATACAGCAGATGATAGACAAACCCCACGCTAAGTCTCCACTTTGGTATTGCTGAGTCTTACCTGCAAGGATTGTCTCCGCATTGGCCGGGGCTTCCGGGCAGCAGGTTTCTGCCTTGACTACTTTGTCCTTACCCCCGGTTTATGGCTCGGTTCAGACTGAGATACCCCCTTTCGGTCACCTGGATTGCTATTAGCTGGCTACTTGTTTATACTGGTTCAGACTGGCTCTCCGCCAGAATACGGGACAGGAGGCAGGCCGTGCCCTTCAAAGACCTTAGGGAGTACATCGCCAAGCTGGAGGCCGAAGAGGAGATACAGCATATTGAGGAGGAGGTCGACTGGAATCTTGAGGTGGGTGCCATTATCAGGAGGTGCTATGATTTGGGAGCGCCGGCGCCTCTGTTTGAAAATATCAAAGGCTATCCCCGGGGCTTTAGGGTCCTTGGTGCGCCGGTAGGGCCGAGCGCCAGGGGGGGTAGATTCTATGCCCGCACTGCCATGTCGCTGGGGCTGCCCCCGGAGGCTGGAGCCGCGGCCATAATTGAGAAGTTGGTGCGGGCCAAGCATCTTAAGCCGGTAAAGCCGAAGCTGGTCGATACGGCTGTGTGCCAGGAGAACGTCCAGATAGGTGATGAGGTCAACCTGCTGAAGTTTCCGGTCCCCTATATTCACAGCGGTGACGGTGGGCGATATATAGGGACGTGGCACATTATAGTAACCAGAGACCCGGACACTGGTTGGGTGAACTGGGGGATGTATCGGTTGATGGTGCATGATGAGAAGACTATGGGCGGTATTCTGTCGCCCTTCCAGCACATCGGCAGGCATTACTATGAGAAATACGAGGCACGCACTAAGCCGATGCCGTTCGCCGTGGCCATTGGTACCGAGCCGGTGACTCCGATAGCCGCCTCCGCGGCATTGGCGGCCGGGGTGAGTGAAGCGGAGATGATCGGGGCAATCCGGGGTAAGCCGCTTGAGGTCGTGAAGTGCAGGACGGTGGACTTGACCGTGCCCTCGACCTCGGAGATTGTTATCGAGGGGGAGATTTTACCTTATGAGCGAAGAGAAGAGGGGCCCTTTGGCGAGTACAGTGGTTATCAGACCCAGGGCCACGATGAAAAGCCAATATATAGAGTTACCGCCATTACTCACCGCGATGCCCCGATCCTTACCGTGGTCTGCCCCGGGGTGCCGGTAGAAGATGTCCACCTTAGCTGGGGGCTTACGCTGGCGGCGGATATCCTCGACGCTCTGCGCACCCTGGGCTATCCGGTGAAGATGGTCTTTCTTCCTCCCACCGGTGCTCTTCATGCGGTCGTGGTTTCTACCGAAACCAAATTTCCTAATATCGCCAAGAGGATTGCCAATGCTGTCTGGGCGACCAAAGCCGGGCAGATGGTACCCAAAATCATAGTTGTTGACGATGACATCGATGCCACCGATGTTGACCAGGTATTCTGGGCATTCTGCACCCGCAATCACCCTGATAAGGGGATTTTCAAGGTAACTGATGCCCCGGCCCGCCCTCTCTGGGCATTCCTGCCCCCCGACGAGAAACGGGACGCGACCTCGACCAGTGTCCTGTTTGACTGCACCTGGCCTAAGAACTGGCCGGAGGGCTATATGCCCCGGAAAGCCTCCTTTGACTCCCTCTGGCCGGAGG
>CAZNSC010000215.1:0-2524 GCA_964575695.1 uncultured Dehalococcoidales bacterium
AAAACGCACCATTGTGAGCAAAAAAACCGATATTAGAAAAACGAATAGGGACAACTAGAAATGGTTATCCGGGCAGTAGATAAATACGGTCAGGCATTTTAGCGGCATATCAACCTAGGGATTCAGAAGGTTAATCTTAATACCATAAGCCATCAGTCAACTACCACCGCCAGAGGCGGTGGCTTGACAATGCGTACCTGGAAGGTACGCTGGTAAACGTTTTGCTTTAAACTATGTTGCCAAGCCCAACTGCTCGGCTTCTTTGTCCTTTCTTTCCTGCCATCTTACATACTTACGAATCTGGTCTTCATTAAGTCCTATTGTGCTCACGCAATAGCCCTTGGACCAAAGGTGATGGCCCCAATACCTCTTTCCTAACTTCTCATATCTTTGAAACAACCTTAGGGACAGCTTCCCTTTCAGAAATCCCATCACAGAAGATAGAGCATACTTCGGTGGGATGGACATCACCAGATGAATATGATCAAGCTGTACATTCAATTCCAGTACTTCCATTAATCCCTTCTGGTGGCACAGGATAATTGCCTGTTGTTTAGCATATTCAGCTATATCATCTTTAAATATTCTGAATCGATATTTTGGACAAATTACAATATGGTATTTACATTCATAGATCGTATGTGATAGTTTCTTAAAGCGTTTATTCATTGTGTACCTCCCTGCTTTAGGGGCACCTTTCAGGGAGGTACATTTTATCTAATTACTCCAACGGTAAAACCTTTTTATTGTACCACTACCAGAGGTAGTGGTTTAAGCCGATTAATCAATGGTGTGAGATTTGTTTTTCGCGATTTATGAACCCACTATTCCGTTATTCCAACATTCCATCACTCCAAATGAATGGCATAGGAGATTGCCACGAAAAAATCCATAATTTTAATAAGTTATAGAAGTTCCGATATATTTTATTTAGTATTGCTGAGGTGGAGAGATCTATGGATCTTTTTTTAACCGAAGAGCACCAAATCTTTCGGGACCAAATCCGACGATTTTGTGAGGTTGAGATTGCCCCTCTCGTGGAGGAGGCTGAAGAGACAGAGACATTTCCCAAGGGGCTTTTTCCTAAGATGGGAAAACTGGGCTATCTGGCAGTACGTTACCCTGAGAAGTACGGGGGTGCCGGTGTGGATAAGCTGACAGAAGTCATATTTCGGGAAGAGATGTCTCGGGTCTGTCAGGAAATAGCAACCAGCTGGTTGTCTCACTCCCATTTAACTACCTTCCCCATCTACCATGGAGGCACGGAAGATCAAAAGCAACGTTACCTAGTCCCTGCTATTAAAGGTGAGAGAATAGGTGGGTTTGCGCTATCAGAACCCAATTCGGGATCAGATGTCAAATCAGTTGAGAGTTATGCCAGAAAAAAGGGTGACCATTATATCCTAAATGGGTCAAAGACATTCATCACCAATGCCCCTATTGCTGATTTCTTGACCACCGTGGCCTGCACAGATAAGTCTCAGGGCTATAGGGGAATCAGTATTTTTATTGTTGACTGTAATAGCCCAGGTTTGACAATTACCAAACTAAAGAAAGAGGGGATTAGGTCCTCTGAGACTGGTGAGGTAGCATTTGAGGATTGCCCTGTTCCAGAGGAGAATCTTGTTGGTCTTCAGGAAGGTAATTTCAAGCTTGTTATGGTAGACCTGAGCGAGGGAAGGATAGGCGTAGCCGGTAACATGACAGGTATAGCCCAAGCGGCTTATGAGGCATCACTGAGATATGCCAAGGAGAGAGTCCAGTTCGGAAAACCCATTGGGAAATTCCAGGCGATCTCTCACAAGGTAGCTGACATGGCTGTTCAGATCCAGGCCGCCAGGTTGATGGTCTATGCAGCCGCCAAGAGGCTGGACATGGGGGTCGACTCCATTTTCGATGCCTCCGCAACAAAGCTCTTTGCCTCAGAGGTTGCGGTTAAGGTCGCCTGAGAGGCCGTACAGATCTTTGGCGGCTATGGATTTATGAGAGAATACCCTGTTTTTCGATACTTACGGGATGCTCTGGTATACACCGTAGGTGAGGGCACATCGGAGATTCAAAGGAACATCATAGCCAGACAGATAGGGCTCTGAGAAATCCGCCGAAAGGTGCGAAAGGGATCACAGCCTTTATGCTAGAGAGGGACTTTCCTGGTCTTTCGGTCAAGTTCTGTGTCGTTACGCATTAGCACGAATCTCTTGACGTGAGGCTGTGGGTATAAAGCAATGAAAAAGAGGTATTTTTGAAAGGGGGTGATGCTCGTTGGAATTCAAGACCCTGTTAGTCAACAAAACCGATGGGGTGGCAGTTATAACGCTGAATCGGCCTGAAAAATTAAACGCTGTCAACCTCAGGATGCGATTGGAATTTCTTGACTTACTCGATGACCTCACCGTAGACGATGAGGTCAAAGTAGTAATCGTTACGGGTGCCGGTCGAGCCTTCTGTGCCGGTGCAGACATCAGCGAATTTGGTGAAGAGACTGCTGAGTCGAGGAAAAGGCAGGCCCGGACCAGGGAGATGG
>CAZNSC010000215.1:2534-3536 GCA_964575695.1 uncultured Dehalococcoidales bacterium
ATCAATGGGGTCTCTGCTGGTGATGGGTCGCAGTGGCTTCTGGCGTTTGATCTCAATGTAGCTTCAAAGCGTGCAAGACTTGCGTGGCCAGCAACCCGCTTGGGCATTCTTTGACCATACGGTATCATCCGACTTCCGGCGGAGGTCGGTCGCTTCAGAGCAAAGGAGCTCTTGATGACGAATAGATACCTGAGCGCTAAGGAAGCTCATCAGTGGGGCCTCGTCGCCAAAGTTGTTCCTCATGACAAGGTCATGGATGCTGCCATGGAGCTCGCACACGAAATCAAGAAAATGCCTCCATTATCCATAAAGGCCATTAAAGAGGCCGTAAACAGAGGGATGGAGGGGTATGAATACTCACGCCGGGTGTTTGCTCATTTACAGCAGACGGAAGATGCCAAGGAAGGAGCACAAGCCTTCTTGGAGAAAAGAGAGCCCCATTTTCAGGGAAGATAAGGTCTATGAACTGAGGGATCTTAGAAAGACTAATAGGGTTCTTGCTCCGCTCGGTTCGTACGAGAAGGACGAAGTACCGGAACTGGCATTAAGGGTGCGGGGTCAGGTAGCCATAATGATATGATAAAAGGCCCTCCCTTTTTCTTAGGGGGCTTCTACGACATCACTGCCTCAAGTGATCGGCGAGATCTTATGATAGACTCAAAAAGGCAATGCCTTACCTGACATTGGCTGAGGGTTTTTCGAGGCATCGATGATTCTAATTGAGGTCCAGTCATGCCAAAGGTGAAGGTCCAGGGAATCGAGCTATATTATGAGGTCCACGGCGCGGGTTCCCCCCTTGTTCTCATCCGAGGTTTGGGTAGCAATGCGGATCACTGGTCTTGCCAAACACCGGCCTTCTAGCCGTGCTATAGCGTGGTAACCTTCGACAACCGCGGGATAGGTCGTTCTGAAAAGCCGGATGTTCCTTACACGATTTCCATTATGGCCGGCGATACCGTAAGGGCTTATGGATGCTATCGGCATTTCCAGGGCCCATCAAGA
>CAZNSC010000216.1:0-3514 GCA_964575695.1 uncultured Dehalococcoidales bacterium
GTACAGACCCAGACCACCCAGCACGGCTACATAAATCCAGCGCACTATTATATCGACATTACCCAGCCCTTCCATATACAGCACCAATCGCTTGCCTAACTCCACCCCGGTCATGGTACCGGCCACCATCAATATTCCCAGGCGCAGGTCCACGTGCCCCAGTTTGCGATGTCTCAAGGTAGACAGGACCCCTAAGCCCGCCGTCTGGGTGATGCTAGTCCCGATGGCATAGGGCATAGGCAAACCAAAGATGTTAAGAGCCGGGGTCGTGATGAAGCCGCCCCCGAAACCAAAGAAACCGCTACATACTCCTACAGCAAGCCCTATGCCAATCAAGAGCAGCGGATTTATCTCGACACCAGCACCCGGGAAGAACATCTTTTGTCAGGCTCCTTTTTCAAAACTTTCAATATCCTCTATCTGTTTGACTCAGGCTTCGTCATCCGACTTAGCGCAATGCCGCCGCTGTTATTTAGCAGGTAGGCGGCTATCACCGTAGAATCAATGGCCAACTGTTAGGTCAGTTGAGGGGTGAAGGCATTACGCATACTATGCCCTAGACCTGCCTGCCTGCCGGCGACGCTTGCCTGCCAGTACGAAGCCGAGTTCCCATAAGCTGTGCAAGGCAAGAGTGAATGCAAGCACTGCTCCTACTAGGACGATAGCCCGCCAGGGCTCCACCAGCGGAATAGTATGCAGCCAATAAATAACGGTGTTAAGCATGTGTCTACTCCTTCAGCTCTATCTTGCGTGCTACCTAAAGGTTACTTTCGCCACAAATGGGGCCACTCTTTTGATTTGAAGATTGCATCCGCATCGAAGCTTAACGCTTTTATAATTTTTAGAATAATACGCTTGATTACGGTAGCCACACCTTGTGCCTTTGTGGCAGTCTCACATGTTGGTTGGTATACAGCATCAATGTTCATATTGTCCTCGCTACTCTGCTCGCATGTGATTTACAGGAAAACATTACCTTCCTAAACTTTACCTGAACGCTGACTAACATTAAACGGCCTTGCGTACCAACCTCTCAGCCCCTTTTTGGTTCCTGCAGGCCACCTACTCAGGCCTAAAGTCCCACTCTGGTGACCACAAGTACATACCGTTTGGCCTGCCTCAAGAGGCCGGTTCTGGGTACCGCCGACCACTATTTGCCGAAGTCGCTCTATTCTGTTTTATTGTAGAGGCCGAATACTATATAATGGTTAAAATGCTATAAGAGGAATAAGTATGCTTGAGGCTGATCTCTACCTTGACTCAGTGGACCTATGTCGATATTGGCCGGACAATGCCGGGATTTCGTGCGAGAGTGCTCTAGACAAGATAAGAGCGGGACAAGCTCGTCTCGAGGACTATGCTTTTCTTACCCGGCAACAGGTACAGGCTTTTGAATCCGTAATCAATGCGGAAAGATATTTGCCTCACGTCCCGCTGGTGACTGTTCCGCAACCTGTTAAGGCAGAAGTAATACCACTCAACATGCCAGATGAAAATTCCCTTGTGATAGTAACTGGAAATAATAAATTGACTTTAGATGTGCTCGTGACCGTGTGGTCACAGAGCGTTACCCCTGTCTATCTGCTGGCGGTAGACTGCTTGGGGAGTACCGTGGATATGGCTGTAGTATTTGGGGAGTTTAGGCCGGAACGTCTTCAACAGGCATTGAAAGAAAGCGGTCTGGAAAATAAAGTCAAACATCGTCACATAATCGTGCCTGGTCTGACTTCGTCTTTAGCCAGTGATTTTGTGAGGGCAACTAACTGGGAAGTGCAGGTTGGGCCTATTTGCGCTGTAGAACTGCCTGTTTTTCTTGGAGATCGCTGGGTCGTGTAGTCTTTAGAAAAAGCGTCTGATCTGAATTGGACTGAACAAGAAAGTGACATCTGGGCAAAGGTAGATAATCTTGTTCTGGAATTTCCACATGTCCCCGCCCCCTTCGTTGCCGGATTCCATAAATAGACTGAGGTGTCCTTTTCCTGCCTCGAAGGTTAGTTATTATTCCAGGGTTATCAGCCCCAGGGCACTAAAGGTTAGAACTACTGCAATTATCAGTGCAAAGATTAGATAGAGCTTTGCTCGGCTGCGTACCATTTGGAACGCTGCCCCCCATGTGCCAAACACGGCCGCAAGGCAGGCGACAGCTATGCCCAGCGTGGCTAGCATATCACCTTTGGACAGCATCCCCAGGCACGAGTACCATGGCGGAGGTCGGCTCACACCAGCCGCCATTTGCCAAATGGTCTGGCAATCACAACCTTGCCACAGATGACCAAGCAGAGATGCCTTGTCAGCGTAGCCCTGTGACGTCATATAAATTATCAGGCCGGATATAGCAATTATCAAACCGGCAAGCAATATCCAGTAAGCAATCTCTCCGTAAACAATACCTTCCCGCGGTGGTGTCGGAAATTTGTCCTTTTCCATAGCATGTCACCTACAAAACATTCATTCTGCTGAGCCCATCGAACACGAGCTTGATTCCTGAGCCGAACATTAGTGCTATGACGAGCCACCGGGTAAAGGTTGCCTTTACTCTGGGCATTATTCTGGCGCCTATGGTGGCCCCGATTACTTGTCCGATCATGCAGGGCACGGCAAACAGCGGGAAGATTCCGCCGCTCAATATATAGGGCCAGATAGCACCGGTGTCACCTATGCTTATCAGGACACTGCTGCTTGCCGCTGCGACCTTGAGCGGAGTAAGCATGACCAGGTTGAATACCGGGACAATGGCCCAGCCGGCCCCCACGCCAAAGAGCCCGGAGACCACTCCGACGCTACAGAACAGTAGGATTCCAACAGGTGCCCTTGCAACCTTGTAGTCCACAACCCTGTTCAGCGATTTCTCGTAGTATGACATCGATAGGGCTAGCCTTTCCGTAAAGCTACCGACATTCCGTACTTCGGGGTACTCGACTCTCTTGCCTCCCAGGACGATCAAAAGGCCCAGGCTTATCACCAGCAAGCCCAGGGCCAGTCTTATTACGGCCTCCCCGGTTTCGCCCATGGTTGCCTTGACATAACCAGCCAGCAGAGCACCGGCTACGGCGAAGACGGAGTAAGGGACCCCGGCAAACAGTAGTAACCTTATGTTTGCCAGTCCCCGGCGCAGAAACGGACGGGCCGCAACTAGGGAGCCACACATAGCGATGAACAACCCGGTTGCTCTTATGATGAAGGAGTCAATCGGGGTGAAACCCATCATCAATGGTGTAAATACCACTCCACCGCCAACCCCGCCGAGCACAGCTATAATTCCTATTAATATGCAGATACCCAGGAACACAAGGGCAAACGTAATTGGGTTCATACCCATCGTCTGACCTGCCTGATTTACCGTTTCTGCGGCATACGCGGTGCCGCTGCCAAGCAGCAGGAGAATCAGGATGAGCGTGATAACAATGGGAAGCCTTAGCGGGCGCATAGTTCGACAAGAAGGTTCGGAGATCACTCCTCTGTCCTCCCTATTCGCTTGGCGTAAGCCGGACGGGCATAGCAGATCGCCTCTAGC
>CAZNSC010000217.1:0-3495 GCA_964575695.1 uncultured Dehalococcoidales bacterium
TTCGACGGGCTTAGAAGTTTCCCCGTGAGGCTTCTTTGAGAATGGCATTATCCAGGGACAGATCGGCTACCAGCTTCTTTAACCGGGAATTCTCCTGTTCTAATTCTTTTAGCCGACGGGCCTGTTCCACTCTCATGCCACCATACTCTTTACGCCAGCGATAGTAGGTATGGGCACTTACCCCAAGCTTCTTGCTGACAATAGCGATGGTTTCTCCCTGGTTAAGCAGTATTTCCGCTTCCCTGAGCTTGTTGATGATCTGTTCCGGTGTATACCCCTTCTTGGTCATTTATCCCCCCTTCTATGAGATTATATCTGGTATCGTTTGAGGGGGGCAGGTCACGGCAAGGGTGTTCGCAAGCAGATTCAAAGATGAAGAGGTCAAAGCCAAGTTCAGAGACGTGGGGAAAGCAGCACAAGAGTTCGGCAGAAGCGCAGCTGAGCATTTCAAAGATGAGAAAGGCAAATAGGGCATATCCGCTATATCGTGAGACTCAATACTTCCGTCAATTGTGTCTGGTGCGCTTTCTATCTGGCTAACAACACCTCCCTCCCAATTGTCATAACTGCATTCCGGCAGACCACACTTCGTCTCTCATTACCGAGCAAGCAAACGTGAAGACACAAATTGGGCTCTGCGCCTCATTAATTCCTTGGCAGGAGGGACTGGATTCGAACCGACAACATAGAATCCGATAACGTTATGAAACGCCATTAAGAACAAGAGTAACCAGAACTCAGTCAGTTCCACTCACGATTGCATCGATAGTGGGGCCACGCAATCGCGTAATGTGTTCATCAAACCTCGTCACTCGTGGCAAGCTTGTGTCATTTCAAAGGCTTATCTAAGGGTATACTTGCCCCGCATGACTTACAAACTACAAAATCCTCCCCGATAATGAGCTTCCGACCACATGCAGGACACAACGGAACTGATTGTGCAATTAGCTCAGTAGCCACAATTAACCCTACGGCCGCTCCAACAATGACTGCTCCTGTCCATACCAACCACTTATCCATACGCAAATTATACCTGTAAGAAGGACGGTTTTCCATATTCTTCTGACATATCGAAGTCATTATGTCACATTTAGATTGAATTCGAACGAACGACCTGGCTTAGGAATCTGATCAATGGCAGCCAGAAAGTGAATTCACATGTTTTGGCGCAGGCATTTTCGACACGGACCGTCCTGTGACGTAAGCCGTAACGCCACCCGTCCCGTGATACCGTGACCCCAGTCAAAACGTGCCTGGAAAAGCATGGTACGGGATGGATACGGGTACTCTTGATACGGAGCGTCCTGTGACGTAACCCGTGACGCCACCCGTTCCGTGATACCGTGACCGCAGCCAAAACGTGCCTGGAAAAGCATGGTACGGGATGGATACGGGTACCTTGATACGGACCGTCCTGTGACGTAACCCGTGACGCCACCCGTACTCCCAAACTCATAGCCCTCAATTCGAAGCCGAAAGTACAAAGGCTTAAGTAATTAGGCGTAATAGGCCGTTCTGTACCCCGCCCGTCCACTTTCTTCGGTTGTGTATCTGTAACCGATTCCCGTGCCATAGTCTTTAATCCCATAGAGATTGCCTCTCCGGCAGCGATAGACTATATCGCAATGATTACAGGGCTTTTGGCCAGATTTATGCATACTTGACAATGGGTGAAAGGTCGGTCTAATCTGTTCCCTATGAGTGTACATAACCTGTACTCCCCAAGGAGTTTACAAATATGTCATAAGCATCCATCTCATCACCGAACAATTGAAGGTTAGTGCTATCTTGCCCTGGCTGAGTTGAATACCGACAACAGTAATTTCACCATACCAAGGAAACAGATCCCGTCATCTCAATATTCAGATGGGCTTCACTAAAAAGTGGCCGTAATTGACTCTCCAGTGGTCTGCTCTTATTAGGTCGACATTAGAAGTCAATCAACTATTTCTTTAATCCGCCTGCTGTCATTCTCTATTCGTTCCAAGAGTTCACTCAGCTCAGCACGTAGCTTGTCTCTCTGCTCTTCCGATAGGTTCAAAGAGTCCGGTGCGAGGTAGCCAGCCCCTATCAGGAGCTCACTCAGGTCAAAGTTCAGAGGTTGAGCAATCCTCTATTGTGTACGAGGTGAATGGCAACAATCTAGCAAAGGGTGTGGCTCCTTGACTGCTCCATCAAATCCGTTTGACGTAACCGGGGGCCACAACTATAATGGCAGTGCTCAGGCCGGGTAGCGATGCACATGAATGGTGAAGGTGGTAACAGGTCCTCAAAGCTCGATTATATTATGCTGCTGCTAATAATGGCGCTGGCCTATTACCTCACTTTCATACCCCACCAGGGCTATATCTATCCGATACATCTCGATGAATGGCTGGCCATGGGTAGCTCTGAAGCGGTGCTGCGGGAAGGTACCTTCACCATAGGTGCGGGCCGGTTCTTGGAAGCAGGGTTTCATATC
Organism: uncultured Dehalococcoidales bacterium; assembly: GCA_964575695.1. Lineage (GTDB taxonomy): Bacteria > Chloroflexota > Dehalococcoidia > Dehalococcoidales > W111 > CAZNSC01. Next base: position 2,462 of record CAZNSC010000217.1, read on the forward strand.
TTCTGGGGCATCTTCCACCAGATCAGTGGCATTTCCTGGCTGGTCATTTTTAGATACTTCCCGGGTATCATGTTCATGATCACTATCCTGTGTGTTTTCGTCCTGGCCCGGAGAGAGGGATTTGGCTGGGAAGCTGCCTTATTCACGAGCCTGATACCAACTACGGTGGGCATGCTGGGGCCCGCTTTCCTGGTTCCTTTGACCATGGCACTGCCTTTCATCCCATTAGCTCTCTTTATCGCCTTCAACTTCAGAACACTGTGGTCTTACGCTGTATTGTTTATCATCACTTGCTTGCTACTTGTTACACATGCGACAACAGCAGTGGGCCTGGTCATTGTCCTCGTCCCCTACATCCTGCTCAACCTGAAAGGGAGCTTTAAGCACAGTCTGGGAATAACGCTGGCGATTATTATCCCTTTCCTGGCACCTTTCCCCTGGATATTTGAGCTGCTACCATCCACAGCACAGTCAATATTCAGCCCAACGCTACCCACGTGGTACGTCGACTACCCGCCGCTAATGAGTACCTATGGCTATCTCCCCATCCTGTTCTGTCTCCTGGGCGTTCTAGTGCTCGCATTGAGAGGCGACAGAAAGGACTACGCTTTGGTGCTGGGCCTGGTGCTTATGCTGCTGATGCTCACTATCTTTTTCACCTTCGGCTACGGGGTACCGATAATGTACGACCGGGGGTTCATGTACGGCATGTTGATGATAGGCATTATTGCCGGTGCCGGACTCATGGCAGTGAAGAACCTTGGTCTGCCGGAGAGGCTCGCCGTCTGGCTAAAGGTGCCCTTCATAAGAGAGAACGTAGGTAATGCTTTATGCCTGGCTCTTATCGCTCTTGTCCTAATAATAGCTATCCCTGCTCACCAAGGCATGTACTACTACCATATAGTTGACGAGCAGGACTACCAGTCCTTCATCTGGATTAGAGACAACGTGGATGATAGCTATCAAAAGGCAATACTTGACCCGTGGAAAGGTTGGCCTTTTTATGCCATCACCCAGAAGGAAGTCTATTCGGC
>CAZNSC010000218.1:0-3490 GCA_964575695.1 uncultured Dehalococcoidales bacterium
CCTTGGATGCATATGACGGAATGTAGACCTTCGCTGGCGTCGCTAAATAGTCTCTTGAACGATTTCGATAATATCTTTAACTTCAATAGCATCACCCATGTTTGAGGACAGAATGCTATCCTCAAACATAACCATGCAGTAGGGACAGGCAACAGCCAGAACCTGAGCTCCTGTCTCAAGTGCCTGTTCTACTCTCAGGTCAGCGAATCTTTCTCCCTTTTTCGTCTCCTGCCAGAGTCCTCCGGCACCACCGCCACAGCATAAGGCAAATTCGCGATTGTCTCGCATTTCAACCAGTTCAATACCGGGGATGCTCTCCAGAATCTGCCGGGGCTCGTCATATATGCCTTCTTCCCCCGAGCAGCGCCCTAAACAGCAGGAATCATGATAAGTGACCTTTTTATTCAATTCTTTGGTGAACTTTAACCTGCCCTCTGTGATAAGCCCGGCTAGGAACTGGATAGAATGAACTACCTCGATATTGCCGCCAAATTCACCGTATTCCTCTTTGAATGTGTGATAGCAGTGGGGGGAGCTGACCAGAACCTTATTGACGCCGCTTCTGTTGAAAAGCTCGATATTCTTTTGAGCCAAGCTCTGGAAGGAGTTCTCGTGACCTGCCCGACGTATGCTTTCCCCACAGCAGGCCTGCTCATTACCTAAGATACCGAAATCTGCTCCGACGCTGTTCAATACATTGACGGTGGCCTGGGCGACACGTCGGCACCTTGGGTCGTAGGACTGATAGCAGCAGGCGAGGTATAGCAGTTCAGTCCCCGGGCTAAAGGTCTTGACATCAAGATCTTTAGCCCAATCTGTCCGTTTCTCCGCTGACTCTCCCAACGGGTTACCAACGCCGGATAAATTCTTACCCGTGATGCGGAGTGAATCAGGAATTCTGCCGACGCCAACGTCCACAATAGCCCGACGCAGAGCCCTCATTATGTCCGGTATCTCGACACCGTGGGGACAAGCCTGAACACAGAGCTTGCAGTTGACACACTTCCAGACCTCTTCATTCTCAAAATCAACCACGCCCAGTTGCGCCTTGTGTATCAGTCGGCGGGAAAGGAAAGAGCTTGTCTGATTCCAGGGGCAGGTGCCGGTGCAGGTACCGCACTGATAGCATGTTTTGAGCGACTCGCCGCCTAGCTCCAGCAGGATATCTACCGTTTCTTTATCAGCATTCTTCAAACTCATGTCAACTGTCCTTCTTCTATTTCTGTAGCCCCGTAGCCTGCACAAGCCCGATTTGTCCGGCGCCTTTGGCGCCGGGGTTTTACGCTAGGGCGACTACATGCTCTTGTATGGGTTAGGCCCTATCTCCTGTATCTTGCTCACAAAATCGTCGAAAATTTGAGGCAGTCTGTCATACTCGGATATTGAAAGCTCCAACACCTGAATCCTCTCGGACTCTAGTACAAGCCTTTTTAGTGTCTCCTGAACTTTCTCCATCCTGTAATTTGCCAGTTCACTTCCTTTTATGAAGTGACACTGATAATCGTCACCATATTTGCACCCTATCATAAGCACTCCATCAATACCTTTGGAGAGGGCATCGGCAATCCATACGATGTTCACGGAGCCAAGGCATCTCAGCGGGATTACCCTGACAAAGGGGTTATAGGTGAGACGATGGATGCCGGCCATATCAAGGGCCGGGTAAGCGTCATTCTCGCAGAGAAAGGCGACAACTCTGGGCTTTTCCTCATCCTCTTCGGGCACCTCTATCGCCTTGACCATGGAGCTAATAATGTCAATCGAATAGTCCTTGAACGAGATTATTCTTTCCGGACACGAACCCATACAGATAGCGCATCTCCGGCATCGGGTCGGGTTGGGTAAGGGATTGAATTTCTCGTCTTCGTTGTACATGCCGAAGGGACACTCCTCGGTACATCTCTTGCACTGGGTGCACCTTTGCATGAACAGGTCGGGGTATGTCTGGTCCCACGTTCTGGGATGTACCGCCTGCCCTCTGGCGCTCAGTTCAACACATTGAATTGCCTTAAGGGCAGCACCGGTGGCATCCTCGATACAGGCAACACTATCCATAGGTTGCCTTACGCAACCAGCGGCGTAGATTCCCGTTCTCCTGGTCTCATAGGGGAAACAGATAAAGTGAGAATCGGGAAACCCGTAAGTAAGGGTGGGGAGTTCTGGCCCTTGACGATATTCAAGATGGAGAGTGGGAGCCCCCCAGAATCCAGAATCTGGGGCTACCCCGGCGGCCTTTTCTTTATCTTCGGCGGCGGACTCTACCTCTGTCGTAGCCCCCGTTTCCCCTTCGGGCATGGTGCCTGGGACCATCCCTGTAGCCAGAACAACCATGTCCACTTTCATCCCAATTTTCTCGCCCAGCAGGGTACTGTCAACCTCTACCACCAGACTCCCCTCTTCGTCTGAGATGCCCTGTACCTCTCCTTTGGTGAGAAAGACGGCGTGTTCCTCCTGCACCCTCCGGTAGAAGTCCTCGTACTGGGCTGGGGTTCTTATATCCTTGTAGACTATATAAACCGCCGCCTCAGAATTTTGCTGGGTTATGTAGAGGGCCTGCTTCAGAGAGGTGAGACAGCAAACGGAGGAGCAATAAGGCAGGTGATTCTCATCCCGCTGTCCAGCGCACTGGATAAAAGCTACGCTCTCAACCTCCTTGCCATCCGATGGACGTGTGATCTTGCCCTGTTGCGCCAGTTCCTCCATCTGAAAGTTGGTGATGACGTCGGGATACTTGCCAAAACCCAGGTAATCGAGTTTCCGGGCATCATATGGCTTAAACCCGGTAGCTTGAATAATTGAGCCAATCCTCAAGGTGGTTTGGGTCTCATTCTGCTTCAGGGAAACATCAAACATACCCGGAGCGCCTTGAATCTTTTCTATCTCCGTACTGGTGAAAACCTTGATTCTTGGGTTTTCTTCTACTTCTTTAACCTTGTCATCAACGCCGGTATCTGCCAGTTCACGATAGGGCGGCTGCTTGGGATATTGTTTAGGCCACTTCGCCATCCAGCCACCGAGAGATAGCTCCTTCTCTACCAGGCAGACTTCATATCCCGCCGCTGCCGCTTCAAGGGCCGCCGTCATCCCCGTTATCCCACCTCCCACCACCAGTATGTGTTTATCGATGTTCTCGGAGTAGGGTTCGGCAGGCAAAACCTTCTGGGCTTTGGCAATACCCATCCTTAAGTAATCTTCAGCCAGCATCTGGGTATCCTCGTCTTCGGGAGGGTGACACCAGATAACATGCTCTCTCAAGCTTACTCTTTCCGAGACAAGGGAAGGGCCGAAGGAGAAGGTGTCAAGCTTAACCCGGGGGGAACAGGCAGCGATGACCACGGTGTTAACACCCTCCTCTATATCCTTTTTTATAAGCTCGGTGCCTTCTTCACTGCACAGGAAGGGATGGGTCTTGCATACCCCTATCTTGTATTCCTTAGTGGCTATCCCGCATAACTTATCCAGGTCAAGGCTTTCCCCGATGCCACAACCA
>CAZNSC010000219.1:0-3480 GCA_964575695.1 uncultured Dehalococcoidales bacterium
CTTCAGCGATACTACACTGGACTTAAGGTGTTTTTCAACTGGGCTGTAGCTGAGGGCTATATAGAGACTAGCCCGATGCAAACCCTCAAGAAGCCCAAGGCCCCTAAGAAGGTCATCAAAGCTGTTCCACCGGAGGATATTGCTAAGATACTCCATGCAGTCAGCGGTAGAGACTTCTTGGATGTCCGGAATAGAGCCATTCTTCTACTAGCATTAGATACTGGATTGAGGTTATCTGAGATTAGCAATCTGAAGCTCTCTGATGTAAGAGGCGAAACAATGCTGGTGTTGGGTAAAGGCTCCAAACAGAGAGTGGTGAGGATAGGAGCGAAAGCACAAAAGGCAGTCTGGCGTTACTTGATGTACAGGCAAGAGGTGGTTGATGGTTGCGACGCTCTCTGGGTCAACAGAGATGGACAACCTTTAAGTGCAGGTGGCATTCAACAGATGATTGAGAAGTTGGGTCTAAGACTGGGAATTGCTCTGTCTCCTCATAAGTTGAGGCATAGCTTTGCTCTCTATTATCTCAGGAATGGCGGAGATGTCTTCACCCTCCAAACGCTATTGGGGCATAGTAGCTTGGAGATAGTGAAGACTTACTTGGGCAGTCTGAGTGCTGAAGATGCCATCAACAGCCACAAGAAGCATAGCCCGGTTGATAATCTCCAGATATGTTTTAGATGATATGACCAAGAGTCAGATGGTCTAATTCGTATCAGTGGCTCAAGCTTAGCTGTAAAGGATACCTTGAGAACAGTGCAATATACTATTTGACAAATAATACTATATAATATCTTAGTTAATGTATATTAGTTCTCATTACTGAGAGAGGTACGGGTAGCCAATTTTTCAGATGAGCTCTTTGTATCCTGTTCCTACTCTCGGGAATCACTTGGCCTTGAGAAATACGATGGTGTGGGGCAGGATATGTGAGGCTTTGCATATCTAGGGTTCAACAGTGATTAACCGCCTGTCTTTTTGATTACTACATTACGGCATCGTAGAAGACGAGGCTTCCCGGCGATCACGATGAAGAGCACTAGAACATCATGTTCAGGCCTAACAAAAAGGATTTGGATACAATTAGGCTGTAGCGAACATTTCTCCGATCTTAAAAACCTTGCACGCCCCCGAAATAGCTCAGTCTTGAATGTTTCTATTGTTCGCTCAGGAGTTACATGGTAAGTGAAAGGGGTGTGGTCAAGGCTTTCAAGAAGCATGTATAATTGAGACCGAGGAGTGTAGACAGAGCCAATTTGGCACACCAACATACTGATACATTAGCATAAAGGGGGTCACGATGGTGGAAGGGGAAAAAGCGAATGAGACTTGACCAGCCCCCAATCATTGTACCACCTCCAGAGTTAGAGGTGGAGATATGTGCAATGGCTGAGTAGTCTCTGGAGCAGGAGGTCTGTATCCGAGTGCGCTATGAGGTCTAATTTGATTGTACTCCTTCCTCCAATTCTCAATAAGCACCTTCGCCTCCAGCAAGGTAGTGAAGATTTCTCTATTGAGTAATTCATCCCTCAACTTCCCGTTGAACGACTCTATATACCCATTCTCCCACGGGCTACCCGGTTCAATGAACAGCCTGTTTACACCAAGTCTATTCAACCATCCTCTCACCGTTTTAGCAGTGAATTCAGGACCATTATCAGAACGGATGTATTCCGGTATTCCCCTCAACAGAAATAGCTCAGATAATTTGTCAATCACATCCTGAGCGCTTATGTGGCGCTCTACCAATATGTGCAGGCATTCCCTTGTATATTCATCGAGTATCGTGAGTATTCGGAATGGCTTGCAATCTGATGTCCTGGCTGTCATGAAATCATAGCTCCATACGTGGTCCTTATGCTCTGGACGCAGTCTTACACACGAGCCGTCATTGAGCCATAATCGTCCCCTTTTGGGCTGCTTCTGCGGCACCTTTAGCCCTTCCCTCCTCCAGATCCTCTCCACTCTCTTGTGGTTCACCTTCCAGCTTTCCCGACGTAACAGGACTGTTACCCTTCGATATCCATATCTGCCAAATTGCGTTGCCAGCTCAACTATGCGATTAGTCAACCGCTCCTCTTCATCCGTATTCTGAAAAGGATGACGTTGCGTGCTTCTGGCTTGCCCCAGCACACTACATGCCCGTCTTTCCGAGACAGCTAGCTCTTGGCATACGTGATTGACCAGGCTACGCCTCTTGGACGGGCTTAGGCATTTCCCCTTGCAGCCTCCTTCAAGATAGCGTTATCCAGGGAAAGATCGGCCACCAGCTTCTTCAGCCTGGCATTCTCCTTCTCCAACTCCTTCAGGCGTCTGGCCTGCTCCACTTGCATCCCACCATATTCTCTCCGCCACCTGTAGTAGGTTTGCTCTGTTACCCCTATCCTCCTGCTTGCTTCCCCAACAGTATTTCCCTGGCTCAATAGTACTTCGGCTTCCCGTAGTTTGTGGATGATCTGTTCCGGTGTAAATCCTTTTCGCACCATATGAAACCCCCTTTCCTATCAATCCAAGTCTAACACTATACCTGGACCAATTTTTGGGGGGCAGGTCAATCCACGCAATCTAGGTTTTTGTTGTTCAGCAGGACAATTCAGTAATTTGTGAATAAAGCCTAACACGCAGCCACCAATAGTATCTATCTACTTCTTGCCAACGTAGATCCCGTAGCCAAAGTACTGGTCGTTGTCCTTAAAGAACTTGTCCATAGTCATCATTCGTTTTCTTACTTTACTGTTCGTCAGATACCTGAACATGATCTTGCTCGCATTTGCCAAACCTTCATCGGCTAGCATTCCTCGCATCCCTTTAAACTCTTGAGAATAAGCTGAGGTTTGGAGTTCCTTTACTCCAGCTTCTTCAAATGTCTTCTTCCAGTCTTCAAATGTCTCCACCACCAGCATACAATAAGCACAGATTACGTTTGATACTCCGTCTAAGAATTCTTTCGTTGGTGGCTCTTTCCAGCTGAGTTCGAGCCACCCGATATATCCGCCAGATTTTGTAACTCTCAATGCTTCCTGTATCGCCTTCCTCTTGTCACCAACGAGGATAAGTACTGCTTGTCCAATAGCACGATCGAATTCATTGTCGGCAAATGGCAGATTCAAAGCATCACCTGCCCTAAAACTTACCTTGTGTTCTAGGCCTTTCCTTCTTGCAAGTCTAGTTGCTTGGCTCAATAGGTCTTCAGAGAGATCCAAACCAACCACGTTACAGCCATACTCTTGAGCAAGGAGAATCGAGGTTGTACCTTTACCGCAACCGATGTCTAATACTTTCGAACTCTTGTCTATATGACAGGACTCTAACAATTTACGTGTAGCGTCGAAGCCGCCAGGATGAATTACAGTTAATCCCACGTGATTGGCCATGAAGTCGAAAATATCACACTGTTCGATTGAACATGTTTTATCTTCCATAGCAGTCCCTCCTTTCCTTTTGTCGATAGCCGATATTGAAGACTCATCACCCTATGTC
>CAZNSC010000220.1:0-3455 GCA_964575695.1 uncultured Dehalococcoidales bacterium
AGCCAACATGGCGCCAACTGCGCACGAGGCGGCAAAGAGGGCGCCGGTCTTCCCCCTGACCATCTGCAGGTAATCCTTTACCCTGACTGTGAGACTGTCCACAAAAGAGATATCCATAAACTGACCATTACAGATATCTATGACCGCATTCTCCAATACGCTTTGTATCCCCAGTACCTTCTCGACAGGGACGTTTCTCAGTGAAAGGCGATGTATAGACAACCTGGCATAAGAAGAAAGCTGGAGGCCGGCGTTGATGGCCTGGTTTGCGCCCCAGACCACCCAGACAGTCGGCTGATTATTTCGCTCTTCTCCCTTATCCTGAATGTCATCGAAGATTAAAGTTGTCCGATGCACCAGTTCCAGGGCGGCTGCCGCGGGTATCGCCTGCTCCGGGTCGCCTCCCAGTCCGGCACACAGGGCGATGCAGAAAAGAGGCCGGAGATATTTTCCCTTAGTTACAGCCGTAGGCTTCCCATCCTTGTCACATAATCCCAAGTGGTAGCAGTTCATTGTATTCAAATCCAAGAGGGGGGTACTCCCCTTCTGAACTAGAAGGCGAATCTCGTCCTCCACCTCTGCCCGGTATCCGTCCATAAAATTCATAGAGCACCTCCTTGCTTTTTTAATTTTTCGGTAGTATTATAGCACTAAAGCTCCCTTGATGGAAGGGAAATTCGGTAAGGAGGTGTGATGTGCTCAATCCTTATCTGGAGCAGAGACTCTACTCACTACCTGTCCAGCCTATTCTCGTGGAAATCGACCCCGCTAAGTTTGCCGCTACACTGGGACAGATTACGGGCCTCAATCTACCGATAATCTCAAACCTCCCCTCTTTCGGCTTCGCAGCCGTCGCCCCGGTAACCCCCGAGGTCATCAAGAAGATTAACTCCCTGCCCGGTGTCCGCATGGTTCACGCCAACCAGGTCAAGACCATCTTCCAGTTGCCAGCGGATACTACTGCGTGGTTTCCTACCTCGGAAAGCCGGAAGATGCTCGGTGCCGAGGATGCATTCAGGGAAGGCTACAATGGCGAATCGACTAAGGTAGGGGTGACCGACACAGGCGTTGATGCCACGCATCCGCAGCTCCAGGGCACGGAATTCTACTCGGCAATTTCCTGGCCTGCCCGGGAGGTGCTCGATGAGAACGGTCATGGCAGCCATGTCGCCAGTACTATCGCCGGCAAGCTCTACCACACGCAGCTTGGGGTCACCGTTGAAGGTGTCTCCCATGCCCCAATGGTGTCTGTAAAGTGCCTGGGACGAGGTGTCGGGACGGGTTTCACCAGTGAAATCATCAATGCGATAGCGGACTGCTACAATAAGGGCGCCCAGATAATCTCAATGAGCCTAGGTTCTGAAGAGTGCCAGGGCGGTTGCCAGGTCTGCCCCGAGTGCCGGATGGTTTCCTCGCTCACGGCCCGGGGTATCATCTTTGTCATCGCGGCTGGTAACTCAGGCCCACAGGAGAATACCATCGGCTGCCCGGGTTGTAATCCCGATGCCCTCACCGTAGCGGCGGTGGACAGGAATGGGGTTCTGGCGTCATTCTCAAGCCGGGGTGGCGACCGGTTCCCGCTAAAGCCCGACGTGGCAGCCCCGGGAGTCAACATCTATTCCGGGACGGCCAGAGGGTCAATAATCGATGTTCAGGAGGCTGGCGCCGGTCTAGGTTTCGCCGCCATCAGTGGTACGTCTATGGCAACGCCCCACGTATCGGGATTTGTCGCTCTCCTTAAGCAGAAATTCCCCCAGATTACCGCCGCCCAGATCAAGCAGACCATGGCCACGAGGGGACACGCTAAGGACTTCCAGACAGGCTGGGGGATACCCCGCTGGGAGTACTTCAAGTAATTTCCTTGACAATGTCCCTGCCCGGATACTAAACTCTTGAGGAAGGAGTAAACCTATGGCTGACCGAGCGAAACAAGGTCTCCAGGCCCTGCTCGATGTGAAGCGCTTTCTACCGGCTCCCACCGACCTGCTCCGACCATTTCCACCACCTAAAAAGGGTGAGCTGGTAATGCAGGGAGTTACGGCCGATGTCCTGGGCTATGCCTTCGGCTACATCCCGGCTGTCGGCGATATCGTCGGCCAGTTTGTCAATGACAACATCATGGCTGACGTCCTGCAGAAGCTATCCCCGGAAGAGAAGTCTGAGTTCAGGGAGCAGAACCGGGTCTATCCCAATGGAGTTGCCCTCCTCAGAACTTTCCAGCGGACGAGATTATCTCCGGGGAGCAGCGAGTAATGGTCCAGGAACACCAACTACCACCAGGCGCAGCGCAGATGGCAGATTATCTCGGGAAGATGTTTGGTCTGCCTTCGCCCGAGAAGATACTCGGAGAGCTTCAGAGGCTCAATAATAATATTGAGACCATTCAGCCTGATATCCATCGGCTGGCTCAATCTTTGGAAGGTATCAGGACCGACGACCTCAGAAACCTGTCGGCAGCTCTGAACGGTATCAAAGTCGGGGATATGATGAGAATACTCAATGAATTTACCCATCTGGGCAACCAGATTTATGAACATCTATGGGGCAAGAAATAGCCAGCTCTACGATGGAGGCACGTAAAGAGAGGGTGCTTCAGGCACTCCATATCTTGGCGGGCGATGGCGTCCCCTTGACAACGGATGAGGAAAAGGTGATAATCAGTGAATACCGGGAGCTCTGCTCCTTTGGCTATGGGAGACTGGAGGTAGTGGTTGTAGCCCATCGACTTGAGGGGATCAACCCGACTAAGCATAAGAAAAGGAAAGATTTGTTTCCTTCTCCACAAAATACTTGACAAATCCCTTGACATGGTTCATTATATTTAGCGGATAACCTGCTGGCTAGAGAAATAGAGGCGGGTCACCGAGAGGTGGCTCGCCTTTTTTGTTTCTAGCCAAATCTTGCAGGAAGGAGGGTTTAGAGATGGCCAACCGATTTGGCAAAATCCCAACGCCGCTGGAGGCGGTCGATACGGTGGCTGACCTAGCGAACCAGGTCGCCCGTACTCCATTCCGAGTGGTAGGCAACGCCCTGTCGAACGCCGGACAGGCAGCCAAAAACATCGAGAGCGACATCGCCAAGCCAGCAGACTACGCCGAAATCCCGCCTCCTCCTGATGTGCTGGTAGGCTCTGTCGTTTCCGGTGTGGGCCACGCGGTGGAGGGGGTCATCAACACCGTAAAAGGGGCCGTCGACGGAGTGGTCGAGACGGGCGACGGTCTAAGGCGTGAAATCCAACAAATTGTAGGGAGGTAACAGGAATATGCCTAACGGCCAATTCAACCCACTGACCGCTCCCCTGACCATGATTAAGCAGGTCGGAGAGCAAGCCAGTAACGCAATCCAGAGTGTGGGTACTGGATTGACTACGATGGCCAGCCAGGGACTTGACACCCTTATCGGCGGTGTCCCCGGTATCCCCGGCGCAGCCGCGAGACCTACTGGTATCCCGCGCC
>CAZNSC010000221.1:0-3436 GCA_964575695.1 uncultured Dehalococcoidales bacterium
TTCTATCATTCCGTATACACCCGGTTTAGTGAGAATGACTTTACCACAGGCAGGGCCATTTGTCAACTTTGACAGTATTTAGGAAAGTACCAAGGGAGTCTAAGAGGGGCGAATACGGGGTCCCCGCAAAAATGAAGTTTTTGTGGGGTGAGAAGCCCCTCTTAAAAAATACCTCCCCCTTCCCCTCAAGGGGAAGGGGGATAAAGGGGGTTAGGGTTAAGAAATAACCTCGATATGATAATATTAACCCCAATGGAACTAGCCCTCTACGCCGCTATCTGCTCGCTTCTGATGCTGGTGGGACTGGTCGGTGTCTTCGCCCCCATCCTCCCCGGTATCCCCGTCGCCTGGCTCGGCCTCTTTATCTACGCCATCGGCACTGGCTTCGAGCGGATTTCGGTCACCACCGTCATCGTCTTCGCCGCCATAACCGCGCTCATAATGCTCCTCGACTCCCTGGCGCCCGTCTTAGGCGCTAAGAAATTCCAGGCCAGCCGATGGGGCATGCTGGGCGCCTTTCTGGGCATGATTATAGGCATAATCTTCCTCGGCTTCTGGGGCGTTATTTTGGGCCCTTTCCTGGGCGCTTTCCTCTTCGAGCTGCTATTCGCCCGGAAAAAGACCAAGGGCGCCCTCAAGGCGGCCTTCGGCACCTTTATCGGCTACGTCGTCAGCGCCCTGGTCAAGGTCATATTTATCTGCATCATGGCCGGCTTTTTTATCGCCTCTTTGTTCTAGGTTTTCATGGTATTGACAAAACGGATAAATTGCCCTAACCTTGTCCACAGACCGAGCCAAATGACCGCAACATTAACATGCACAGTAGCAAATTTAGGGGGTGAGGGGATGGATAAGGACACTGGTAACCGCTTTTTGATAGCGGTGGCTGGTGCCCTTTTTTGCATTACTTTGAGATTGGCCACACGGACCAAAAAGGGAGGTATCAGATGAGACTATCCAGACTCTTAATCACCGTTATCATTCTAGTATTACTGGCCGCAATGGTTCCTGGATGTTCAAGTTCGCCAAAGGCTAAGTTCGAAGCCGACATCACCATTGGGCAGGTTCCCCTAACGGTAACATTCTCCAATAACTCCACTAACGCTGATGAGTTTCAATGGGACTTCGGTGACGGGCAAACCGCGACCACTACCACAACGGAGGAATCTATTGAGCACCAGTACACCAAGTCCGGGACTATAACAGTCACCCTGACGGCTATCAAGCAAGGAGACCCCCCAGAGACCGCTACAGCGACTCTAACCCTCACCATTGACCCTGACGTTCTCGACGCGGTGACTATTCCTCTGTCCGAAGTCGCTGCCGGGGAAACCAAACAGCTTGAAGCTATGGCCACAGACCAGTACGGCAACCAACTGAGCGATGTAGAGGCAGTCTGGACGATGGTCAACGAGCATATAGGTTCTATTACTCAGGCGGGCATTTTCACGGCCAACGAAGTGGCCGGGACCTTCGCTGATGCCGTCGAGGTTCAGGTAACACAGGAAGCGCTGGTCCGAACAGCCGAGGGGGCGGTCACTATCTCACCAGGTCCGCTGGACCAGGTGGTCATCGCCCCTGACCCCACGGAAATTGGCATAGGGATGACGCAGCAGTTCGTGGCGGTAGGCGCCGACCAGTACGGCAACGCTATCTATGGATTGGCTGCCGTCTGGAGTGTGGAGAATGGCGGCGGTACCATTGACGCCAATGGCCTCTTCACTGCAGGAGATACTAGCGGGACCTACAGCGACACGGTCAAAGCCGAGGTTACACAAGACGGTATCACTCAGCAAGGCACCGCCAGCGTCGAAGTGGAAGCCGACCGTATCGCTTTCGTATCTGACCGAGATGATGAACAGTGGGACACCTATGTCATGGAGATAGACGGCACCAACGTCGAGCGCCTCACGACTACCGAGGCAGTCGAGGCGACGCTTTCATGGTCTCCCGACGGGCGGCGTATTGTCTACGATTCCTGGATCTGGGATGATGGAATACTAGTGATGAACGACGACGGTGGCTGGAAACTCCGTCTTATCGAGAATGAATCAGAATCAGATGTTGTCTTTATCTTCCCCGCTTGGTCTCCTGATGGGAGTAAGATTGCCTTTATCAGAGCCACTGTGGGCGCAACAACCATTGAGGACCTGGACATCTTTGTTATGGATGTGGACGGGGGCAATGTAACGCAGCTTACTGATACACCCAATGTAGACGAGTGGGCCCCCACCTGGTCTCCTGATGGTACCAAGATAGTATATGACCATACTCCCTCCAGTGCGCGTGGTGATATCTATGTGATGAATGCCGATGGCTCCAACCCCGAGCAGTTGACATCTAATTCGGCTAATGATACCTCCCCTGTCTGGTCACCCGACGGGACTCAGATCGCCTTCACATCTGAACGAGGCGGGGACGCGGAGATATACGTGATGAATGCCGATGGCACAAACCAGACTCCACTCACTTCGAATAGCTATTGGGATGGTGATCCTTCTTGGTCACCGGATGGGACACAGATTGTTTTCGATTCCGACCGTGATGAGAGAGGCCAGGTCGAAATCTATATTATGGATGCGGACGGCAGCAATGTAACACGGCTTACCGATAACGAGGCCTATGACGCGGTTCCTTGCTGGGCGCCTCGCAAGATGGGAGTGGAGGTTACCGAGGCTTCGGTAATCGTTCCTGGGGCCAGCCGACTCGAGGCAATGGCAGTGGATGAAGTCACCGCCCAGGTACGCGAGGCAGTGGTGCGCATAGAGACAGACCTGGGTTCGGGGTCAGGCTTTATCATCGACCCCAACGGTCTCATCATGACCTGCAACCATGTGGTAAGGGACGCCGAGGAGATAACAGTGTATCTGGACAACGGCACCAGCTATACAGGCACTGTCGAAGCGAGAGACCTAGTGCGCGACCTAGCCATCATCAAAATCGAGGCAACCGAGCTCCAATATGTGGAATTGGGAGACCTCAGTCGGGTGAGCCTGGGGCAGCAAGTAGTGGTGCTGGGCTATCCCTTGGGGTCAGAGAACATCGCGGTTACCAGCGGTTTTGTCTCAGCGATAGAGTTCGATAGCGGCAGGAACATTACGTGGCTGCAGACGGATTCAGTCATTAACCCGGGGAATAGTGGCGGACCTTTGCTTAACCTCCAGGGCCAGGTCATTGGGGTAGTGTCCACCAAGCTGGTGGGTTTTGGTATAGAAGGGGTTGGTTTTACCATCTCGGCTAATACCGTGAACATGTATCTCTCTCGGCTGAAGGCTGGTGAAACTATCATGGCATTCAAGTGAGAGGGTACTTACTAGCTGAATGGCCCCACGGTCAGGGTTTATTGACACCTGGCAAACAGCGCAGTAATATAGCCAGAAGATGCTGGCCAAAGTAATCACCTGCGCCGTAGTCGGGCTGGAAGGCGCCATCGTCG
>CAZNSC010000222.1:0-3394 GCA_964575695.1 uncultured Dehalococcoidales bacterium
CTGCCGAACTGTTCCTCATAATTACGGATGAGTCTCTGAAGTGCACCCCCAAGAACAAGGGCACCTAAATCGTAGGCCGGTACACTCTTTAGAGAGCCACCGAATCTACCAATCGGCGTGCGGGCGGCACTGACTATCACCGCTTCTTTCATGGTCTCGCCTGCTTCTCCTGAACCCTGTAACTTACGTGAGCATTCTAGCAACATTCTTCAACTCCATCAAGCAAGCGATAAGATAGCGGCGGCAGCCTCAGTGATGATGACAACGTGAGGGTTCCAGAAATTCACGAATCCTGAAGTCCATGCTTAAAACTTGACACATCATTATATATGTATTATTATTCATATGTATGGATATAGATATATCTCTGGCGGAGAAAGAGGCCAGGCTGCTGCATTGCCTCGGGGAGCCCACCAGATTACAGATAGTCAAACTGCTGGCTGATGGTGAAAAGTACGTCGGGGAGATTGTTGATGCCATTAACCGGGAGCAGTCCCTGATCTCCCACCACCTACAGGCTCTCAGGAAGTGCAATATTGTTACCACCCAGCAGCGGGCACAGAAAGTCTACTACAAACTGATTGACACCCGCCTGGCACAACTGGTCTCGATAATTGAAGCACTGGTATGCGAAATACCCCTTTGCGAACCAACTGGGGAAGAAGGGTGCCTTAAGGGGGAAACACCAGCACAAGATACTACCCAAGCTGAAAGCGGCACATCACGACCAGCGTCATAAGGAGTGAAAAGATGGCAGAGCTAAGAGTAACGCAGGAAGCTCAAAAAGAAAGGAAACTCGGCGTCTGGGGCAAATATCTGACCCTCTGGGTGGCACTGTGTATCCTGGCCGGAACGGGTCTGGGCTGGCTTTTCCCGCAGATTTCCGGCCTTCTGGCCAGATTCGAGGTATTTCACATCTCGATCCCAATTGCCATCTGTCTCTTTGCCATGATTTACCCCATTATGGTGCAGATAAGCTGGGAAGAGATAAGGCGGGCACTGCGCTCTCCCAGGCCGATTGGCCTCACCCTATTCGCCAACTGGGCGATAAAGCCCTTTAGCATGGCTTTTTTTGCCTGGCTCTTTCTCGGGGTGCTCTTCGCCAGATTTCTGGATGCTGAGCAGATTCAACAGTACCGGGCTGGCACCATACTCCTGGGAGTGGCCCCCTGCACCGCCATGGTGCTGATGTGGAGTTATCTAGCACGGGGCAACATGGGGCACACCCTGGTCATGACAGCCATAAACTCCCTTACCATGGTGGTACTTTACGCACCGCTGGCAGTGCTACTACTCGGCATCTCAGGAATAACCGTGCCCTGGGGCACCATCGCCCTCTCCGTGACCATATACATTGTTACGCCGCTTATCGCTGGCTACTTCACCCAAAAGCAGGCAATCAAGAAGATGGGTAGAGAAAACTTCGAAACCCGCCTCCTGCCCAGACTGGGGACAATATCCATCGTGGCCCTGCTGGTGACCCTGGTTATCCTGTTTAGCTATCAGGGATACCTCATTATCGAGTTACCGGCCATCATCGGCATGATTACAGTGGCGATATTGGTCAACATCCTAGTGGTGTTCTGGATCACCTACGCTGTCGCCCGGATTATGAAGCTACGCTATGAGGATGCTATTCCGGCAGCCATTATTGCCGGCAGCAACCATTTTGAAGTGGCCATTGCTGTTGCCACTACCCTCTTTGGCCTGGCTTCCGGGGCAGCCCTGGCTACCGTGGTCGGCGTGCTCACCGAGGTGCCAATTATGCTCTCCCTGGTCTGGATCCCCCTGACCATCAGGAAGACATTCCCCGGTGTACTTCCGACAACTCCTCGGGCGAAAGCTGAAGCTACCACGGTTGAACAAAAGCTCACCGGAAGCTAAGGGGGAAGCAAAGCGGGTGAATGACTGCTGGCCGCCCCGCTTCCGGGGGCTTCTGTGAGCCACATTACAGATTATATGGATAGCAGCCTTCTCCTTGTTCTGGCAACCTCCTTCAGCAAATCATCAGCCGTTTTATAGAGGGTGCGTGTGCTGGTATCCATATTATTCTCTACCCGTGCCATCGTTTCCACCAGACTGGCACCGGCGACTTCTTTAACGATATCGGCAGCACACTGCTCGATTTGCGTTACGTGCGACTCCAGCTGCACTCCCAGATTATCTACCGCCTGCTGGAGACCACTCCCGAACCGCGAAGCGATATAGTTGACATTACGAGCCCCCAGTTGCAGCGCCTGGAAACCGCGCCTTATTTCAAGCAGCCGCGCCCGTTGATTCTGCTGCACCTGGCCGGTAGCTGCTGTAGTACCGGCCGCCAAATCCGATAGTGGCCGGACCGGATTATTTATGATGTATGTGCCCACCTCAGTCGCCCAAGCACTGACCTCCTGCAACATGGCCCCGCGCTCACTGAGCCGGTCAATCAGTGCGGCACCGACCCAGCCGACTATCGCCGTAAGGGCTGGTGCGGCAATAAAGATAATGACTTCAGCCTGGGGCAACCTCTCCCGGAATAGGAAAGACAGCGCTATAATAAAGACTATCGCCAGTATCATGAAGATATGGCCAATAACTACGAGAGACATAATCGAAACATTATAACACTATTCAAAGCCAATGATAAAAGGTGCGGAATCAACCCGATACTGGTGTGGAGACCATTATGACCAGAAATCGTAACTACGTGGTCGTGAGCATAGTCCCGGGTGAGCTTAGGGCTCATATTCTGAAATCTCATCTTGAAAGTCAGGGTATTCCAGCTATCCTCCAGTATGAGAGCGCCGGCATCCTCTATGGAATTACAGTAGACGGTCTGGGTGAGGTAAAAATACTGGTGCCAGAAGAACTCGCTGAGAAAGCAAAGAGGGTTATCGAGCCAGAGGATTCTGAGGAGCTGGAAGAGTAGGATGTCCTCCAGGCGACAGACCATATCATGCGACAGCAAGCCCACTAACCAGAGAAAGTGGGACGGATGACCTGCGTTGTTGATTTGAATCCGTAATGATTGTCCCGGCCAAGATTGTCCTTGATGCCCAACCCTACCGGCTAAAAAGGGCAATCACCGCTACCAGCAGCCCGACAATCCATTTCCAAACATACTCGGTGGGGTCAAAGAGGAAACGAAGCACAATTCTTAAGGTATCACCAGAGTCAGCGGTAAGTTTGTATATCTGTCCATTCAAATCAGGTATCAACGCCAGGACAATATTTACCACCAGGTATATGATAAGTAGCCATTTAATCTTCAAGGAATGTTACGCCTTCTTCAGCCGGCCTAGTCATGTCGGAATAAAATTGTATTGGGTTAATGAGCAGCTGTCAATAGCGGCCAAATACTTTGCCAGGAGAGGCAAAGATGGTCTATAATTCGGTGCTTCAACAGCACTAGAAG
>CAZNSC010000223.1:0-3330 GCA_964575695.1 uncultured Dehalococcoidales bacterium
AAAAGGCACAAATAATGAAGACTACGAGAATAAAATAGTACATACCGGTGGGCGAGTACCAGGAGAAACCAAAATTGGGATATGGTACGTTAGTCAAACCAATGTCTCCGGCCACCGCTCGCCACTTCACGGCAACACCATAAACCAGTTGCCCCAGAGCAAAGGTGATCAACAGGAAGTACACCGCCGATACTCGAAGGGCGATGAAACCGATGACGCCGGCAGCAAGCATCGCCATCAAGAGACCGGCCGGTGCCGATAACCAGAAGCTGGTAATACCATACCGGGTTATTAAAATGCCGGTAGTATAGGCGGCTACCCCGAATATGGCCGCCTGGCAGAAGGACCAGAGCCCGGAATAGCCGACAAGAATGTCCAGACTCATGACCAACAAACCGAAAATAAGAATTTTGGAGGCCAGGCTCACAACAGGCAAGGATGTGAAAAGGGGCAATATCGCGATGAATAAGCCGATGACAACATAGGGGGCAAAACGAAGTGTTCGCCCTTTACCCACCATCACTGGTACCTTCTCCCTTGCCACCTAGTAAACCCTTCTACCCAGAAGCCCGCTGGGCCTGAGCAGCAAAATAAGTACCATCAGTATATACATGGTGAACAAACCAAGTTCTGAGAAGTAAGTAGTAGCCAGAGTATTAATAGTGCCTATTAAAAGAGCACCGGCCAGAGCCCCCTGCACCGAGCCCACGCCACCAACAACGACCACCGCCAGCGCCACAAAAAGCAAGCGGGTACCGATGCCGGGGTCCATAAAGCCCAAGAATAACGTGCCGACGACAGCAGCAAGCCCGGCTAAAGCTGAGCCGAAGCCAAAGGCACCTATGGTAATGGGGGTAAGGTTTATGCCTATTCCGGAGGTCATCTGGGCATCATCCATTCCTGCCCGGATAATGGCACCAAGCCTGGTCTTCTCCTGTAACCACCATAAGCCAAAACATATCGCGGCCCCGATAACGATGATGGCAAAGCGATGAACGGGAAACTGGAATACACCAATAGAAGCAGAACCAGCCAGGATATATGGTATAAACGCAGGTTTAGGCCATGCCCCCCAAACCCACAAAGTTGCGTTGGCAATTATATAGACGAAGCCAAAGGTCACCAATACCTGTTCGAGCACCTGTTTATGAAGGTAGCGCAAGGTTGCTCGCTCTATTAATAAACCAAGCAGGCCACTGGCAAGGATACCGGCCAAAACGCCATATATGAAATTACCAGTCGCTTGGGCGACCGCTATGCCGACATAGCCGCCGACCATAAATATGGCACCGTGGGCAAGGTTCAGGATTCCCATGAAACCGAGAACCAGCGATAGCCCGGCGGCAATGAGGAATAGTACCATACCGTAGGAAATGCCATTCAGAAGAGTTACCAGTACGGCTTCCATACCCGCATTTTGCACTCTACATCTGTGCCTTCACATTGTCGTTACAGCATTCACAACATTTGTGCACATGCCTCAGGAGGCAAGAATCATTCGGCCATAACGGATACCAATTTATCTCCGACTTTCTTGCTCATGACTCTATACTTTGCTAACACTTCGTAGGTCTTCTCACCGCCCACTTTTGCGATCTTATAAACGGTATATTCGCAAACTCCGATTCGCTCCGGTGTAAAGCTGACATGACCTTGGACGGTATCCATTGAGATATCGCCGAAGGCTTTAGCCAGTGCTTCCGGCGATGTGTCCCCTCCCGTTTTATTCAACGCTTCCAACATCAGCTGCGCATTCCTGTAAGCATCTCCGGCAATATGAGTCGGCAGTTCTCCCCACCGCTTCTGATAAGCGTCAACAAACTCTTTGTTTCCGGGCGTATCAAGGGTAAAATGATATCCCGCTTGAAAGACCACGCCTATAGTAGCATCACCCAGTGCCTGCTGAATAGGGGGGCTGGGCATTTCGCCGGGGCATTCTATAATTGGCATATTAAGTCCGAGTTCCGCTACTGCCTTGTAGAAACCGAAAACATAGGTGCCTGGATGGAAGGTCTCTAAGGCGTCAGCTTTTTGCAGTCGCAGGAGATACGGGGTGAAGTCATCTACCACGGGAGGGTAGTACTGCTCCTGCACAACCTGGCCCCCAGATTCAGTGAATCCATCCTTAAACCCTCTCATGAACTCGGGGCCATCGGCGACCTCGGGGGCCATTATTGTTACCGTCTTATAGCCCAATTCGTTGTAGGCGAATCTGCCGAACCCGTAATCCAGCTGATGCTGCGTCCCCAGCGGCTGCCAGATCCAATTATAGTCCAGATTGTAACTCCCCGGTGCCGCCTCAAGCATCATATATGGAACCTTTGCCTTATCAAGATACGGTGCGACGGCGGCAATGCAACTACCGAACAGCGGGCCCTGTATCATGCTCGCCCCGTCGACTTCAACCAGTTTCCTCGCCTTGTCCAGAGCCGGGCCGGGCTCGCTGGCGGTGTCCTCCACTACGAATTTGATGGGCCTACCGGCCACCTCGTGAGGGAGTTGCTCAAAGCCGACCGTGGCACCCTGCATACTAGGTATACCGGCAGGAGCAATAGGCCCGGTCAGCTCGGCAAGCATTCCAATCACTATTTCCCCGGCCGGCT
Source organism: uncultured Dehalococcoidales bacterium (assembly GCA_964575695.1). Taxonomy (GTDB): domain Bacteria; phylum Chloroflexota; class Dehalococcoidia; order Dehalococcoidales; family W111; genus CAZNSC01. Next base: position 2,604 of record CAZNSC010000223.1, read on the forward strand.
TCGGCTTGCAGGCCGTGCCCAGCGTAGGGACCAGCATAACCATGACTATGAGTACAGCTATTGCTACATATATTTTGCGTTTCACCCTTGTTCCTCCCTAGTGATTGTTTCAAAAGCGTACTGCCTTAGACCTGATTTGCTATCTCATACCTTCACCTCCGGAATAGTCAGTATCCACCTATTTCCGGCCTGCACGACCGACCCTTTGATTACTCGGATAGCCTAAACTTGCGCCTCCCGCAGAGTGCTCACCAATCCTTCTGTGGTTGTTACCCAGCCATAACCAGGCAATCCCCAATACGCACCAGAAGCGGCTCTTTTGGCCCTTCGAGCACGGAAGCAGGTATGGTTCGCTCCACAACACTGGCTAGTTTCTGCCTCACGCCAGCCTTGAGGCTGGCATCAAAGATATTGGTCACCACATCATAGCCATATAGCTTTTGAGCATCGTCAAGTGCACGCGCCAGCAGCACCGGGTCGCTCAGTATTTTGGGCACAGATAACTGTTCCGGTCTGCGGCATGAATACACACCCGCGGCATAAATGGTACCCAGGCGAGCTCGCCGCCAGAGAACACCTTCCTCACCACTTCCCTCGGTGATGCCGAGCCAATTATTCTACTCATGATTCCTTTTTAAAGTTCTACCAGGACTGCCTCTATATCCGCATAAGATGTCTCACCGGCTTGGCATCCGGCCACGAGCCCCAGTGCTTCAAGGCTTCTTCG
>CAZNSC010000224.1:0-3327 GCA_964575695.1 uncultured Dehalococcoidales bacterium
ATGGCATGGCCGTGACGCCCGATAACTCGACGTTGATCATCGCCGAGTCTTACGGCAAGAGGCTCACAGCCTTCGACATCGCCGCAAACGGGAGCCTGTCGAACCGGCGCGTGTGGGCCGACCTCGACGATGGTGCTCCCGACGGCATCTGCCTCGACGCCGACAACGCCGTCTGGTACGGCGACGTTCCCAACCAGCGTTGCGTGCGCGTCCGCGAAGGTGGTCAGGTGCTGCAGACGATCCGCCTCGACCGCGGCTGCTTCGCTTGTATGCTCGGCGGCGCGGACAGGAGAACGCTGTTCCTGATGGCGGCTGAGTGGCGTGGTCCTGCGCAGATGGTTGACGGGGCACGAACGGGCCAGGTACTAACTGTCCCGGCGCCGGCACGGGGCGTCGGTTGGCCGTAGGAGAAGAGCGGCGCCCTGTTGATTTGCTGGACTAAAATGCAAGTGTTCGACTAACAACAACAGCGGTGGCGTCAACCACCCACAAAATCTATAATACAAGGAGACTTATGAATCATGAACAAAACTCAAGGGATCAAGCAATTCAACTATCCCGTCAAAGACATAGCTTAAGCGAAGACGCTATACAGCAAACTTTTGGGTGTCGAGCCTTATGCGGATGAGGCGTATTATGTTGGCTTTAGGATTGGAGACCAGGAGATAGGACTGGATCCCAATGGCCACCGCCAGGGCATGACAGGGCCTGTCGCCTACTTCCAGGTTAGTGACATCGAGAATACTCTGCAAACGTTGCTAGACGCTGGTGCACAAGTACAGCAAAAGGTCAGAGATGTCGGTGGTGGCAAGCTGATCGCCTCTGTAAAAGACGCAGATGGTAACATCACCGGGCTAATTCAGTTGCCTTGAATATAACCATGCCCACCAGCCGGTGCCATCCGAGTAAAAAGAGCACCACTCTGATGTGCAAGGGCCGGCGGCCAGATGCGATTCGATCCAACCAGCGCGCCGGCCCTGCCTGGCTGCTTTCGACATCCTGGAATTTCTCTACGCCGGGAAATTTATCGCCGAAAGAGGAGGGTGTTGGCGATGACCAATATTGATATAAAGGCTGGAGTGGATGGCTGACGCGGCATAACGATGGAGTGAGCAGCCATTAGAGCGCTTCTGCCTCTCGTGCGGTCTGGAAGGAGGGGTAGCTGGGGCGAAAGCCCAACTCATTCCGAATCCGTGCCGTGTCCACGATACCTTCCCACGGATCATCCAGCGGCGGAGCCTCCGCCTCCTGAGCGACCGGCTCATTGAGGAAACACAGAATTTCGGCGCTCGTCACTGGCTCATCGTCGGCCACATTGTAGGTCCGCCCGTCGATTCCGGGCATGTCATTCGTGCCATTCTTGATAAAGTGGTTACTACCCTCCCGTGGGCACCCAAGTACCCGAGCATACGCGAAGGGTGGCGAGCGGTGCTGGCAGCCATCGAGGAGGGCAACAAGACGATCTCGATCGACTGAAATCCGCCAAATCGCAGCGCTAAAATTACTTCGCTACCTGGCTGCCTGACCCCATTCTCAACGCCTGTCGCTTTCATCCTAACCGGCTTAACGCGTCGAGCGCGATTCGTTTTTCCATTTCGATCTGCTGGTCTACACCCGCGCTGGTGTCCGTATTCAGGTTGGTACCCACAATTTCAATAGTCACGTAAAGACTGGCCTTCTTGAATGTCAGCCTACCGTTGTTATAGAAGGCATCGTCTCCGATGCCGGAAACAGCCTGCACAGCCTTCGACCTGGCGTCTACCCAAACTTGAGCCCATGCGCTAGGCGCCGCTTGGTCGGGTATGTCCACCCAGTACGTAACCTGGAGCAGCTCCATTTCCTTCGAGCCAGGCTTGTGGAAGACATAATAAATACAGGAGGACTCAGTCGCCGAGATAGTCTCCGTTGAAAAGACGAGGTGATTCACTTGACTCACCTGGTGCTTGGGTCCCTCCACCTCCGCGCTGGAAAAAAGACTGGCAACGTCGCGGCTGTCAAGGAGGTTGCAACTATTCATTAACCGGTAATTCGTGGTCCCTTCCGGCTGGGGTGATGGGACCAAAGTTGCTTGTGACGGACCTACGGTGGCTTGATTAGTCGGTGTTGCCGCCGCCGCCGGGGTTTTTCCTTCCGCGCTTGATGAAGGATGCGCTCCGCCACACCCCGATACTGTGAACAAAACGCCAATGAAGAGGCTAAAGATGAGAAGCTTTCCCATTTTCGTTCAAACCCTTCATTTGATACTTGCGTTCCCTGGCGTTGGACTAGATACTCTAGCGTCGAATTCCCTCTTTGGAGCCAGCCAAGGATTCATTTTCTGAGCGGGAGTCATATGTTTACATCCCCTTGACCCGGGTATTAATCAATATGCTGGAACAGGCATAAGTATAACATAATTTCGGAAAACTGTGGTAAGGTTTGAATCGTAATTGCTCACCCTCCCGCAGGCTCAGGCGACTGTAGAACCAGAGATAGTTGCCCCGGTCGGCGCTTCAGGCGCAAGAGACCCCTTAACCCAACCTGCGGGAGGGTAGGCTGAGTAGTTACAGTCTCCACGTGTGTCCTCCTCTCCTTCCCCTCCCAGGTTGTGATACGAGTTATACTTTTTCCTATATTCTGATACATCCCCATTCGTTACCCATACATAGTAAGGATGTGCCGCAACTCGACGCCACATCCATTCTTTGATTCCATGGCCGGCACGCATCTTAAGCTCTTCTTAAGGTTAGCTTAATTTGGTGTTAAAGACACGCTTCACCTTCCAGGAGTATAGTTATAGTAAGAGATCAAAATAAAAGACTTTAATATACCAATTACAAGTGAAACATTTCACGTATATCAAGATAGCTAGTTTAGTACCTGCCAGTATTCCAAACCTGTCGGTCTAAGCCAACTCTAAAGTGGTAAGGAGGTAAGTCAAGTGGCGGAAGTAGTAACAGAGGAACTCAAAGCTCAGATCGTCGAGTACTTGACGACAAAAAACAAGATGATGACCCTTCACGACATTGCCAGGGGCTTGAACCTGGAGCATCGGATCACCAAGAAGGCCATTACCGAACTGGTGAATGCCGGTACATTGGAATTCGAATCTTTCGGCGGAGCGACGTTCATCAAGATCGCCGAAAAACAGGAATAGGAGGTTGATTATGCCTGCCATAGAACTGAATGGAGTCTCAATTCAAGTGGACGAAGATGGCTTTATTCAAGAGCCCGAAAAGTGGAACGAGGCGGTAGCGAAAGCCATCGCCGAAACTGAAGATGTTGAAGAGTTAGCAGATGACCACTGGAAAGTGATCAACTACCTGCGTGACTACTACCAGGAGTACG
>CAZNSC010000225.1:0-3274 GCA_964575695.1 uncultured Dehalococcoidales bacterium
CCTCTTTGAAGGCACTGTTAATGCCACCTCTATTTATCCCCGGGAAATTATGAAGGCAGCCCTTGAACATGGCGCCACCTCGCTCATATTCGTCCATAATCACCCGTCGGGCAATCCGGAGCCGAGCGCCAGTGACAAAGTGCTGACCCGAGACCTGGTCTATGCCGGAAGTATTATGCAGATAAAGGTCTTGGACCATATCATAATCGGTGATAACAGGTACTTTGGCTTCGCTGGTGAAGGGCTGATTGAGGAATACGAAGATGATTTCTTAAATCTGAGAGCCAGAGGCACCGCCGAGGCTAAGCGAGGCCGGTATCGCGCCAAACCATCTGCCCCCAAGCTCTATTAGCTCCTGATAGTCACCATCCGCTGTGAATATCTTGTCTCCAATTGGCGCTGGTTTTTTCTGCTCATCTTGTTGAGTTGCCGCTGACACAGTGATATCCCATCGGGTTATCTGTCCTAACCTTTCCCCGTCATTTTCGTTATTTATGATAGCGGGCAATCTATTTCTGGGGGAATCTATGAGAAGGTTTTTGATACTTATGGCGGTGGTCGCTATCTCTCTGGTGGCTGGCTGCGTGGGAGGGATTAGGACCTACACTGACTCGGGGCGGATGATAAGTATTGGCGTTAATCAGGAATTTGTTATTGTTCTTGGTTCCAATCCTACCACTGGTTATGGGTGGCAGGAAAGTCACGACCAGACCATGGTCGAGCTGGTGGAAAGTGACTACGAGACGGGAGAGGGGGCTGAGGCGGGCACCGTCGGTGCCGGTGGCATTGAGTATTTCCGTTTCAAGGCGTTAAAGGCGGGTGAAACTGAGATAACCCTGGTCTACAAGCGACCGCGGGGAGAGGAGATTGCGGCCCAGAAGGTATTTACCGTTAGCATGAGACGGTACTAGTCGATCGCGGCTTTATATGGTGTTGGCCGGGGTCTCCAGCCAGAGAAGATATCTCTTCATCTCCAGTCCGCCGCTGAAGCCGCCGAGCTTGCCACCACTGGTTATTACCCGATGACAGGGGACGATAATGGGCAACGGGTTTCTGGCGAGGGCCTGTCCCACCGCCCTTGCTGTTTCTGGCTTCTCCATCTGCTCCGCCACCCACCTGTAGCTCCTGGTGTTGCCGTAAGGGATGAGCCGGGTCACCTCCCAAACCTGGCGTTGAAAGGTCGTGGCCCGGGACAGGTCGAGCCTATCAGGGAAGGTTACCTCATGACCGCTGAAGTAAGTCCCGAAGCGTTGGGCTAGGTCCTCAAATAGGTGAGGCGACCAGGTAGCACTTTCTCCCAGTAGCTGATATGCTGCTTGGGGCGAGGGCTGGGGTAGGGTGGTGTGCCGCAGCCCCCGCGCTGAGCCTAATACTCCTATCCACCCCATCTCAGTATTAAAAACTGCGTAGGTCAACTCTGTGGTCATGCTAATACTTGCCCTGTCGGTGTATTATTTCTCGACACTAGGTCAGTCTGCCTTTTCCGGTGAATAGTCGTTTCCACCACGGCTGTCTGGGGGCCGTCAGCAGCTTTACCTGGTTCTCCAGGTTTCGGATACGCTCGGTGGCGGCACCAAGCTGGGCAGCCAGGGCCAGGTTCTTCTCTTGAAGTTCCCTGACGATGTCCATGACCTGTATAGGGGTCTGTATAAGGGCCTGGCCAGGGGTATTGTCAGCGGGTTTTGTTTTGCGAAACTCGGGAGGCAATTCAAAGATTCGGTATTCCGGCCCGAAAGTTCCGTGGACTAATTCAGCCTGAATCTTGCCCGATTTGATGAACCGCCTGATGGTTCTGGACGATACCCTCAGTGACCGGGCTGCCTCAGCGATGGTAAGACCTTCCCTTGACATTGCTATAGACAAGTCTATAGCCAAAACAGGGTTCTTGTCAAGGGGTTTCGCCGGTCACCACTTTCTGTTCAGGCAATAAAACATCGGCGGGTTCTATACCCCCCTTTATCATAAGCTGCAAAGAGGGGATTTGCCTGCGGATAGAGATTAGGGTTAGAGGGCAGATTCCATATGCCAGCTTTATCATAGAACCACTACCAGAGGCACTGAGAGCCAAAATAAGCCGCCTGGCTGCGGTTAACCCAGTTCAGGGCTCAATCAGGCCGAGATCGCCGTCCTTTCGTCGGTACAGCACATTAAGTCGTTCGCTATCGGCGTTAAAGAACAGAAAGAAATCGTGTCCGAGAAGCTCCATCTGGTCAACAGCTTCGGCGACAGGCATTGGCTTAATGACAAACCGCTTCACCTTGACCAACCTTGCCGAGGGTGGTGCTGCTTCTGAGTCCTGGCTGAATTCGCTTTTCGCCACGGAGTTGCCCCTACCCCTGTCATACAGCTTTCCCTTATAGTGCGCAATCTGCCGGTCCATGGTAGCGGCGACGCGGTCAATGGCGGTGAACAGGTCTTCACCCCTCTCCTCGCTGCGGAGCAGGGTGCCCTTGCTATCGATTGTCATCTGCACGACGAAGCGTTGTTGGGGAGACTTGGTCTTTTCCTCAACAATTTCTATTTTGGAGGTAATAATGTTGGGTAGATGTCGGTTGAGCTTGCCCAGCTTGCGCTCGATGTAGCGGCGTACTGCTGCTGATAGCTCCATGTTTTGACCTGTTATCTGTAGCTCCATCGTTTCACGCTCCTAATTCTTAATCAACCCCGCTCCCGGTATCCCTCTCTCCTTCAAAGCTCCCGTGCCAGCACTAATGCCCACACCGAGGTGGCCCCGGCGGCTTTCAGTGCCGCAGCACAGGCGTCAACGGTAGCCCCGGTGGTGGCGACATCGTCAATAAGCAGTACCGGTTTGTCCTTTAGCTCCTGATGGTGACAGGCAAAGGCATCGGCAACATTGTCTCGCCGCTCATCCACGGTCGAGGTTCTGGCCTGGGGAGGTGTATGCCGCCGCCGAACGAGGCAGTCATCCGCTACGGGTAGGCTGGTGAGTTTGCCCAGCTCCTGGGCCAGCAGGCGGGACTGATTGTAGCCCCGTTCCCGGAGTCGCTTGTGGTGCAGTGGCACCGGCACCAGGACTTCTCCCGGGACAGGGTTGGTCGCCAGATAATTGTGCAGCAACCTAGCCAGCGGGCTGGCCAGGGCTCTAAGGTTTCGATACTTCAGTTGGTGGATAGCCTGGCGGATGACCCCATCAAATCGAAATGGGGAGCGGATGCCATCTACCTGCGCCTGCCAGCCAACACAGCCGGGACAAAGTGTACCACTGGGCTGGGGTTGACCACAGCGGGAACAGAGCGGGGGCATAATCCTGGGT
>CAZNSC010000226.1:0-3213 GCA_964575695.1 uncultured Dehalococcoidales bacterium
GCCCGGCAGGGCTCTGACCACCAGCTCGAAGCCGTTGGGCACGGCCAGGTCAGGGAGCTGCTCCGCGGTGCCGGCGGCGGTCACCGTCTTCTGCCCGTGCTCCCAGGAGTCTCGGTTGGGAACCGCGCCAGGAGAACCGATAAGACTTTCCTGCTCGCCGCCGGTGAGTTCTCGCACCTCGTCTTCGTTAGCCATTATGTCTCCATGAAGATCTTCTTGACGCCATCGGCATAGTTGAGGGTAGCTGTGTCTGTCCCAGTGTAGAGAGCGCTGATCCTGAGGGTCTTCTTGTACTCCAGGCCGTTGAACTCGCCCGCTGAGTACAGCAGGGCGTAGTGGGGAGTGTCGGGGTCCGCCCTTACCAGCCATATCCCAGGGAAATGTGGGGTGGACACCCTGGCCGATACAAAGTTGCTCAGCTGTATAGTCCAGTCCAGCTCGTCAAATCTAATATTAATCGTGACGTCGCTGGAGTTGAAGCTGAGCAGCAGCCACAGCAGCACCCCGTTCTCCTTGGTGGCCACATGGATATCCACCGGCGTCTTGGGCGTCATTGTGGTCTCGAGTTTTTTAATGCTGTCCAGCCGGTATGTCCTGGCCGGCCTGGCCCCTAACTGCTCGGCTATGGCTGCAATCTGCTCCGCTATGCCGCGAAAGTAGCTGTCGACCATGCTGCGCAGTGACTCCATCTTGGCGGGAATGTCTCGAGCTGAAGCATCTATACTGCGAAGCAGGGACATGGCCTCATCGGAGAGGACCAGGGTGACCGCTCCCGGAGGCAGCTCAGCCGGCGGCAGCTCCTTGGCCGCTACCGGCCTGGGGGCCACTGCCAAACCGACCCCCATCCCAAGTAAACTACCTGCTACACCACCGGTTAAAAAGGCGGCGCCTTTTTTATTTTCCTGATCCATCGCGTCCTCCTCATCACCCGGTAAAAGGCGGGCCCGCCCCATTGCCGAGAGCGGGCCCATACTGCGCGCCCCTCGCTCGTCTTGAGTCTCAGGGCTGTAATAGCTTATGGTTTGTCCTAGTCGTCCCCTGGCACCGCCGTGGGCTCGGCATCAGGATCAGACCCGGGCACCATTCTGGCGCTGAGCTCTTCCGGAGACTCGGTCAGCTTATAGGTATGATGGCACTCCGGGCAATCACCGTAAATTACCACGGCATCTGTCTCTTGGTCCAGTTTCCTGACGACGCGCACCGGCACGGCTTCTGTCAGGTCCAGACCGCACTCGCACTTCTTTACAGGGAATTTCATATCTTTTCCTCCACATCTACTTGCGGCGACTCAAAGATGCGTTTGAGAAGCTCAGCATCGGTACGCCCGAACCCGGTTACTGTCTCGGCAGATGCGACTAACTTGTTCCACTCCTCTTCCTCCAGAAGAATAGTGCTATCTGCCGCAAGTATCTTTCGGGCGATTTCATCTCTGGCTAGAAGCTCACGGCCCGATAAGCGGTTATCCCTGGCCATCAACAGCTCTACCAGGGAATTTTTGACAGGGTAGGGTTCCTCCTTCTTTTCCCCAGCCTCATTCATGACGGGTACCTTGTAATCAGTTAGCTCTATCCGTCTCATATGTTTTTCAACCTCCTTGGCATACTATTGTACACCATTTACTTTAGCTGTCAAAGAGGTGCAGGTAAGCGGTTGCTCCACCCACCGCACAGGCTATCTTGTGCGTCACGCTGCCGGCGGTAGAAGAGGATGAACAGCCGCAGGAATTCGAGGCCACGAAGTTCCAGAAGGTAGTCGCCTGTCCCTGGAAGATGAAGCACTGGGCCAGCGTCCCTGATGCAACATAGAATCTGCCGAAATTGTGCCCGGTGACGGCATTGCTGGCGTCTATGCCGATATCCAGAGCTTGCACCACACCGGAAAGCGTACCCGACCCCATGGCGTCGATATAGATGGATATGGCAGACAATCGGCCGAGGATATTCTTGTTCCCAGACATTGCCAGATAGATGGACAGGGCATAGGAGTACATGCCCGCGGCTATAGTTGATGCCTGGGTAAAATCAAGACCTACGGCATTGACCTCACCGCCGGTCTTAACACCGGTAGCGGTATAGTTAATATACAAACCACGAGTATATCCTGACGACTGGGTGATCAGATCTGAGATGGTCAGCTCCATCCCATTTTTTGCCGATGCTCCGGACAGCGTGAAACCGGAAACCCTCCGGGCATCGATGTAGCCTATCCTTTTCATTTTGACTCCTTTGGGGCTGACTTCCCCTCATATTTTCCCGTCTGGGAAGGGGCATTCTTTACATTGGCGCAGCCCTTACCTAGATAGCCCCGGTCCGGGGCAGAACTTATGGCCCGTCGGCGTAAAGGATGGTGATCTCCATGTCCCCGTTGTCCGTCACCACCCTGAGATAGCGCTCGTCTGTTCCCGACAGCTTTCCCACTACCCCCTCGTGGATGGGCAGTGAGTCCTCCTTGATCTCGTCGGGGTCCACCTGCGTCTCATACTGGACGGAGCACTGGTACTTGTCCAGGGTCGTGGTTGAAGCTGAGCCCAGCCGGTGCCCCAGGGTCAGCTCGTTGGCCACAGTGTGCTTGTTTACCACCTTGACCCGGTAGATGTACCGCTTCATGTTCTGGGGGACGGCAGTGCCCAGATTGGCCTCGGCGGTTGTGGCCGTCAGTGTCACCTCGGTTAGCTCTTCACGCTTCGGCATCAGGCGGCCTCCATTACACTTAGCGAATAGTTGAGAATATCGATACCTACGTCATCACTCAGCCACTGAGGGATTACAGCCGGCGAAGGATCGATGCCGCCAACGGTGAGCTTCCTGGCCCTGCGTTCGCCTACCAGGATCTCCCTGATGATGTTCTTGTCCTTGATCAGATGGTAGGTGTAGCGCATGACGTCGAAGTTGAGCAGCACGTTGGCCATGTCGTCGGAGAGCGGGTTGCTACATTGGAAGGCAGGATATGTCTGGTAGACGGTGGCGAACTCGCTCTTCACTGAGAACGGCCCTTCATAGGGAGACATGTCGCCGTCCAGGTAGCCGACATCCCCGCCCAGCGTCCTTTCCACCGCAACCAGGCTGTTGCGGTCCCTGCGGCTGGGATACTGGAAGTATATCCTGGCCTTGGGGTGGTTGACGCCGTAGAAGAAGTGGTGGATGTACTTCTGCTCCGGGGGCTCCAGCAGCCTCCTGGAATCGGAGTCCTTGATCTCATCCCAGGAGGTGAGGT
>CAZNSC010000227.1:0-3161 GCA_964575695.1 uncultured Dehalococcoidales bacterium
ATTGGTATTGGGGCCGGAATTGGCCATTGATAGTGCGCCGGTAACATGGGTATGTGCGCTGAATTCGTCGGCGAAAGAGTAGCCAGGGGTACCGGTGCCGCTTCCGGTTGGGTCTCCTCCCTGAGCCACAAAGCCGGGGATAACGCGGTGGAAGGTGGTACCGTCATAGAACCCTTCACGGGCGAGGAAGACAAAGTTATTGACCGTCAGCGGAACATCGCTGGCGAATAGCTCCAGGACCAGATTCCCCTTTTCTGTTTCAATGGTAGCCGTGTATTGCTTGCCGGTATCAATGGTCATCGGCGGTGGTGCCGGGTAGGTTTTAGGCTTTGGTGCGGCACCCGTGCATGATGTCGAAAGAAGTGTGACCATCGTCAGGACGATGCCCGCTATTCGGAATAGACTCCTGTTTGACATAAATTTAGTTCCTCCCTTCTTATGACCAGGATCGTGAGTGCACCTGGCCTTAGACCTACGGTAATTGATACTTTAGGTAGCTAAGCTGTTTTTGTCAAGTTTCAACCGCTCTGGTGCTTAGGAATAGTTATCCTGCCCTGGTGGAAACTTTCAGCCATATATTGTACTCTTATTACCAGGACGGGTCATGGCAGTAGAGTTAGACTTACTGAAAACGGCTTGCTATTTCTCCAAGCTGGATGGCGGTGCGCTAGGCGAGATAGGGTCTTTCATATTTGAAAGAAAACTCCCGGTTGGCGAGATTATCCTGTGGGAAGGGGAAGAGGATGCCGTTCTCTATTTTGTAATCTCGGGGCTACTCAAGCTCTTTGCTACTTCTGCTGATGGCCGTGACTTTATCATCCGCCTTGTCTACGGTGGGGACTCTGTTAACGATGATGCCATCTTTGATAAAGGGCCGAACATGTTGAATGCAATGACCATGAGCCCGGTAGTACTCTACGGATTACGTTGGGAGGACATGGACAGGATCCGCCACTCCTATCCCGAAATCAACTCAAACATTGCTGAGGTCTTTGCTGCCCGGCAGCGCTACTTGGTCAGGCTAGCTACAGAGCTGGTCTTCAAGAATGTCACCGGGAGATTAGCTCGCTTGCTCCTGGATAGAGAGAAGATGACACAGATCGGAACCACCGAGTTACGGATCACTCAACAGGAGATGGCTTCCATGATTGGTACCGTGCGGGAAATAGTCAGCCGCTCACTGAAAGAACTGGAGGCAATGGGCACGATTAGCCTGAGACATAACCAGATTGTTATTACCAACAGAGATAGGCTGCGAGAATTGAGTAATTTGTGAAGTCGGCTGTGACTAAGGTTACAGACTGAGCCGGGTTGCTTTAGATAAAATGAACATACTGGGTTTGGGGCTAGCAACAAACCTCATATTGGGGAGGATGGTATGGCTGTGATGCCGGAGTTGTGCCTCGAGTTGTGCAACGGCTGCGCTTTGTGTATTGCCGCGTGTCATGGTGGTGGTATCATCCTCGAATACGGCAGAGCCAGCATCGTTGAAACCGCAAATTGTGATTTCTGTGGCGTCTGCGAGGCGGTGTGTCCTCAAGGTGCCATTAAGTGCTTCTATATTATCGTCCCCAGCGAAGACTAGCCGCCTTATTCCCCCTCGTTTGTCCCCTTCTGGCTGAAATGTGACAAAAGTCGCATACACTGTCTCATTGCTGAATTAGAATTAAGAAAAATTGTAGAGTACGTTTGCCTTCTCTTGCAGAAAACCGCTTGGCTAACTGGGCGCGGGGAGGGGGTGATGTCGAAGTGCTGAGGTTTAGGAGCTGCCCAAGATGTAATGGTGACATCCTGGTTGACAGAGACTACTATGGCTGGTATGAGCAGTGCCTTCAGTGTGGATATATGCGTGACCTGGTAGGTGTGGTCGAAGCCCGGCCGCAGAGACCGGAGAAGCAAAAGCTGTCCCGGCGGCACAAGTAGTGCCCGTGGCGTTACTCCGCCTGCTTGCCCATGGAGCTTTAAGCTCCATGGGCAAGCCTAGGTTTTAAGGTGGGAGGTGTCGTTTAGCGTGATAAGGTGGCTGTTGCCGTTGATGACTCGTATCACGCTCAGCGATGCGTTGTCGACATCGAACCGTCGATAGATGCTGTTCGGCACCCCGAGAATGTGGGCCACTAACACCTTAACGATGACATCATGTGTGACGACTACTGCTTGTTTATCCCGGTTGGCAGCGACTATCATCTTAAAAGCTCGAACGGCTCGCTCAGTTACCTGCTGGAAATTCTCACCTCCGGGCAAGGTAGTCCCTGACGGGTCGATTCTGAACTGCTGCCAGAGTTCCAGCCAGCGTTTCTTGATTTCATCGACGTGGAGTCCCTGCCAGTCGCCAAGCCGAATTTCGATCAGGTCCTCGAGAGTCTTCAAGCCAAGACCGTGGGGCTCGGCAAGAATTGCCGCCGTAGTATAGGCTCTCTGGAGAGGACTGGTGTAGACCGAAGCGATGGGCAGGCTGCCCAGTCTTGAAGACAGGCTGCGTGCTTGGGCATAGCCAACATCATTCAGGTCTTCGTCGGACCAGCCCATATAGAAGCCAGTGATGTTTGATTCGGTTTGGCCGTGGCGTGCAAGAAGGACCGTCGTTGCCATTTTCCCCCCGGCAGATATGTTAGCAACATCATACCACATAGGCGGAGCCAATCTCCAGTTGGCTGTCAGTTGACCCAGACTAGTGCATGTCTGGTTGACATAAATATTACAATAAGGCCTGTTTTTCAGGGTTTAATGTGGCGGGAAAGAAGTGTGGCTCCGCCTCGGTCTCCAGCCAGGTAGGTCGCTGATCGTGAATCTGTCTTTTTCTCATCCTTGCCGTCCCGAAATCGTCGATGTAGAATGGGGGTGTGGTGAGCGTACCGTGTTAAATCTGGTCTCTGGTACTGACATGAGATATCTCCGAATCGTGATTACTGGCTCACAGGGGAGAATTGGACAAGTATTGGTAAAGGGCCTGTCCGGTTCTTTCGATGTTTATGGCCTTGATATTGCCGGAGAAGAGGGCGAAAAGGACTACAGGGCGGATATTTCGGATTATGAGGAGCTGCGCAGAGTATTCAGGGAAATAGGCAGAATAGAGCTCGCTGTTCATCTTGCCGCAGACCCTGGGGTGGGGAGCAGTTGGGAGTCAATCCTTAAGAATAACATTATTGGGACAAGGAATC
>CAZNSC010000228.1:0-3130 GCA_964575695.1 uncultured Dehalococcoidales bacterium
GGATAAGGTCAATGTCAGGCAGGTCGGCTAGCAGCTCCAGGATTCTACCCAGCCGTCTTGGCTCACGCCCCACCAGACCCAGGTCCAGGGGGTTGCGGAAGATGGTGCCCGGGTAATCAACTATTGAGTCAAGTTTATCCCTCAAGTCTTCGGGGAAAGGCGGCAGCTCCAGGCCAAGACCAGTGCAGATATCAGCGGCGAGGACACCGGCACCGCCAGCCCCGCCCCCTAGCTGGGAGATAACCACCACCCGGTTGCCGCTCAATGGTGGCAGGTACTGAAAGGCCATCAGGGTGTCTGCCATCTCCTCCAGCGTGTTTACCTCGATGGCTCCGGCCTGTTTCATGGCGGCTGACCACACCGCCAGGCTGCCGGCGAGGGAGGCGGTGTGCGAGGCGGCCATATCTTTTCCCACCTCGGTTCTGCCTCCCTTCAGGAAGACAACCGGCTTGGTTCGGGAAATCTCGCCTACCAACCGGTGCAGCCGGTGCCCGTCAGTGGTGCCCTCCAGATAGAGGGCGATAGTCTTCGTCTCCGGGTCCTCCTTAAGATACTCCAGAAAGTCGATAGCGTTGAGGTCTGAGGCATTGCCAAAGCTGATGAGTTTGCTGTAGCGGATATCACGGCTAAGCCCGGCATCGGCGAGGACCTCGGTATTGCCACCGCTCTGGGCGAGGACGGCGATATCCCCCGGCTGCCCCATGACCCCGGTGGTCTCCAGGGGTATGAGCCTGGGGGGGACGGAAATGCCGGCGCAGTTGGGGCCGACCACACGCATGCCCGCCTTTTGGGCGCGGGCCACCATTTCTTCCTCCAGCCGTGCCGCTTCCTCCTTGCCGCTCTCAGAAAAGCCGGCGGTGAACAGTTGCACCGCCTTCACCCCTTTGGCGATGCAATCATCGATTACGTCCAGAACTGCCGACTTGGGCACCGTCAGAATCACATAGTCCACCGGCTCTGGTATCTCCCGGACACTGGGATAGGCCTTGAGCCCCAGGATTTCCTTCTCGGCCGGGTTTACCGGGAAGACCTTGCCCTTGTACCCGGCAACCAGGAAATTGTGGAGCGCGAGGCTGCCCACCTTCTTTCCCTTGGAGGCGCCAACGATGGCGATGGACTGTGGGTTGAAGATGGCCTCAAACTGGCTAAGTCTATCCTTATTCAAGGTACCTCCGTGCCCAGAGCTATGGGGGCATTTTATCATCGTTCTCAGATGCCTGTCCACCAGCCCTGTATCAGATTATTTATCAACCTCACCCCCTTAATCCCCCTCTCCTTTTAAGGAGAGGGGGAAATATTAAAAAGAGGGGCGGAGCCCCTCTTGGACGCCGCCTTTATTAAAGAGAATAGAATTTGAGAGGGGTAGGCAAAGCCCCTTCGAACTTCTCTTCATTCGTGAATGCCATCAGTTATGAGATTGCTTAGCGTAGGGATTAAAAGGGGCGAAGCCCCTTAAAACTCTCTTCCCCTCTCCCCTTCATAAGGGGAGAGGGATAAAGGGTGAGGGGTTGCTAAGCGATATCTATAGCTGTGGCAAATTTATTATCTGGGCTATATAATAGGACGGTGATTAATACCGAAGTTTCTTCAAAAGAAGGAGGGAACCAGCGATGCCCAAGTTAAGCCGTTCGTCGGTGACCAGCCGGGAGCAAATGCAGGACTTGATGAAGGTGGCTCTGGGGGAGGCGGCGGCCGATCTGGCCATAGTGAACGGGGATATAGTGAATGTTTATACCGGTGAGGTGCTCGGAGGGGATACCGTCCTGATTAAGGGAGACAGAATCGCCTATGTGGGCAAGAACGCTGAGAAAGCTATCGGTTCTTCAACCAAGGTCATTGATGCTGCCGGGAAGACCCTGATACCGGGACTTATTGATGGTCATGCCCACATAGACTACCCCTATTCCATGAGCGAGCTGGTAAGGTATGCGATGAAGGGCGGAACAACCACCATCATTTCCGAGGTGGACATGATTGTTTTCCCGTTGGGGTACCGGCGTGTCATTGAATTCTTAAAGTCGGCCACAGGGCAGCCGATAAAGGTCCTGGTTACCATCGCACCAATGGTGTCTATGAGCTCCGCCGTCAGAGAACACAGTATCACCGTCAATGAACTCCGTAAACTACTCAGGCGAAGAGAGGTTATTCGTTTGGGTGAGCCATACTGGGGTCCGGTTGTTGCTGGCAAGCCACAAATACTTGACCTCATGGCGGAGACGATAAACGCCGGTAAGAGGGTTGATGGACACGGCTCTGCGGCTAAGGGCAACAAGCTGCAAGCCTATGCCGCCGCTGGCGTCTCAACTGACCACGAATCAACCACTGTTGAGGAGGTCAAGGAAAGGTTGAGGTTGGGGTTCTACGTGTTGATAAGAGAGGGTGAGATAAGGCGGGAGCTTGAGGAGATTTCCAAAATAAAGGACGAGAATATCGACTTAACCCGGTTGGGGCTGTCCTCGGATGCTATCGGGCCGTGGCAGCTTGTTGAGGATGGATATATGGATTTCATTGTCCAGAAGGCAATCAATCTTGGTTTTGACCCGGTAACGGCGATCAAGATGGCAACAATAAATACGGCTCAGCACTTCGGGCTCGATAATCTTGTCGGGGGTATTGCTCCCGGCAGATATGCCGATATTGTCATTATTCCCAACCTGCGCCAGATTCAGGCGGAATACGTTGTCAGTAACGGGCAGATAGTGATCGGGAACGGTCAGCTTCTGGTTGAGCCCAAGGAATATGCTTACCCCAAGTCAATGGAAAGGAGCATCGGGCTAACCAGAGACTTCACTGCCGACGATTTTGCCATTCGCGTGGATACCGGTCGGCGGCCGGTTAAGGTCAGGGTGATCAACCAGGTTACTGAGCTGGTAACCAGAGAGGCTATTGTTGATGTGCCTGTGTCCGGCGGTAGACTGTCTATTGATGTTGACAACGACCTATTGAAGGTAGCCGCTATTGAGAGGACTTATGTGCCGGGTAAGACCTTTGTCGGCTTCATCAGGGGATTCGGGATGAAACGGGGGGCTATTGCCGCCAGCATCAGCTGGGATGCCTCCGTTATCGTTGTCGTCGGCGCCGGCGAAGCCGATATGGCACTGGCCGTAAACCGGATCAGACGGTTAAAGGG
>CAZNSC010000229.1:0-3112 GCA_964575695.1 uncultured Dehalococcoidales bacterium
GAACCAACCCCCGCACAGCATGAGAGGGAACTTAATGACATCTATTTCCTGGGCAAGCAGCTGGAGGGCAGAATAAAGCTATTAGCTTACGATATATTCTATAACCGCATTCTGAAGAGCAAAGAACCATCGCTGTCGCTCAAGGGCAGGTGCAGCGTCTGCAACAACCTTGCGGAGAATGAATGGTTGGAGATACAAGATGATGGCAAGGCGTATGGTTGCAGCCCATTGGGGCTAATGTTTGGCAATATAAGAAAGGACCCGCTTGAAGTCATACTGGCCAGAATGCGAAACTCTGAGCTGGTAAAGAGGCTGGCAGATCGGGGCAACCTCAGCGGTAAATGTGGTGCCTGCGAATTCAAAGCCATCTGCGGGGGATGCCGGGCAAGAGCCTATATCTACACCGGTGATATGTTCGCCGAAGACCCGCTCTGCCCATACAAGCCAAAGGGAAGCAAGCCGTAAACAATTGAAACCTGAGGTTATAGGGATTTTTTAGCATGTCTCTCGAGCAACTTAGACTCCCCGGTGCCAACCAGCCTGCGCTGGCAGCCCCCTACCCCCGCTGGCGCAGCCGCATCTATGCCATCATAGGACTTTTGATACTCTCTGCCCTGATAGTGGTCTTGGCCACCACTATTGGCAGTGTTCATATCCCGTTTTCGACGACATCAGGCATCCTCCTTTCCCGACTGCCTCTGGTTGATATAAACCCAAACTGGTCAAGCGCTTTGCAGACTATAGTCATGGAAATACGCCTGCCCCGGGTGATTCTGGCTGGCGTTGTTGGCGCTGCCCTGGCGGTGGCCGGGGCTACCTATCAGGGGCTTTTCCGCAACCCACTGGCCGACCCCTATCTCATAGGCGTCGCTCAAGGGGCAGCATTAGGAGCCGTTATTGGCTTCCTGCTACCAGTGGACTGGCAGGGGCTTGGATTTGGCATTGTACCGGTATTTGCTTTTGTCGGCGCCCTCCTCAGCGTGACCGTTGTCTACGGTCTGGCCCGGGTGGGTAGGATAGTGGCGGTGACCACGCTTATCCTGGCCGGTGTGGCTCTGGGTGCCCTTCTGGCGGCCATTGTTTCCTACCTCATTACCACCAGCGGCGACAGGATACATAGTATCGTCTTCTGGCTCATGGGCAGTTTCTCTCTGAGCCAATGGTCGGAGTTAAAGATCGCTCTGCCGGCGGTGCTTATCGGCGTCATCATAATCATGATTTATGCCCGTTCGCTCAACCTGATCCAACTCGGTGAGGAGCAGGCTCAGCAGCTGGGCATTGATGTGGAAAAACTCAAGGTTATCCTTCTGGCGGCGGCAACGCTAATTACGGCGGCTGCCGTTTCCTTTGTTGGCATCATCGGCTTTGTGGGCATAATCATCCCGCACACTGTGCGCCTGATCTGGGGGCCAGATTACCGTTTTCTGCTTCCGCTATCTGTTCTGGTAGGCGGGATTTTTCTCATTCTTGCCGACGTTGCTGCCCGCACAGTAATGGCGCCTTCTGAGATACCGATAGGGGTCTTCACCGCCCTGTGTGGCGCCCCTTTCTTCCTGTACCTGCTGCGGAGGCGAACAAGGACACTGTTTTGAGGCGAACATGGTCAAACTGGAAATGCAGGGGATAACCCTGGCCTACGGGGATAAGAAGGTGGTGGAGGATGTGAGCTTCCTGGTGATGCCCGGCGAGGTGATTGGGCTTGTCGGTCCCAACGGCTCCGGCAAGTCAACCATCATCAAGGCCTTGAGCCGCGTTATTACCTCGCATTCAGGGAGGGTTCTTATCAATGGCCGGGACATCTCCGATATACCAAGGAGGCAGCTGGCCCGGCTAATTGCTGTTGTCCCCCAGATGCCGCTTCTGCCCAGTGCTTTCACTGCCTTCGAGATTGTGCTCATGGGCAGAAGTCCCCACCTCGGCCTCTTTCAGTACGAAGGAGCGAGGGATATGCACATTGCCTGGCAGGCTATGGAAGAAACATCCACCCAGTCTCTTGCCGATAGAAGGATAGGCGAACTCTCTGGAGGCGAAATCCAGTGCGTGGTTATTGCCCGCGCCCTGGCGCAGGAGACGCAGGCTATTCTCCTGGATGAGCCCACCGCCAATCTGGACGTCGGCCGGCAGATTGAGATTCTCGACCTTATCAAAGGCCTGTGCCAGGGGAAGAAGCTCGCTGTGGTAGCGGCCCTGCATGACCTAAACCTGGCGGCCCACTACTGTGACCGGTTACTTCTGATAAATAACGGCCGGATTCACGCCGAGGGTACACCGGTAGAGGTTATCAATACGCAAAACCTTGAGCAGGTATACGGGCCGGGCAGCCTTGTTCATACCCACCCACTGAGCGGTCTGCCGGCAGTGCTGCCCAGGGTGAATAGCCGCAGGAACAAATAATGGACATTTTGCTGATACTGGCTCTAGCGCTAATCATAGATTTTACTTTGGGTGACCCGCCCAATGCCTTTCACCCGGTGGCCTGGATGGGCAGGGTTATCTCGTTCCTGGAGAGAGAAGGCTTGCGCCGTGGCCCTTTGTTTCAGTTCGTCTACGGGACTGTAATCACCCTGCTGGTCATGGCGTTATTTACCCTCCCTGTATATTTTCTGCTGCTGTATCTCAAAGGCGTCAGCCTTATTGTCTGCGTTTTAGCTGGGGCAGTGCTTTTCAAGCTAACCTTCAGCCTCAGGGGGCTGCGAAATGCAGCGAACAGAATAAAGAGGCTGCTCCTTGACGAAAAGCTGGGCGAGGTGCGCCTTGAGCTACGGGCTCTGGTCAGCCGGGACACGAGTACCCTGTCCAGGCCACACCTGGTCTCGGCGGCAGTAGAATCAGCGGCGGAGAGCACCTGTGACAGCTTCGTGGCACCGCTATTCTACTTTCTATTCCTCGGCGTTCCCGGGGCGTTCGCCTACCGTGCCGTCAGCACCCTGGACAGCATGGTAGGTTATCACGGGAAATACGAGCATCTGGGCAAATTCGCCAGCAGACTGGATGACCTGCTCAACTTCATACCGGCCAGGCTGACGGCGCTGCTTCTGGTCCTGGCCGCCTTCTTCTCCGGGCGGGGCGGCCGAAGGTCGTGGCGTGTGGCGCTCGGTGACCACTCCAAGAC
>CAZNSC010000230.1:0-3084 GCA_964575695.1 uncultured Dehalococcoidales bacterium
ACGGGGGTATCCTTGTTTAAGGTAACAGCACCCACTATTGTGCAATAAGTCTATTGTAGGGTTTCAATGCCCGGCGCAAATTATTCAGTATCGCATCCGTTACACCATAGTTATATGGCCCAGGCCCGTCGAAGTCAGCCACTAAAACGATGACCTTACTGGGAGGCCTGGATTCTATATAGGACTGGTAACCGAATGTACCGGATGCTAGGATAAGAATGATGACAAGGCCAGCCAAGGCCAAAGGACGCCACTTGCGATATTTCCATGGCCCCTTGCCACTGACGGCATACCAACGTCTATATTGCCAAAGCCAGCGCAATTTTGGTGGACTCTTTTTGTCGTATTTTCTGGGATGTCTGAGCCTGAAGGCCACATAGGTGCAGATAAGAGATCCAATGACCGCGCCCACCACGATGAAAGGCGTCCCCACAGTAGCACCAGCATAGAGCAGGCCAAACACTGCAAGCGCAACAATTACAGACAGAATGGCAGCTTGCTTTATGCTGGTTTTAGCGAATGCTTTGCTAGCTACGGCGATGACTGCAGCCACAACCAGGCCACTAATAACGCCGCCAATGATTTCTGGCCTTGCCTCTTTTAGAAGTTCCAATAGCTTTTTCACTGTACCTCATCTAGAAGCTAAGCCGCTTCGCAGATTTGGCCAACGATTTACCACATTCGAGTCCGTTGAATGAACATTCTTCTGCAGGTTCAGACGCGGCTTTTCTGGGAGTGTGAAGCTGGACCATAGCATTCCGTCTAGCCTCAAACAGAGAACCAGGATTCCCCGCTAGCCTCAGAAATGCGTCGCCCCATTGTGCGACATTCACTTCGGTGCCGAGTTAGAAGTCTGCTTTGTCATGAAACTCATCGACCAATGTCACGATCAAAAAGTGGTCATCAAGATGTGATTACAAGTAACTCCTCGCTAGCATGTTCCTCTACCCCTGGCTTGGTTTTATATGCAGAGTCTCATTGCCAGTTGAGCCATTTCTGCAACCAGATTCTCGTATCGTGTCTGAGTAGGTGCAGCACGGAATGTGCTTCTCAAGAATCCGGTAGGTGTCTTTTCGCGTGGCGTAAGTGGCAATGATCCAATTACTACCTGTTCGAACATACGCTTAGCATGGCTACTTTTGTGAGCAATGGCGTTTCGCACATATAAAAGACGCTCGATTTGTGTCTTGTCTCGTGCCTGCAACTGTGTAAAGGGCAACCCATTGCGAAAAAACGCCTTTGCTCGTCTTTCAGTATAGTGATATGGGAACCAATCAACATATTGCCGGCCACCTAACACAACATCGCGAGCTACAAGGTCAGACTGAAAAGAGACTCTCGAGACTACCCTTGGTGAGCCGTGAACTATTCGTCCTACTAGCAGGCCGATGAACAGATTCTCCACCAGATCTTCAAGAGAAGTGATGGCCTCCAGATACAAGCCTGCATATACCTGCTCGATGTCGCGGCGTACAATGATACGTCCGGACAAGAGCCCTTCCATCTTACTGCGCGTCATCTCCAAGTAGTTCAGATGGCCTATGAATCCGTCTGCAAGAATAACGGCTTGTCTAGTCAAGCTAGTCTCACCTCGAAGATGCGCGAAGATAGTTGAGCACTGCCTGTCTAGAGCTTACGTGAGTAGTTCTCCTTGCCACTGCCTCTAGGACTCCGTCTGGCGCTGTTTTCTGCTGTATTCTCTCCCCAGCCAGTTTGACTCGGGCTACTGTCGCGGGTGATATGGGCTTCTGACGTATCCTCTCTAGGGGCGAATCAATCTTGAATTGAGAGTCGTAGAAGTAGGCAAATAGACTGTAGAATAGTGTCTTCTTTCTGAATGGAAGGAATCTAATCTCGTCTCCAAGCCTGTCGTCAATTGAGTCCATGATGATCCTAAACCTACGCTCTGCCTCAGCGCGCTCTGGATACTCTGAGTCCTTTTGCTTGTAGATTCGGCCTATTGCTGCTTGAGTCTTTCCCGTTAGCCCCCTTAGCATTAGAAGTGCGAACTCACTTGTAAGCTCAACTTCATCCATACGGGCGATATTGTATTCCGTAAATATCCTCCATTTTCTCCATCGAGGGAGCTGTTCAGATGCAAGCTGGTACATTGATGTCTTGAATTCACCGAAGTACTCAGCGTTCCGCAATTCCTGGGCATTCAGCTTCACGCCTGTTGCGTTCATTCGCGCGAATATCTGTAGAACCTCACGATCATCTATCTCTGGAGGCAAGACATGAACGCTAAACTGATAATCCAGAATCCGCTGTTGTATGTCTGGGGATAACTCTGAAAAGCACTGACCAGCGAGCTCCTTATTATGAACAGATTGGACCGCGAACTCGTCCCTTGCTGGCTTATAGTCATCGAGCAATGATGAGTCTACATATGATAATACGGTCCTTATTCTTTGCTGACCATCAACTACCTCTCTTCTGGATTCAAAACTGGTTAAATCTGCCCTCTGCTCACGAAGAAATATTATGGGTATCGGAAGCCCTCGAACTATAGTGTCGATCAGGTACGACTTCGCCCCCGGTTGCCACACAGGACGTCGCTGAAAACTTGGGCTAAGGACAAGCGTCTTTGCTCTTTGCCAGGATACGAAGTCGCTAACTTTGTACTGCGTCCTTAGCATCTCTAGGGCTTTCATTTGGTTTTCCTTCCTTTCTGCCAAAGAAGCACACCGTTACACACTCGCTCAAACTCTGAGACAATCTTCACAGGTAAATGATCCTATCTTGAGAGAAGGGCGGTAACGCGCTATTTGACAAATCACTGTCTGTCAGAAAATGAGAACCTACATCGATGAAGGCTCCCGCCAATAAAAGCTGAAGGGTAGAAGTGTGCTAGGTGTGTTCTGAGAGAGGCTCCGTTGCTTCCTACAGTTCGACTGTTAACAACAACCTTTTGTTCTATTATATCACAAATTCTCCATGTTTACCTGAGGGTTTTCCGACTTCGCTTCGAAGTCTGTCGCGCTTCTGGGTCTTGACCGGGAAAGACAGTAACTAAATCCCCTCATTCATCTAAGGTATTAAGAATTAGTGTGGCGCGGGTTAGGCGTAGGGCGCTGAATTAAA
>CAZNSC010000231.1:0-3076 GCA_964575695.1 uncultured Dehalococcoidales bacterium
ACGAAAGCGGAATACAGCATGGGAATATAGAATAGACTGCCGATCAAAGTGTGTGTATATTCCCAGGTTACCAGCGAATGAGCGATTGGATAACTCTGGAAAATGGTCACCCACGAGAACTGCAGCTTGTAGTAGACAAAGGCATCAATCCCGATCAAGACGGTAATGATGGTGAAATGGGGTTGATGAAAAATGCTTGGAATCGGTTTGATGAAATTTAATAATACGCTCTTAGAGTCATTCACCGAAATTATTGTTTATTCGAGATCACCTAGACGAATGAAGCCTGCTTTTAATCCTTTTATCACTGCCTCCGTTCGAGAGCTAACCGCCATTTTTGAGAATATGTCCACAAGGTAGCTTTTCACCGTGCATTCGTTGAGATAAAGTTCGGCGCCGATTTTTTTATTGCTCAAACCCCTTGCTGCCAGCCTGATGATGGCTATTTCCCGGGATGTTAGGTTATCGTAGGAACCTGAAGGAGCGGTATCGCTTGTTTCTTGATTAAGTGGTTGTAGAATTTGTTGAAGTATATCCGGGGTCAACACGGCTTCCCCGTCGGCAATTGCTTGAACGGCGTGGATTACATTATTGCCAAAGACGATTTTCGGAAGGTAGCCAGCGGCACCAGCTTCCAATATGCTCAGAATGTGTTCTCTGTCCGTATGAACGGTCAGAGCTAAAATAGCGATGTCAGGGCATCGCGTTTTTATCTTACGAGTCGCTTCCAGCCCGTTCATCACCGGCATACTTATATCCATGATAACCATCCGCGGCTGTAGCTCTTCTGCCAGGACAACGGCCTCTTCCCCATTACTGGCCTCGGCAATAACTGTCATATCTGCCCTATTTCCAATCAGGAGGCGAAGTTGCGAAAGAATCCGTACCCTTGGTCTAGGTACGGATTCTTCACTTCACCTAAAAATATCCTATAACTAGCTGGCGGCTCGCTGATGTAAATAGAATATTGGGTAGAGGCTGCCGAATTATCCAGTGATACCGGGTGCTTGGGCACTATCTGTTTCCCTTTAAATAGTACAGTTGAAACAGTAATGCGTACGCTTTTTTAACGGTAACACGTATATTGTTTGCTGGAACTTGATATACTTCAGTAGAGCACATGGGAGACCTCTATGGGTAACAGAGGACTGTGTACCTCTGTAGATTGAATGAGCGCTCCCGCCTACAGCCCTGATAAGTAATAAGGCGGCTTCGGTCTCGAAGACCTCTGATTCAATGCGTGTATGGTGGCTAGGCGGAATTCTCCCAAAGCTCAAAGAATTCAAGAGGAGGGCATAGTTTGGTTAGATATCACGTGGGGGTGGATGTGGGGAAAGACCGTCACCACGTTTGTATCCGGGATTTATCTAATGACAGCTACCGCAGATCGTTCTCGGTTAGTAACGACCAAGAGGGATTAGCCCTAATCGTTTCCTCCTTGAACGCGCTGTCTGCTAATCAAGATGACTTTCTGATTGGTGTCGAATCTTGTCCGTATGGCCTTAACGTAAGTTACTTTCTCATGTCAGCAGGCTTCAACCTTGTAGAGATAAATACATTTCGAGACGGTCAGTTCCGTAAGGCACAGGGGAAGAAGGCCAAAACTGACAGGATTGACGCACGCTGTGTGGCAGATATCCTCTCACTGGGTGGTCATAAGCAGTTGTGCATCCCGGAGCCCATCCTGGACAATTTAAGGGAATTCACCCGCTTTCGTGCTGACCTGGCTAATGAGAAGTCGATGGCCATAATTCACCTGAGAGAAGCGCTCAGCATTCTCTTCCCGGAGTTCGAGAAGGTCTTCCGGCACCTCGATTCGGCTGGCTCGCTTGCCCTGTTGGTGGCCTTCCCAGGCCCTGAGAATGTAATCGCTGCCGGGGAGGAACGGGTAGGTGAGGTACTTTCCATGGCCAGCCCTCACAGGATGGGAAAGGGTATGGCAAGGAGAATAATAGAAGCAGCTGAGCGCACTGTAGGCGTCATCCAAAAGCAGCCGGCGCTAGGAGTCAAAATCTCGATTCTGGCAAAGAGGATTGTGGACCTTCGGTCAAGCATGCGACAGCTCGACCAGCAAATTACGGCGCTCTTTAATACGTTGCCGAACAAGCTGGAAGGTTTCCCTGTGGGGCGAGCTCCTTCCCTGGCAACCATCATGTCTGAGATTGGGGATATCCGCCGATTCCTAACGCTCAAGAAATTCCTGTCTCATCTCGGTTGGTGTCCTCAGACCTTTCAGACCGGCAACTATCGTATGGAGCATCCAAGAATCAGCCATGCTGGCAACAAGTATGTCAGGCGTCTCATCTGGATGCTATCGGTTTCCGCTGTTCAATACGTTCCGCGTTATCGAGAGTACTTCCAGCGCCGGGTTAGGGAAGGCAAAGCCAAGATGCACATTCTGGTCGCCGTTGGTCGTAAGCTGCTATCGACGCTCTACTCCATGCTCAAAACAGGAACAACTTACGACCCGGATTGGGAGGAGAATCGCCGTCTCGCCTCGGCACGGCATTGACAAATCATATAGTAATCAAAGTAGTAACTTGTTACCCAACAAAATAGCGTTTTGTTAATCGGCCTCCGATACTTGAGGCCGGATTGACAACGAACGCCCGAAGGGCTAAAGTCGAGGCAGCGCAGGGACGAGCGGCCGGAAGAAAGCCCTAGTCCAGCGAGCTAGAGAATAGCCTTGTCACAGTAGGTGGCCCCAGTACTGGTCAGTGGTGGCTTAGCGCTGACTGGTGCCGGGGCCCAGAATAATATAAGTTTAATTTGAAGGTTCGAATCCCTTTGGCTCCACCATAATGGTAATGATATTACCTCAACTTCGCTACGAACCTTCAGCCGTTCCACATTATCCGAGAATCCAGTTTGGCAGTTGTATTACCTTAATCTACTCAGGATTGGCTGTCGACTTCGCCTCGTAAAGAGATAATAGCGCTCACCGTGACGGCCTCGCTAGGCGGCGAGACTCTTTGTGCCGGAATTTATCCCAAGAACTCCTCGCTAATGAACATCCACAAACCAAACAAAGTGAGAAGAACCGTTACCACCACCGCCAAGAAAGCAAGAATAGACA
>CAZNSC010000232.1:0-3045 GCA_964575695.1 uncultured Dehalococcoidales bacterium
TACCATCGCCGATGACCTGGGGATAGACAAGTGGTGGTCGGAGCCGGAGATGATAGGCCGGGCTCGAAGGGAAGGTCTGCTATAACATGAGAATGAGATCAACCGGTTTGGGGAAGACGGAGTTAGTGGCTGAGATCGTCAACCTGAACAAGGAAGGCGATTATCTGGTGCTCAGCATGAAAATTATCGAGCCGACAAAGTGGCGTGTCAAGGCCGGGTTGAGCTTTCGCGACCTGGCTAAACTCCTGGGCTATATGCTCAAGCCGGCAAATCTAGCCTATCTGCTGGTTGGTTGCTTCAAATACAGGAATCCCCACTCACATCTCGAGTTATAGAACCAAGCGTCCACCGTGTTGGAGCGACGACCACAGGGGCTGCACCTTCTATTCATTGCCCCTGGCGGGTTCTCTGGCATAAAGTAGCTCGCAGGGCAGGTATCTCGGCTTACTCCAGGCGTCTTTTAGCATTTCAGTCCCGCTAGCCCGGTCACTAGCCCAGATCAGGTGATATACGGGCGACCTGGAAAAGGCCGCCGGTCTAAAATCCTCGACATGCTTATAGCCCAGGCTCCTTAACCCGGACTTGAACAGCTCTACAAGCCGGGATCGAGCCTCATCTAGTCCTATCTTACCCTCCAGTCGGCCTTGTTTAATCTCTTCCCACCGGTGGTTCCCGTAGAGCCTGGTTATGGATGTCTGGCACTCTGGGCGCATCAGATTCCGTAGCAGGGCCATTTCCAGAGGGAAAACTATCAGCAGCTCCGTTTTGTTACCTTTCCAGTCTGCCCCGTGGACGGCTAGCCGTTTGATTGTTGCCCAGCGTAGCCGGCGGTATCCTGGCGGGTCAATGAAGGCAAAGCTGGGTGCTGAACGAGGTACCAGGTCAAACAACTGGCGGATAACTTCTGGCTGGTTACAGTTGTCGTTTATTATGATTGCCGTGATTTTGGCGTTGCCGGCAGAGGTCAGCTGCTTCAGGCTTTCGGCATCCTGTTTGTTCTTGACAACAAATATGTATTTGGCGAACCCTGTTTTCAGTGCCCGCAGTGGCGAGTCATCAATGCAGCAATCTGTTCCCGTACAAAGGCACTTGCCACCATGAGCATATAGCTCCAGGTAGTAACACTCGCTGCTGGCTAGGTCTCTGGAGTAGGCACTTATGCAGTCTGCAAAGCACTCCAGCTTGTGGCAAGCCCACCTTCTAATCTGCCTCGGAGTCCTCCCTGGGCTATTCATCTCGATTCAAATAGCGGTAATATATGATATCATCCCGGACGAATCTGTCCAGCTTTCGGGCAGCTCTCATTGCTTCCAGGTGGGACATGGTTTCCAGGACGGCTATTCTCTTATCCCATGGGTCTAACTTATCCCAGTTGGCGCCGCCGGTGTCCCCCTTCCAGGTTATTTCGGTGGCTACTTGATAGGCTGGTTTTGGCTTGGTATCCAAAGCCACCAGAATTTCCGAGTTTCTTTCCTCGTGGTGCCGGAAGAGCTGCTCGATCCTTTGTCTGAGGTCAGTGAACAGGTGCTCATGCCCGGGCAGGACCCAGCTTACCTCAAGCTGTTTCATGGACTCCAGTGAATTGAGGTAATCATCCAGAGGGTCAGGGCTTGATTGAGGGTGCAGGCCAATATTTGGGGTTATAGTGGGTAAAATGTGGTCTCCCGATACCAGCACCTTTCGCTCTGGTTCATACAGGGATATATGACCCGGGGAGTGCCCCGGCGTCCATAGTACCTGGAAGTTGAAGCTACCGATGGTAATTGTTTCCCCGCCGTGGAGGGTAATGTCGGGCATGATCGGGGTGACAAACTTCGTCATTTCCACGGACGCCGCCCGGAGCTGGGACAGCTCATTAGCGGGGACTCCATTAATGTGTAACCACTGGGTTAGCTGGTGGAGGAGCTTGTCCATATCTATGTATCTTGATACAATAAGGTCTTTCTCCAGGTGGTGCAGGGCGAACTTAGCCTGGGAGCGCTGTTTCAGCCTGCCGGCTAAACCATAGTGGTCGGGGTGAATGTGAGTCACTACTATCTGTGAGATGTCTTCAAAGCGAACACCAATCTCAGCTAGCTGGTCTTTCAGGTAATCAAGTGCCTGTGGGGTACCCCAGCCGGTATCAATCAGGAGATATTCACCCTCTCCTTGCACCAGGTAGGTGTTGACATGATTTAGAGCCGTATTCGGAATTGGCAGTGACAGATGGAATATACCGGGTGTGACCTCAATCATTCTTCCTCATCTCTTTAAGTTATAGAACGCCTCCATCCCAGCAAAGCTGGCACTTTGCCCTAGTTCATCCTCGATTCTGAGCAGGCGGTTATATTTGGCATTGCGTTCGGAGCGGCACGGGGCACCGGCTTTGATCATGCCGGTGTTCAGGCCAACTGCCAGGTCAGCGATGGTGGTATCTTCTGTCTCACCGGAGCGATGACTGATCACTGCCGTCCACCCTGCCCCCCGCGCCGTCTGGACGGCGGCAATCGTCTCCGTCAGTGTCCCAATCTGATTGGGCTTGATGAGAATAGAATTGGAGGCTTTTAAGCTGATGCCACGGCTGAGCCGGTTGACATTGGTAACATAGAGGTCGTCACCGACAAGTTGAATGCTCTTGCCCAGCTTGTTGGTGCAGGCCTGCCAGCCATCCCAGTCATCCTCAGCCATGCCATCCTCGATACTGATAATCGGGTAGCTTGCCGCCCAATCGGCGTAGTAGTCGATCATTTGGCTGCTGCTCAGAGTGGCACCCTCCCGGGACAGGACATACCGACCATCGTGATAGAACTCACTCGCCGCCGGGTCCAGGGCGATAAAGCACTCCTCGCCTGGCTGGTAACCTGCCTTCTCAATTGCTGAGAGGACGGCTTCAATGGCCTGTCTATTTGATGGCAGGGCAGGGGCGAACCCACCTTCATCACCGACATTGGTATTCAGCCCCCGGCTGGCGAGCACCTGTTTTAGACTGTGGTAGACCTCGGTGCCCATCTGTAGGGCCTGCCGGAAGCTACTGGTTCCTGCGGGCACGACCATAAACTCCTGGAA
>CAZNSC010000233.1:0-1613 GCA_964575695.1 uncultured Dehalococcoidales bacterium
TTGTAAAAGGAGGCGAAGTGTTAAGTGGGATAGAAACTCAGGTTCCTATCTATATGGTGGAATTTGAGGATAAGACTGTTGAAATAGTTTTGGAGGAGTGCCTCAAGATGGCCGATCGATGGGGTGCCTAAAGTTGGAGTGACGATTGAACTTTGCCATAGTCTACTTTGCCCACGAGCAGACTAGCCAGCTTCTCGGCTTTGGGAAGCATGGGCGCTATCATGGCGAAAGTCGTGATTCCATCTCGGCATAGCCCATCCAGAGCTTTGTTCTGTCGACAATCGGGGCTGCGTTAAGTTCAAACATCTTCCTGATTTCGTCATCATTTATTTTCACATCGAGCCCCGTGGTTCCCTGTGCCCGGTGAATCTCTTCATGAAACGGGCATGGCAATAGGTACAGGCAAACTGACAGCCGGTATAGCGATTGACTGCGTACTCATAGATCTTGGATTTGGAGAGGATGTTTTGCGCGCTGATTTCTCTAACTGGCATAACTCCCTGCGTTGGGATATGAGCTCGGAGAATAGGAGTTTTCGCCCAGCTACATAGCTCTACTCACTGCTTTCGGGAACAAGACACGAAATGCGTAGAAAACCGTGAGGATGGAGTCCACGACGATTCCAATACCGAAGAGCACAAGTATAGTGCTGAAGGATGGCGTCCACCAGCCAGTCAAATAGGCCAAGAAAGCCACCAAATACACCGTTCCATTGGTGATTATGGCCTGATAAGCCTGATACTGGGTCTTGCCCACTCCATAGAAGATGCTGTCGGTCACCAGATTGAGGGCCAGCAGTATGTAGGGGACTATTAGTATCACCATAGCTTTTTCAGAGAAGTCTACTATTTCGGCATTTGAGTTTAGCAGACCGGCGAAATCCCCCCAAAACGGAAGAAGGACTACCCATATGAGTACTATGACGACTCCAATGACCAGAGCCGAATACCAGACTTGCCTTACTCTGAGAATATCCACCGAATGATTGGCTATCAGAACTCTGGTGCTCTCCGAAAGGGCTAGGATGGGAACGAGCAGAAAGCTCCAGACAATATGCATCGCAAGGTAGTAGCCGCCGATACTATTTACTCCCAGCAAGTTGAGAAGCCTCACGATCATGAAGAAGTAGGCAACATTTCTGACAAGGCTATCAAGCCCCGACCAGCCTCCTACCCTCAAGTAGGTTTTCCAGTCCTTCAGAGTGAAGAAGGATGGCAGGTTTCTGACCCGTTCAAACAGAATAGACCTCAACAGAAACAGGGCGGTACCGAACAAGCACAGGCCCGCGACCGCGTCCGACCACGCCACACCCAGCACACCAAGATTCATAGAGAAGCTGTAGCCACCGTAAAAGAGGCTGTCTAAGACAAACTGGTAGACTACCTGAAGCACAGCCAGCGTGAGTATGTACCGTTTCCGGTTTACCGTTTCAACAATAGCCACTGAAGCCATACTTAGAAGGAAAATCGGGATGGTAGCCGTCTTTATTCTCAGAAACTGGGAGGTGACCTCCCGGATGTTTTCCGGCGTGCCGATGATCGAAACAAAGTTATCCGATAGCAGAAACAGGGTAGCTGCGAGGAAGCCGCTGAATAACAGGATCGATGTCAGGG
>CAZNSC010000233.1:1623-2939 GCA_964575695.1 uncultured Dehalococcoidales bacterium
GCGTATTGGTGGCCCCGGACCTTCAGACTTCTGCATTCCCCGACCGACAAAGAAAAAGATGGCCAATACGAAAGTCTCTTGAACCACCTCAAGCAGAAGCTCTATGAACTGCCATTGAGCCACGGTTGCGAGGGCGTTGGTATCGGGGATAGCATTACCGATTAGATATACGCTATAGGATCGATAGAATCTGGGTAAGGCCATATACAAGAATATGAGCGCAAACAGCCCCCAGTCCCACTGCCTGAGTAGACGCTTGATTGTGCTCAACATTTTGGCTGATTATATTTGAAGGAACAAATAATGACAATAGATTCTGATGACGAGCAACGTATATCCCTCTCCCAACTGCGAGTGACACCCATGGGCACCACTCAAGACTGTCAATGAAGAACATAAGAACGGGTTGCCTTCCTCTTCATCATGGCGTGCAAAGGACTATAATTGCCTTGTGAGGGATTTCAGAGGTAATCAGGTATCTCTAGAGAGCGGCAGCGGGTTTATCTCATGCTTAACTCAGACTACTGTCAGTGAGGTTCAGACCTATAGCGACGAAATCATATCAAATCGTAGATTTCACACTCAGATAGAGAATAGCAGACTTATCCACAGAAGGGAGGCCTCATCTTTCTGGTTTCCGAGCATCAGTGCCGAGCTGGCTAGAGTGGTATATGCATTGTGCAGGAAGATCGCACCCGAAGCTGTGGTGGAGACCGGTGTAGCTGGTGGTATATCCTCAGCCTATTTCTGGCCGCACTGGAGAAGAACGGTCATGGAAACTTGTATTCTATAGACTTGCCATGGGGAACTCATTTCGCGTCCAGCAGGCAGGGCTCCCCGTCCGGTGCCGGGGTAGAGAACACAAACGAGACTGACCTTAGCGGTTGGCTAATCCCGGGCTACCTGAAGCAGAGGTGGCACCTGTTGCCGGGTGGAAGCCTAATTAGGTGATAGACACGGTGAACATCTATATACGATGACGTTTAGGACGCTCTTTTTCGCCGTGACCTAATCCTATTATTCGATGTGTTCCGTCATATATTTCGTCCTCCGAAGTCAGTAACTCCTCAGACAATCCTTCATCATCTACATCAGCCGCATATTTGAATCTAAATACGTCATAGTGCCCCTCGTAGGCATGTTCTTTTAAGCGCCTATTCAGATTGCCAGAACTGCCTGTGCGAGTTTTTACTATTATACCTCCATGCAATATAGCTAACATATAACTGCCGGCAAATGGCCCCACATTTTCATCAACATCATCACAAGTCAAAGAGAACCAACCTCTGCCCCACAGCAGAGGAACGACTTTACCC
>CAZNSC010000234.1:0-2930 GCA_964575695.1 uncultured Dehalococcoidales bacterium
CAAGGTAAACCTTAAAACCCGCAGTGGCAAGATCAAGAGAGGCTTGAATACCGCTGATCCCTCCACCGACAACCATAACATCACCGATATTGCTGTCCGCGAGACTTTTATAAAGCTGTTCGATTTGTTCCTTTTCCACTTTTCGCCGTCCTTATCAAGTTTGATGTGCCCGTAAGTGGGGCACTATCGGTCGAGAGCCACACCCCCCTCGGCCACAAACCAGGGCTTCGCCACACTTTAATCACTCCCCTCCACCTGCTCCATGAAGGCACTGTCCGGGTTCGGCCGGGTCAGCCACACTTCATGTTGAGCGGCCAAGTCGCTCCGGGTGGGAATACACCGACAGGCGGCTGCCACGCGCATAGCCAACCAGGGCAATACCCAGATCACGAGCCAGCGAAACAGCCCGCTCCGTGGGCGAGGTCCGCGAAACAACAACCGGGGTCTGCATCTTTGCCGCCTTGAGCAACATCTCGGACGAAATGCGGCCGGTGCTCAGCAGCAGTCCATCCCTTATTGATAGCCCCCTCAATAGACACTCGCCCTGGATCTTGTCCAAGGTGTTATGTCGTCCGATATCCTCAGCCACTACCAGCAGGCTCTTGGTATCAGACAGAGCCGAGGCGTGCACACCACCACAAAGCCGATACAGCTCCATCTGCTCTTGAAACTGCTTCATCAGGGACAGCACTTCTTTTGGTGTAACAACAAGATCCGAATCGACCCTCTGTCCCTGAGTTATGAAAGCCACACCACCACCACAGCCGGAGGTCAG
The DNA here is from genome assembly GCA_964575695.1 of uncultured Dehalococcoidales bacterium. Classification (GTDB taxonomy): domain Bacteria; phylum Chloroflexota; class Dehalococcoidia; order Dehalococcoidales; family W111; genus CAZNSC01. Next base: position 776 of record CAZNSC010000234.1, read on the forward strand.
TGTCCGCAGTGTTGGCAATTTATATTCGGGGTTGCTCAGCCTAACATCGGCCAGCGATTCCTCCTCACACACCCGCATGCTCGCCACGTCGCCCATGCCTGAGATGATCCCCTCTGCGTACAGGAATCCAAGGACAAGGCAATTCAGCTTGTTTGGGGTGCACAGGATGGTGACCAGTTCCTGGCGATTTACATAGATTCTGAGCTCCATCTCGCTAGGCACGTGAGCTTCAGTCCTGACCCATCCCCCGTCAGAAAAGCGATCGCAGATTATGTCCGGGGCGATACTCTTCATCGCCAATATGTCAATAGATTTTTGCATGTTTAGCTTCTTCGATCCTCTAAATCACTTCTTGGATAATTTCTGTGATGTCTTTAATCTCCAGGGTTTCACCACCCTCCAGGGTTAACCTGCTATCCTCAAAATTGATGATGCAATACGGGCAGAAAGTGGCCAGCACCTCAGCCCCGACCTCGATAGCTTGTTCTAATCTGAGGTCGGAGAACCTTTCACCCTTCGGAGTCTCCATCCAGATCCTGCCGCCTCCACCTCCGCAACAGAGACTATCTTCCCGCGAATCAGCCATCTCAATCAGCTCTAAACCGGGTACCTTCTTTAAGACCTCCCGGGGTTCGTCATACATGCCATTATGTCGCCCCAGGTAACACGGGTCATGATAAGTAACTTTCTTCCCATACTCCTTGGCGAGCTTTAGTCTTCCCTCATTAATAAGCTGGAATAAATACTGGGAGATGTGAACCACCTCAAAGTTGACCTTAAATTCGGGATACTCGTTTTTGAAGGTGTGGTAGCAATGAGGGGAAGAAACAAGGATTTTCTTTACTCCATGTTCGATAAACGTTTTGATCTTTTCCTTGGCCAGGCGTTTGAACAATTCCTCATCACCCGCCTTGCGGATGCTTTCTCCACAGCAATTCTCCTTGGAACCCAGTATCCCGAAATCCACTCCTGCCCGGTTAAGGATATCGACTGTGGCGGCTGATACCTTCTTTAACCTTGAGTCATAGCAAAGGTAACAGCCCGGGAAATATAAAACTTCCATCCCCTCGGTGAACGCTTTAACATTCTTACCTTCCGCCCAATCCGCCCTATTAGTTCTTGCTTCACGCAAGGGATTGCCTTCAGCCCCGAGGCTGGCACTTACGCTGTGGACTGGAGCCGGAGAAATCCCATATTCCGAGGCAATCCGGCGAAAGGATAAGCTAACGTCTATGGTGCCTACCCCCCTGGGGCAACGCTGAGGGCATCTTCCGCAGGTAGTACAACGCCATATATCTTCACCTTCTATCTCAGGCAAACCGAACGTAGCCTGCCGGACTATGTTGCGCATACTAAAGGCCCTAACCCTGTTCCACGGACAGACGGTATCACACAATCCGCACTGATAGCATAATTTGAAGGCCTCTCCGCCAGCCTCTTTTATGGCATCTATTGCGTCTTTGAAGGGGGCTACAGTCTCCACTATCTTTTTATCCTCTTCTTTCGCCTTAATGTTCTATTTCTTGGCTAATCGGGCAACGGCATCCATCACCGTCTTTGCTCCATGTTTTTTCACTAATGATTCCAGCCCTATCTCCATCTCCTCCGGCTTCTCTTCTTCTTCCCCCTCCTCTTCCCTTTCTTCGTAAGTCAGGGCATCTGATAAGCACCACTGAACACATAACGGCTCTGTTAGTGGCGGCTCTTCTTCACACATATCACACTTCAGAGGGAGACCGGAATCGGGGTCTTTGAAAAGCTCCCTGGATGGACAGGAAGCCCGGCAGAAGCTGCACTCGTCATATTCCTTGCCGTCAATCGTATAAATGTCCCTGCCATTACATTCGGCTTCAGTATACTCACCGGCCAGCACCGGAACATAAATATCTTTTAGCGGATCGAAAAGCACCCGAATCTTAGACTTCTCCGGGTTAGTGCTGCTATATTTCGGCGCGGCGTGAAAGGCGGAGCAGACTACCTCACATGCCCGGCAACCATTGCATTTATCAACATCGATCTTTATAACCTTAACTTTTTTCATCTGCTAAAACCCTTCTCAGTTCTAAGCCTTCGTTTTTTTGCTTTTTGGGGACCCCCGCTTAGTCCCAGGCCTCTGCTTTTCTTCGTCTTTATAAACCCCTCTCTGTTCTAAGTC
>CAZNSC010000235.1:0-2900 GCA_964575695.1 uncultured Dehalococcoidales bacterium
TTGCTTCTTGAATAGGCTCAATGAACCGGTCGTGGGTCAGTTCATACCATCGGAGCCCAGCTCGCCGCTCCCCCCTGATGAGATGCAGTTTCTCAAGCACGTCCACCGCCGCGTTTGGAATCCCACCGGTCCTGTCCCGTCCCCTATAAACTGTTCCACGTGTCCCCGCTGGTGTAATAAGAATGTCTTCAAACCACGCGCGCAGGTCTCCCACTTCTACGCCGGCTTCCTGGGCTGCCTGCTTGATGGCGTTCTCATAGAACCCTGATAGCGCCTGATTCACATCGCCGAAAGCTTGCAGGTGCTCTTCTGTGATCACTGTAATTTCGCCTTCGTCTATCAAATTCTGCCACAAGCTCTGGCAGACGACCTGAAGCTGCACCGGCTCTACGAACTCCCCTGGTACTACCTCGGCCTCGCCTTCAGCAGTCTCAACTCGAGTCTCCAGCAACTCTTTGACAAGTTTTTCGGCCACGCCCTCCTCGAAAGAGCGATTTGTGCCTCTCAACGGCCCCTTTATAGCCAATATAGCAGCTTCTCGGCGCAGGCATTCCAGGCGATAACGGGTCCTTAACTTTTCGGGCAGGAGGGAAACATAGGGGTCCAACTGGGCTATGCAATCCTCTCGTATGACGAAGACCATCCGCAAAAGGGGATCCCCTTCAAGCGCCTTGCCAACCTGCTCGAAGAATCCCTCTCTGTCCTTCCAGCGCTCTGGATAGAAGGTAAATAGTTCCTCGAACTGATCGAAGATGACAACAAGGGGTGAAGGCAGCCCTTCTTCATCAACGGGATGTTCTCGCTCCTCCAGAAAGCCGGCAAGGGACATCTGGGCCAGTCGTCTTGGATCGGCCCCTTCCTCTGCCCAGCTCATGAGGGTGTTAAAGACGTAGAGATTCGGCACCTCCTCAGACTTGATACCTTCGGGGATCAGGCCCCTCACTCGCGCCAGTGGGAGAACCTCAAATCCCTCCTCGTTCAGCAGAGGAATGAGCTTGGCATTGAGGAGAGAAGTCTTACCAACCCCCGACTGGGCGTAAAGCAGAAGGACACGATGGGCGATGACGAGGGACAGAAGCTCACTGGCCTCGCGCTCTCGGCCAAAGAAAAGATCTCTATCCTGCCGCTCAAAGGGCCGAGGCCCAACATAGGGATTTCGTTTCTGGGATTCAGGTGTCATTTTATAATGCCTTCTTTCTGACAGCGCTTCCGTAGTTCCGCCGAGAACTCTCTGGCCGTTCCCCAGTAGACCCGCAAATCCACCTTATCAAAGTACTTATCTACGTAGTTTTGCTCCTCTGTTGATGCCGTCGGCAACTGGACAGTGACGCCGCCACGACGAAGACTTGGCTCTGTGGAGGTGATAAGGCCCCGAAAGAGCACTCGAAAGTTCCAATCCCTCAGGCTATAACCGATGAACAGAAGCGATGCCCCGGCCACTGCCTCCTGAATCCGGGGTGGAAGCAGCTCTCGGTCCTTCGATATATTTACAAGGAAGTCCAGGTAGTCATCCTCGGTGAGAACCAGCGACTCTGGCACTTTGTCGTGCCCATGAAGGTGAAATACGATAGGTCTTGCTACAGTGGGTCTGAAGCCACGCTCTGATTCGAAGATAGATGATTGGCCCTGGACGAGTTTGTTCCAGCAACATAGCTCCCGATTCGGCTCCCTGTCCCGGCTTTTAAGAGCCTGTACCATGAAGCCATCGTAGTTTGTGGTCATGTACACGGGGAGCGGCAGGTCTGCCAGGAGGCCGTGAGGCTCGTCAAGCTCTGTGAAGACTGGCGGCTTAACATTATTGAAAAACTGCTTCAGAATCTCCTCCTTTGGAAACATCGGGTCATATTGCACGACAAGGAACTGAGCTACTCGAACCAGGTCATCACAATCCTCCATCGGATAGCTGTACTTCTTTGCCCATTTTCGCGCAATATCGCCTCCAAGAGGAAGCACTCCGTAACAAGCTCCGGCTCCAAGAAAAGGAGTACATTTCCCGTCCTTGATTCTACTAAGAAGGAGTTTCCAGTCTCTCTCTTCCAGCGTTTTTGGCATTCTCAACCTCCTAACGATGTGCGATGTGCAACCATGTGGCGATGGTCTACCGCAACCGGCCTCCTAAACCGCATTTGTCGTAGTTGTGCTCTACCCTATACGAGGCCACAATCTGCCGCTAATCCCCTTGCGCCACAATCAAAAAAGCCCGCCGGGGTTGACGCCAGGCGAGCATTCGTGCTACAATAGTGCCGCCGAGGTGCCCACACTGCGCCTTGGCCCCGCCTCGACGGTGACCAAGACCGGTCGAGGCTTTTTAGTTCGTCGAGATATGCAATTGTAACTATAGTATAGCATTTCTCTCTGATTATGGCAAAATAACACCTTATCAATGTGTCCGGTCTTTGGGTTCACTTGTGGGCAACCAATTCTATTATACCACAAAAAGGTTATTATTGGGTAAAAATCAGGTTAACATTTGGTAAAAAATTTCCGAACGTAAGTTCTAAATGGTCTTGAGCGAATGGACCTTGTGTCCTGACCTTGCCGAGCAATTCCATCGCTCCAACCTGCTCCCTGCCCTCCCCTCTTTCTGCCACCTTCCATATCACACCCTTTCGCCATTGACCGACACACCATGATACCCGCCCTTTACCACACGTGTAGTGAAAGAGCAGGAGGCCAGGCTCGCCCTACTGGCCAGGGGACATAACGCTCTCTTATATAACAAAAAAGCCCAGAGCCATTTGACTCCGGGCTTTCTTACGTTCTGGCCGCCGCTGCTAAGGGCGGTGTGGCCGGTTCAAGGTGGGTTTACCACCCTGGACCTTGAAGTTTCACCACATCGGCGGCATGGGGCCCCTTGGGGCTGCTCTCGATGGTGAATTCCACCTGCTCGCCCTCTTCCA
>CAZNSC010000236.1:0-2852 GCA_964575695.1 uncultured Dehalococcoidales bacterium
GTGGTATATGATTATTCCGGTGATAAAGGCGGCAATATACCGGCGGGGCACCCGCTCAAAGGGCCGGCCAAACTGTACCATTCGGGGCCGAATCGCCGCACATAACAATTGACCGTACGTATAGTGCGAGTGGAGAGTTGACATGATCACACAGGATGAAGCAATCAAAATCGCCAAGAAAGCAATCAAGGGTAAGGTAAAACCGCAGCCAAACGCACCGATCGAAGTAGAGCTAAAGAACGAGCGGTATATTGTGACCTTCGTATGTGTGTGGCCGCCGGGTACCCGGGGGCCTGACTTCAGCGCCCGGGTTACCATTGATGCGCCTAGCGGCCGGGTCCTGGAAATCCTGGCGGGTGCTGACTGAGCAGGTAATAGACCACCCTTAGCATGTCACCGAATCAGGAGCATGATGTCATGGTAGATGGGATACGGAACCAATCAGGATGGTTCATCATATATTCTCTAGGATTCATGAAGAGAGGGTGGAGATGAAAGAGCATAAAAGAATAATCCAGAAAAAGCAGGAAGCGCTGAACCCAGAGCATCGTCTCGGCAACCAGGAGTCTCAGCCGTTACCTGACAGTTTTCATGCGTGGGAGCAGGGGTCATTCACGGATACCCCCTTTCGTCCGCCCATTGGCGAGCATGCTGCATCGCTGGCACAGGCTAAATCTGATAGCCAGCGAGCTAATCTGGTATTGCAGTTGCAGCAGACCTACGGCAATGCCTATGTGCAGCGTCTGCTGAAGTCAACAGCGGTACAGGCTAAGCTTACCGTCAGCCAGCCTGATGACGCCTACGAGCGGGAAGCCGACCGGGTAGCGCAGCAGGTCATGACCATGACAGTACCCGCCAACGCCGGACATACCGAGCAGCCGGACGAAGTCAGCAGCACGTCACAAGCCCAGCCCGTACTTGAAGGTCTCCAGAGGCAGACCATTGACGATAACGAGCAAATCTTGCAGGCCAGGCCCCTGGCCGCCTCGATAACTCCTGTAGTCCAGCCCCAGGCCGGTGGTAGCCCGGAGATCGCTGGCGACCTGGAGAGCCGCCTCGCCGCCAGCAAGGGCGGCGGCACCCCATTACCGGAGGACGTCCGTGGCTACATGGAGCCGCGCTTCGGGGCCAGCTTCAGCGGTGTGCGACTGCACACCGATAGAGAAGCCGCCCAGATGAACCGTGAGTTGAACGCTCAAGCCTTCACGCACGGTAGAGATATCTACGTGGGTGAGGGAATGTATAATCCCGGCTCAGACGCAGGTAAGCGGTTGCTCGCCCACGAACTGACTCACGTTGTGCAACAAAGTGGCCCCATGGTCGAAGCTACCCGGCCCGCTTTCGGCTGGGCCCGGCGGACACGACAGATGGCCAACCGGGACTATGCACACGGCAGCCAGTCGGTGTCGAGCAGGTCTGAGGCTGCCTTTGATGCTAAGGACAAGGATAAGACGAAGACCGAAACCAACATCACCTGGAAGCCGCCTACCTACACTCACCAGGCCGCCTCGCCAGCTCACAACGGCCAAGTCAAAGCCCAAGATGTAACCTGGCCGACTGCCACCTACAGTTCTGACAACAGCAATGGTTCTTCGACTTGTGTGGAGGTACCGTTCACGGTAAGCTACAAAGAGATTGATGACGAGGCAGCCAAAGCGTGGAAGCTTGGCATAAGCTCCATCACTGGCGGTGCGACTATCACGGTACACACCGGAGGCTCCCAAAATCCCATCGATAATCCCCCTACCAGCGAGGCCCAAGCAAAGGACGCCGTGAAGGTGATGAAGGGGTACTATAAGAGGGGTAGCAGGGGTAGCTGGCACACCGAAGACGCCAGCAAAGATCACGAGCTATATCACTACCGAGAGTGGAAAGAGTCCTGCGATCACTACTGGCCGACATGCCGGACGGCGATCGAGAATCTTCAGGTATCCAAGGCCACCAAGCCAAGTAAAGGCCCTGCCGTTGCTGACCTGAAAAAGCAAGCCGACAGCAAGGTAAACGGCTTCAAAGCCAAAGCCCGCGAATACTGGTTCACCCTCGGTGATGGGGCAAGCGACCGGCCTTATGCAGCCGGACAGCTTACCTTGAACACGGCGATCAAGAGTGTACAGAACCTGGCCAAGGAAAAGAAATGGGAAGTGGAAAAAGGGACCGACTCGCCCAGCACCGATAATCCCTGCTATCAACCGTGGTTGCCTTACAACCCGTAAGGAGAAGGGAGGGTGAACTCATGCATGAGATAGCCGATGAACCGGGGGCTCCCCTTAAGATTGCAGTATCAGCGATACCGGGGGTTGTGTACACTAAGAGCAACGTCCCTCTCAGGCTTAGGTTCGAGAACGTAAGCGGGGAAGAAATAAGGATTCTACGACATTTCGAGCCGCTTCCAGTCTTCTTTGCCTTCGATATGGTAGACGAGGATGGCATGCACGTAGCTATCCCCGGTGCCGGCAAGATCGACTTCTATGAGGGTGCGATGAAGTACGCTACCCTGCCCGCTGGCGGCACTCTTGACGTAGACGTCAACCTGGCTGAGGTCCTGACCCGACCCGAGCTAGTCAAACCCGGGAGGTACATGATATCGGTGACCTACCACAACCAATACGGTGAGAACTGCTTCCGGGGTATGGTGAGTAGCGAACCAATCAGCCTGACCCTATCACCATAGTAGCACCGAAAGTGGAACACTCCCGAGGAATGTCCTACGCGCAGGCTGTTGCCTGTTCAGCCGTGGCTGTACACGCATCTAAAGGTAAACACATCCTTCAAGCTTACGGGGATCAGCCTCCGGAACAGCAGAATGGGTCAGATCGCGAAGTGCCCGGAAGGTAGCAAACGCGGCAATGACG
>CAZNSC010000237.1:0-2845 GCA_964575695.1 uncultured Dehalococcoidales bacterium
GCCCTCCCTCGTTGTCGCTAGCTATCACCTTATGAGAGATTACTCCCTCATCTTGGCTTGCCAGTTCCGGCTCCATTTATCCGGGTCCGGAGCACGGTAAGTGGCAGCCTCGACTCCAGCTCGGTAGTTGGCCGTCCTGGTGGGCCCGAAGCCTACCGCGGAGAAGTTGGTGACCGCTCGTCCTTTAGCCGCATTGTAGGAACTGGCCATCGCTCCTGCCTTTCGGCGGAGTTTGCCCTCACCTTTTGCAGCCATCGCAGCTAAGTCAGCCACAGCGCACCTCCTTACAAGATTTGGTTACCGTCTACAGTCTATCGTGCCTGGAGAAACTTGTAAATGACCCCGGCCCCGACCGGGGTGGGGGGGGGTCAAGCTAAAAGTCAAAACCCCGAGGCTAAAAATTGGTGGAAATTTCACTGTTTTGGGCGGTGGCCAAAGGCTTGAATCCACTTCTCGCAGTCGTTAAGGTAGCGTGGGAGAAATTTGGTGGTCATAGCTTGTACTTCAGTGCCATCGTTACTGGCCAGCTCTTCCTGCATGACATAGTTAGCCATACCTTCCGCAGATCCGACAGCCCACTCCATCGCCAGTTGGACTATCCCAGGAGGATAGCCTTTCTTCAGCAGGTCCTTACGGCGGGTATCGATGAGCTTCTCTCTATTGGCCACCGGTTTCCCTCGACATACGCTGCGTCGCCCGGGCGAACACATCGTCGAGGTTATCCCGGGTCGCTGCGGCGTGGTTCGTTAGACGGCTAATCCACTGTTTCTCGGATATCTTGCCATCGGCGAATTGCTGCGCCCAGTCCTTCACCTTCACGTCACCCATCTCTTCAGCAACGGCCCGAGCGAAGGCAATATCTTCAGGGTTAGCCTTCTTCTTTGGGGTAGTGTTCCGCTTCTTCTTAGGCTTGGTCTCTTTGGCTGCCACTGGCACCGGCACCAGGACTGGCTCCTGTGGCTCTGAGACCGTCTCTACGGGCGTTTTAGACGGCTTCGGCTGTGCTATTACTTGTTGTGTCTTACTGACCCTGTTAGAAAGGTCGTCTGCCCAGGTGGTAATGCTTTCTAGGTCTTGCAGACTTCCTGTGCCTTGAGCTAGCCGGAGAAGGTTCTCGGAGCCCCTGAGGTCGCGAAGAGCCATGCGAATCATATCGTTGACATTCCTTATCATCGCCGGCGCTGGCCGCCATGAGGGCTCCGCCTTGCTTACCCGGCCAAGAATTTCCCGAGACCTCTGCACTACGGCCGGATTATTGGCCGAGCCTTTCGTTCTTGCTTCTTCCATGGCCGCCTGCATCAGAGCGACTACCTCTATAAACGCCTGCTCCGGATTACTGGACTCGGGCGCTGGTCCTCCGGTCAAGGCGCTATCCAAATCTCTGAGAGTATAATCTCCCGACCGTATGACCGAGGTAACTCCCTCGACCACGGATTTAAGGGTCTCCATCCCCGTGCGGACAATATCAGCCAGAACCTTGTCTGGCCCGTCTTCCATTACCATGGGCTCACCTCCTAGATATTGAAGGCATCTCTACGCAGAGCCCTCGAGCGGTCTCGTGATTGGACTTCACCCAGAAGCTCGCCTGCTTTTTCCTCTCTCTCCTTTATAGACCTGGTTGATTCAGGGCTGAACACATCGGAGTGAAGCATGGTCCGCTCAACCAGACCTACCAGGCGGCCCACGTTCTTGTCCATCTTATCGGTCGTATCCTTGATGAGCTGAACGGCCGGGCTCTGGTCTGTGACCACCGGGCCGCCGACCCCGAGGCGCTGCTTCATCGCTTCTATCCTATCATAGTCCTCCCAGGGGTCTTTGGACAAGGCTTGAGCAACCATACCTTCCAACCTCTCCATACGCTCTTCGTTACGCTCTTGCTCCATGGTGTCAATGCGCTCGGTCAGCCTGCGGACGGTCTCACTCTCTTCGGCACCCTTAGCTTTGCCTCCGTCGAGCATATTGTCAACCATCTTCTTCATCATGTACTCGACGAGAGATTCCTGCCTCTTACCGCCTTTACGAGACGGTGCCCCTTCCTCACCTTCATCTTCACCCTCTGAATCACCGCTAGGACGCTGCTTCGCATAGGCAGATATCACCTGCCGGTCCTTGGCTGCCTCAACTGCTTCGGGATAGGACATCGGACCGCCGGGTACCGCTACCCATTCGCTATCCTTATCCTTCTCAATCTTCCAGCCTATGCCCGGGTCCAGACGCCTCTCTTTCTTTGGCTCTTCCTTCTCCTCTTTGGCTGCCGCTTTCTTGCCGGCACCTTGGCTAATCCCGCTGAAGTCGAACTCCTCTTCCTCATAGGGCAGACCGCGGGTGTTAGCCCAGAATGAGATTACCAAGCGCCGCTGATTCGGGGCTACAAAGCTGGCGGCATCTCTGCTAAGCACCTGATTAAGCCATATGAGCGAGTCGATATCGCCGCTGAAGAATACGCCGGCTATGGTTGGGATAACTTCCTTCGGCTGGACGCCCACGGCCCGGAGTTGCTCCATGAATACGGCTTTCGCGTCCAGGGGAGCACCCTTGCTTCTCGCCATGGGAGCCCCTTTCTTCGCCGCCGGCGTACCTTCCTCGCCGGTTTCAGCCCCTTCTTCCCCTGGTTCCTCACCGGTTGTCTCTTCCAGCTCACCTGTCTCAAGGGTTGACGGCGTGACACCCTCCCGGAGCGACCACACACCGTTATCGTCCTTGTCGGCCAGATTCATGCCTCTCAGCTCAAGAGCCTTCGTGTAGACGCTCTTATAGGAATATTTGATGGTCTTGCACATGTCGGAAACCGACATCGGGCCCTCGGTATAGAGCTTTTCGACAAACTGGGTTACAATGCTGGGGG
>CAZNSC010000238.1:0-2841 GCA_964575695.1 uncultured Dehalococcoidales bacterium
CTGTTTGGGCGTTCAGCTCAGCCGGCAATCGCTCGTGATTTGTAGCTTCTTCCAGAAAAGCGTGATCCAGATCGTGGAGGAGGAGACCCAACATGGCTGAAAAGAAACACAGAAAACGCACCATTACGAGGACACTTGTCTCGTTGCTCGTACTAGCGTTCGTCGTTGTAGCCTTTGCCGTGGGCTACTACCTGGCAAGGAGCCAGCATCAAAGGGTTCCCCCAGTGCGTAAACCTGCAGGGACGGCTTCCGTCGCACCGAGCAAGCATCGGCCTGATGAACGCTCAAAAGAGGTTGGAGCTGAGAGAGCTCCCCTCCACTCACGATCATTAGAGCATACCATAGAGCATACCATGTCGGAGGCGGCCAAAACTCTGGCTGAGGTTGAGACCGCGGAGGTCAAAAGAGAAAGAGCCTGGGGCGACCTGAGAATGGTAGGGATGGTCTTTGAGGACGAGACGAGGATAGCGGCCCTCACGTCCCGGGTGGATGGTCGGCTCGACGCGGTCTATGTGGATTTCACCGGTGTCAAGGTCGAGAAGGGGGATCCGATGGTCAAGATCTGGAGCCGGACCCTGATCACCAGCCAGGTGGAACTCTTCGAGACGATACGGAGTCCCGAGTATGGTGAATCCGTGATCAAAGGGGCTGAGGAAAAACTCAAGCAGTTGGGTCTCACACAGAACCAGATCGATAAGATCCGAAGGCAAAAGAAGCCCGACCTCTATATCACTCTTCGGGCCCCCATCAGCGGCATTGTGATGAAGAAAAATGCGCTGCTCGGGCACTTTGTCAAGGAAGGGACCGTGATGTACGAGATCACCGACCTTTCCAAGGTATGGGTCAAACTGGACGCGTACGAGACGGACCTGCCCTGGATCAGGTACGGCCAGAAGGTGACGTTTACCACGCCCGCCATTCCCGGCAAGACATTCAAGGGGAAGATTATCTTCATCGACCCTATGCTTCATATGACCACTCGAACGGTAAAGGTGCGAGTTGAAGTTGACAATCCCGAGCTTCTGCTCAAACCGATGATGTTCGTAAGAGGGCAAGTGGAAGCAGAGGTAGATTACCTGGGGAGAGTCATCAAGTCAGAGTGGGCCGGAAAATACATCTGCCCTGTCCACCCTGATGAAGTGAGCTCTGAGCCGGGTATTTGTCCTCGCAGTAAACAGGCTCGCAGGCCCCCTGAAGCTTATGGCTATACACCGGACAGGAATCCCACCCTTCCCCTCGTTATACCTGCGACAGCGGTTCTGTACACGGGAAAACGGTCACTGGTCTACGTGGAAGGCCCGAATCGAGGCATGCGTACGTACGAACCACGGGAAGTGGTCCTTGGCCCCCGGGCCAGAGACAAATATGTAGTTTATGAAGGCCTCAAAGAGGGCGAGCGTGTGGTGACCAAAGGCAATTTTGAGATAGACAGCGCCTCACAGATACTGGCCAAGTCGAGCATGATGAATCCGGCAAAGGTGAAACCCTCAGGAGATCTCTCCTCGCGGCTCCAGGAGGCGCTCAGGCAGGAAAGCATCGAGGCGCCCCGCGAGTTCGGCAAAGTACTGAGTCCGGTGTTTTCGGCATATTGGGTCCTGAAAGACGCACTCGTGAAGGGAAGAGCCGAAGATGCGAGCAACTATGCCGAGAAGATGGCAGCACGGTTGAGGGAACTCGATTTGGCCCCTCTGACACCAAGGGCCCGGGATTTCTGGAATGGGCTCTCGCGGGGGATGATGGGCTCGCTGGAAAAGATTGGCCAAAGCAAGAACCTCACATCCCAGCGCAAGGCTTTTCGAGGCGTTTCAGACGCCGCTGCCACAGCGGCTTCGGAATTGTGGCGGGTTTTGCAGACTCCTCTTTACGTCTATCACTGCCCAACGGCCTTTGGCAACGAAGGGGCATACTGGATCGAAGGCAGCCCAGATTTTGCCAATCCGTACCTCGGACAAGAGAAGCCCGCATGTGGCAAACTCGTTGCGAAACTTCCTCCTGAAAATGAGGGTCATCAGGCAACGATGCCCGACAAAGGACAAGGTTCTCCCTCAATAGAGGTGAAGCATTCAGAAAACGGCTCTAGTGCCAGTCACAAAGATCAGGTTGCACTACCCCCTTCGCCCAAGGAAGAGAGGAGCCACAAGTCTCACTCAAAGGATCAATAGGGAGGCTTGCCATGGCCACTGAAAATGAAAAAAAAGATGTGGGAGCGGAAAAGAGGCCGGAGTCCTTCTTTTCCAAGATGATACGATTTTTTCTGGAACAGAAACTTCTGGTAATTCTCTTCATAGTGGGAGTAATTCTCTACGGACTGGTGACAGCGCCATTTGATTGGGAAATGTCCTGGCTGCCCAGAGAGCCTGTTCCCGTCGATGCGATCCCGGACATAGGGGAGAATCAGCAGATTGTCTTCACTGAGTGGCAAGGACGATCTCCTCAAGACGTTGAGGATCAGATCACGTACCCCCTTACCGTAGCTCTTTTGGGCCTCCCTGGAGTCCGAACCATCCGAAGTTATTCCTACTTCGGGTTCTCAACCATATACGTTGTCTTTAAGGAAGATATCGACTTCTACTGGTCTCGCTCGCGGATTCTGGAGAAGCTCAACTCACTCCCTTCCGGAACACTTCCCGAGGGGGTCCAGCCGGCCCTTGGCCCCGATGCTACTTCTGTGGGCCAGATCTTCTGGTACACCCTCGAGGGTAAGGGCTTCGGTCCCGAGGAACTGAGAACGATACAGGACTGGTACGTGCGCTACTACCTCCAGGCGGCCGAGGGTATCAGCGAGGTGGCCTCTGTGGGTGGCTACGTCAAGGAGTACCAGATCGACGTGAACCCCGATGC
>CAZNSC010000239.1:0-2822 GCA_964575695.1 uncultured Dehalococcoidales bacterium
CATCAAGGTATCGTCAGTTATTGGGTCATGACGGAGTTTTCCAAAGAACTGAATTACGTGTCTTATGCTATTTTCTCAGGCCACGACATAACTACAATTTCAATTCAATGTCATCCTGCAGGTGGCAGCACAACTGAAGCTGTTGTTAAGTATGTTATGACAAGTTTGGACGACCACGGTGATAGACTGATTGAGTCTAAATCCGAAAGGATCTTTTCTCAAAGCCTGGCAGATTGGGAAAGTGCTATCAATCGGTATTTGAGAGAATCACTCAGATCAGAATAGGGTGTAAATTGTGGTGCCAGATTCGTGGCACATTGAGGCGGCAACGCATTAAACCAAACAGAAACACACAAAACCAAGTGAAATAATAATCGTAATTCATATATGATGAGGAGTCTACTAAACACGAAGCGTCGCGCTGGCCGGGACAACAAGAGGAGTACCACTCAATGTACAGCCACTATCTGAAAGCTGCCTTCAGGAGTATTCGGAGGCGTAAGCTCTATTCTACTGTAAACGTGCTCGGCCTGACGCTGGGCCTGACCTACTGCGTCGTGGTGCTGTTATGGGTTCAGAGCGAGATCGGTTATGACAGCTTTCACGCTGATGTGGATCGACTGTTTCTTGTCGCTAAAGGGGGATTGGATGATGGCCTTCCGGAGAGCCCCCTGTGTCAGGAGCCATTGGCTCCCGCCCTCAAGGCGGAACTTGCCGAGGTAGCCGAGGCGGTTCGGTTTGCCCCGGGAAGGGCAGGCAAGTTGATCAGGTACCAGGACCGGCGCTTTCAGAGTGACATCGTGGCTCGGGCGGACCCGGACTTCCTTGATATGTTTACTTTTCCCCTGGTGACGGGTGACCCGACCACGGTACTGGTGGATCCAAGTTCGGCGGTAATTTCGCAGTCCATGGTGAGTAGGTATTTCCAATCCGAGGACCCGATAGGCAAGTCACTGCACATTGATGGCCAAGAGTACACCGTTTCCGGGGTGATGGCTGACATCCCTGAAAAGTCGACCATTCAATTTGATTGTCTCCTGTCCTTTGAATCCCGATCACAGTGGCTGAAGGACAGGACTAATAACTGGGACGTCTCTGCTTACCTGACCTATCTCCGTCTGGGCGACAACGTTTCCGTCAGCACGGCGGTAACCAAAATGAACGAAGTGTATGCTCGTCATGTCGAACACGTGAAGAGTAAATTGCATCTGGTTGCGCTGAGAGACATCAATCTGTATGCGTCGAAGCTGCGCTTAAGCGGTGCAGGCCCCGGTATCAAGTACGTGTACTTTTTCTCGATTGTGGCCCTGGGGATACTGGTACTGGGTTGCATCAATTTTGCCAATTTGACCACGGCACAATCCAGGAGCCGGTCACCGGAGATAGGGGTTCGCAAGGTCATAGGCGCCAGGCGCTCAGAGTTGGCCGGACAGTTTCTGACGGAGTCTGTTTTGTTGGCCATGATAGCAGCGCTACTGGCTCTGGGACTGGGCGAACTTGTGGCACCGTGGGTCAGTATGTTTACCGGCAAGCAGCTTTCGGTCTGGCCACTGATTTCCAGTTCGTGGTGTCTGGGGCTGCTGGTGTTGGTGGGCTCGACTGGACTGATTGCCGGCGCTTATCCGGCCGTGGTACTCTCCGCAGTTAGACCAGCGCAAGTGCTCAAAGGCTCAGGCGCACCTAGAAGAAACAGAACGCTGGCCAGGCGCATTCTGGTCGTGGCCCAATTCGGCTTTTGTATTCTCGCCTCCCTAGGCGTCATTTGCGTTCATGAGCAATTGGGTTTTATGACAGGTCAGAAGCTGGGCTTCGATAAAGAGAACATGCTTATCGTCTGGAACAGGGGGGAGTTTGGTAGCCAGTACAACGTGCTGAAGAACGAGCTTCTGGCCATGGAGGGTGTCGAGGCTGTTACCGGTGGCACGCCGCCCATGAATTTGAGTCTGGCTACGGACGAAGTCGACTGGGAAGGCAGGGCATCGGATGAGAGTATAGTGGCCGGAGTGTACAATGTCGACTTCAACTATCTTTCGACAATGGGCATTAAATTGCTCGACGGTAGAGATTTTTCAGTGGATCGTACCACGGATTTGGACGAGGCTTTCATTCTTAACGAAACGGCCGTAAAACAGATGGGACTGGCGGATCCGATAGGAGCGAGTTTTACTTGCGAAGGACGGGAAGGCCGGATTATTGGGGTAGTGCGAGACTTTGACTTCCAGTCATTTCACGCCGAGATGGCACCTTTGGTAATTGAGCCGTCTGTGGATGAACTAGAAGCTCTCTGTGTGAAAATCAAGCCTGATCGTTCGGAGTCGATTGTGGCTTACCTGGAGAAGCGGTGGCGCGAATTGTCGCCGAATTATCCTTACGAGTTTGAGTTTCTCCAGGATGCGGTCGACGATCACTATGCACTGGAACGCCGGATCGGCTCAATTCTCACCTGGGCAACGGGGACAGGCATGATTGTCGCCTCTCTGGGTCTGCTGGGGCTGGCTGCGTTTATGGCTCAGGCCAGAACCAAGGAGATCGGCATACGCAAGACGTTAGGGGCTTCGGTGGTGAGTCTGGTAGGTCTGATGTCGCGTGAATTCGTATTTCTGGTTGCAATCGCCAATGTCATTGCCTGGCCCATCGGCTACTGGGGCGCAAATCTGTGGCTGGAGAATTTTGCTTATCGATTTGATCTCGACATAACCGTGTTTCTGCTATCCGGGGGGCTGGCCCTGGCGCTAGCACTCTTGACGGTCATTTTTCAAGCCATCAAGTCAGCCCGGGCGAATCCGGTCGAAGCTTTGAGATGTGAGTAATCAATCGAAAGT
>CAZNSC010000240.1:0-2818 GCA_964575695.1 uncultured Dehalococcoidales bacterium
TCCGCAATCTCAGCCAAGAACCAATACGAACACGTGTTCTATTTCCTAAGAAGGAGCATAGCAAGATCCGTCCCGAAACTCAACTAGCTGATGTCGCTTTTTTTAATTTTTCTGGGAATGTTGTTTGTCAACGGCTGCTGTGCATCACTTCCGATACCGCTTAAGGCTTGACTGCTGTCGCACAGCTAGCTACTCCTTCCGAGGAGATAACAAACAAGACGTTTGGCAACACGGTCAACTGGAGGATGCACATGTCGTGTCGTTTCAACGACTGCCTTGCAATCTTCGAATTAATAAGTTAGACTAGAACATAATGTAGCCCATTAGTTCTAATTGAACAAGAGTACGTCCGATGCATAACGACGAGCAGTTAGATTTGCTTCAACAGCGAGTATTCTCACTATCGCTGCCACGAGAGTACGAACCCATTCGGCCAGCCCACTTTCAGCCGTCACAAATATATCTTGCCAAGGGTAGCATGGCCACACTGGAGCGCAGACGCTTTGTCGAACGCATTTGCAGTCTCTACCCGGAGGTACGCGTAGAAGAACGGCTTAACACACCACATAACCGGCTGGAATTGAGTGGGGAAGATCCTCTCAGTCTTCATCAGGCCGGGAAACATACACTTGCGTTCGGTGAGCTTGCATCGGCGGTACGTTTCTCTCAAGAGTCCGGAAACGCATGCCCGAATTACTGGCACTTCTCTCCCTATGGATTCTGCCCGTATGGTTGCAGGTACTGCTACCTAGCCGGAACTCCAGGCGTTAAGTTCTCACCTTCGGTCAAGATATACGTTAACTTACCTGAAATGCTGCAACAAATCGATATCATCGCGCGAAGACAAATGACGCCCATGGCGTTCTATCTCGGCAAGCTCCAGGATTCCCTGGCCCTAGACTCTTTAACGGCCTATTCCACAATCTTGGTGCCCTTCTTCGCCATGCACCCCTGGGCACGCCTCACCCTCCTGACAAAGAGCGCTTATGTTGACCGCTTGTTGGACTTGGAGCATTGCGGGCACTCTATCCTTTCGTGGAGTGTGAATCCGCCGGAGGTATCGACTATTTTCGAGGAGAACGCGCCCAGTATCGATGAGCGTCTCGACGCCATGCGTCGTGTTTCAGAACGTGGTTACCCGGTGCGCGCCATCATGATGCCCATTATCCCGATTGACGGTTGGCAAAATGTGTATAGTACATTCACGACGCGACTGCTTGAGACTGTGCCCATACAGCGCCTGACCCTCGGCGGAATCTGTATCTACCGTAGTGCTCGTGCCCTCATGGAGAGAAAAATTGGAACCCGGAACGTGGTGTCGGAGCACATCGACGGTGCATTTCCCCAAGCAGAAGACGGGAGAGCGCGCTATCCCCGTAGCCTCCGCCACGAGGTCTACTCCTTTATTATCCAATCCGTGCGGTGCCTTCGCCCGGACCTGGATATTGCCCTTTGCCTAGAGGAACGAGCGCTTTGGGAAAGCACCGGCCTCGTGGAGAATATAGGGCGGTGCAATTGCCACTTGTAAGGAGGACGACTCTATTACGGCTGAACGCCACAGACGTGAGCTATGAGGTGTTCGCCAGTAACTCACCCTTGAATTAAGTCAAGTGAAATGTGATGGAAAAAGTTCTGCCTATTGTAACCCCGGCTCCACCAAAATCCTCATCATATCCATGTTTGCCTGTCCTGCCAACCTGTTCTCTCACCCCCTGATATCCTAAAGTGACGCACTTAACGTTCAGGCTTAAGACTGAGGTCAGGCGAAAAACCGTGCCATTTACAGCCCGACATAGTTAAAAACTGGACTGTTGAACCAAATAGTTGCCATAAAAAATTGACTTCTCCCGGATAAATGTTTATATTTTGCATGTAAATTGCCGCAGGTGATGTTCTAACCGGAATGGGGGGCAAGACGATGTTTAAATGGAAATTTTTTAATGTTTTAATGGCTTTGTTGCTGGTTTTGAGCTTTAGCCTGATAACGGCAATACCGGTGAAGGCAGTTGCCAATGTTACTCCGGCTGCCGGTGGAGGCGCCATATCCGCGGATAGCTGCGCAGGAGCACCGGGGGAAGCCTGGACGTCATTAGGGGCTATAGTGATAGCTGAAGGTGCCCCCGGTGATATTGATGATGGCGTTTTCGTGCTGACTGTTCCGGTTGGATTTGAGTTTAATGTAGCCTCTGCCCCGGATGTTGTTATAACCGGCGCTACTCCTGAACTAGCTGCCAATACCCCGGCTGTTATTACCGCCAATACCATTACGGTTATCGTTACCGCTAATTCATCTACCGAAGCGGATACTTTGACCATCGGTGCGGCTACTCCCATTCAGGTGAGGCCGACGACAGGTACGCCACTGGCCAACGGCAATATTAACCTGACAGCCGGGACTATCGTCGGTGTAAACGGAGCGACCAACTTCGGCACCCTGACCGAAGTTGTGGGTGCTGTAAATTTTCTAACGGCTATACAGTCGCCCACGGATACTCTTGTTAATATAGCCATATCTCCAGCGGTGACAGTAAAGGCTGAAGACCAGTTCACCAATCCTGTTCCCGGCCAGAATATCGCAGTAGCGCTTCTAGCTGGTTCGGGTACGCTTTCGGGCACTTCTCCCAGAGTCACCAACGCCTCGGGTATTGCCACTTTTAATGACCTGTCTATCGATACCGTAGGTCCCGGCAAGGTGCTGAGGTTCAGCTTCGGAGGTTTAACCCACGACTCAAATCAGTTTAATATCACAATTGCCGGGATTATCGTTAATCCAACTTCGGGATTACTCACCACCGAGGCAGGGGGCACGGACAATTTC
>CAZNSC010000241.1:0-2801 GCA_964575695.1 uncultured Dehalococcoidales bacterium
GGCTGGTAATGCTTCGCATCATAGACAGCCTGTGGGTGGAGCACCTGACAATGATGGAGTATATGCGGCAAGGGATAGGCTTGCAGGCTGTTGGTCAGCGAGACCCGCTGGTCGCTTACAAGCGGGAAGGGCATAATCTGTTTCAGAGCCTGTTAGCCAATATCCAGCATGACCTGGTGCATACCATATACCATGTTGGCATTGCCAAGCAGGAAGCACCTCAACGCACACCGGTGGCTGCCGGTGTCACCGGCGGTGGGAGCACTGGCCGCCAGCCGGCAAAGGTTAGAGGCAAGAAGGTGGGCCGCAACGACCCCTGCCCCTGTGGCAGCGGCAAGAAATACAAGAAATGCTGCGGGCGGTGAGGTAGCTGGTAGGGGAGTTGTTGAGGGGGAGGCTCGGGAGCGGTGAAAAACAGTGAGATTGCCAAGGTATTTGCCGATATTGCCGACCTCCTGGAGCTTAAGGGGGAGAACGTCTTCAAGATACGGGCTTATCAGAAGGCGGTTCGCTCTATTGAGCACCTGCCTGTGGAGGTGGAGCGCCTGGTGGCTGAGGGCAGGCTACGGGGAGTCCCTGGGGTAGGGGAGGCGATTACCAAGAAGATTACCGAGCTGGTGGCTACCGGCAAGCTTGGCTATTACGAGAACCTCAAATCTGAGTTCCCCGAGGGGATTATCACCCTGCTCGATGTTCCCGGCGTCGGGCCCAAAACAGCAAGGCTTCTGTCTTCTGAGCTGGGAATAAGCTCTGTAGATGAGCTTGAGGCGGCGATTGTCGGCGGCAAGGTGGCCCGCCTGTACCGGATGGGGGACAAGACCGCCGAAAATATCCTGCACCACATCCAGGCAATGAGACGAAAGGACCAGCGTATCCCTATTGGTGAAGCGCTGCCGGTAGTGGATGAGATTCTGGCCCAGCTTGGTCGGTTGCCAGGAGTGAGGAATCTGGCCCCGGCAGGGAGCCTGCGCCGCTTTCGGGAGACAGTGGGTGATATTGACCTGATGGCCACCGCCGACAACGCCCGGGGGGTAGTCCAGGCATTCACTTCACTGCCCCAGGTCAAGGAGGTCTTGGCCAGTGGCACGACTAAAGCCAGTGTGGTTGTTTCCGGCGAGCTTCAGGTTGACCTCAGAACCGTGGAGCATGACTCCTTCGGCTCCACCCTCCAGTATTTTACCGGCAGTAAGCAGCACAATATTAACCTCAGGGAGAGGGCACGTCGGCAAGGGCTAAGCCTGTCTGAATATGGCATCACCAATCTAGCCACCAACGCACTGGAGAAGTTTGCCACCGAAGAGGCTTTTTACCAGCGGCAGGGGCTCGGGTTGATTTCCCCTGAGCTGCGGGAGGGTCAGCACGAGATAGAAATGGCGGAGCGCGGGACTCTGCCCCGGCTGGTTGAGGTGTCGGATATAAAGGGTGACCTTCATGTTCATACTGACTGGAGTGATGGGCGTGATAGTATTGAGGCGATGGCTGTCGCTGCCCGGGACCGCGGCTACCAGTATCTGTCGATTACTGACCACTCGGCCGGGCGGGGCATTGCTCACGGGCTGGATGCCGAGCGATTACGGCGGCAGATATCGGAGATTAAGGAGCTTAACCAGAGACTCGGTGACATCCGTATTCTTACCGGGATGGAGGTAGATATCCGGGCCGACGGCAGCCTTGACATTGCTGATGAGCTTCTGGCGGAGCTGGACATTGTTACTGCGGCGGTGCATTCCGGCTTAAACCAGAGCCAGGAGCAGATGACACGGCGGATGATCAGGGCGATAGAAAACCCTAACGTTGATGTGCTGGCACATCCCACCTGCCGTCTGTTGCCGGGCAGGGAGCCAGTGGCGGCGGATATGGAGGCTATCTTTCAGGCGGCAGCTAAGACGGGCACGATGCTGGAGATCAACGCCATGCCCAGTCGGCTCGACCTTAAGGATATTCATGCCTATCGGGCAAGGGAATTAGGGGTAAAGCTGGTTATCGGCACCGATGCCCATAGCGCTGACCACCTTGAATTTGTGCGGTTTGGGGTCGGGGTTGCCCGGCGGGGCTGGTGTGAAGCCACGGACATCCTGAATACAAGACCATTAAGCGAAGTCCTATCTTATCTGAGCGGGCCGAGGGACTAGGGTGGAAAAGCATAACCTCCAGCTAATTTCTGGGTTGAACAGTGCCGGTGATGCCGAGGCGGTTCGGCACCTTGAGCTGGCGATTAAGGATGGCAGGCACTGGTATCTTGCTCTGCTGGAGGCAATCGGGCTGTGGACTAGCGCTGAGGAGACGGCTAACGACCGCACCTACCGCTACCTTATTGGTGGTGAAGCCTTTGACTGGCTGCTGCTGGCGGAGCGCTTGTGTGGCGTCGTGGACGGCTTATTACCTGATGACGACAAGGTTGCCCTTCTCTTTCATGGTAAACCGCCGCTTGACCTGGGCCGGAACGAATTCAAGAGGCTTATCGGTAACGTCAAATACCGCCAGTGCCTCAACTACTTCTATGGCGTTAATGTTGAGGAGGGACTTATCCTGGCGGTGGAGGAGGAGGTGCGCAAGGAGTGGCGGATTCTGGGATGTGCTAACGACCGGGATGTCACTGACGAGGTTTATCGGCGCATTTATGGTGCTCCGAGAGCCGTATTGCATCACCGCTTTCGGCGGGAGAAGGGCTACCCTAAGGCTCGGTCGATGAGTCTGACTATGTTAAAGGAGTTTACCTACTGGTTGTTTAAGTATCGACTTGAGAATTGCGATAAGAGCCGGGTGGCCAGTGATACCAAGAAGGCGCTGGAGTATTTACG
>CAZNSC010000242.1:0-2779 GCA_964575695.1 uncultured Dehalococcoidales bacterium
GGCCATGTCCACCGGCAGCCTTACAATATCGCCCATCAATGTATCCTCGGTAACGACGACCAGCTTGCCCTTCTCCTCCTCGGTCAGGGCGCGGCCGGTAACTTGGGCCACCTTGCCGCGTATGAAGCGCACCCCCTCGTCGGCCAGCCGCCGGTAGAATTCCTCGTAGCCCTTACCGAAGCAGCGCATGTCAATGTACATCTGGTAGACATCGGCCCCGGTTTTCTCCTTTATCAGGTGGGAATACTTGAGGGCGTGCATGCAGCAGACCCGCGAGCAGTACTGATGGTAGTTCTCATCACGGCTGCCCACGCAGTGTAGAATGGCGATGCTTTTGGGGGTGGAGCCGTCCTTGAGCACGATATTACCCTGAGTCGGCCCCGAGGCGCTGACCAGCCGTTCGAACTCAAGGCTGGTGATGACGTTATCCAGCTTTCCGTAGCCGTAGTGATAGATAGGTGTGGGGTCAAAGGTATTGAAACCGGTGGTGATGATTACCGAGCCCACCTGCACCTCGACGATTTCATCCTTCTGCTCGAAATCGATGGCCCCGGCCTCACAGAATTTCTCACAGGCGCGGCACTTGCCTTTCAGGAAATAGGCGCAGTGCGCGGTATCAATGACGGGGATATTGGGCACGGCCTGGGGGAAGGGGGTGTAGATGGCCTTTCTCTGGCCGATACCGGCATTAAACTCACTGTCCACTTTGAAGGGGCACTTCGTCTGGCAGACGCCGCAGCCGGTGCACTTATCCTCGTTAACGTAGCGCGCCTTCTTCCTGATCTTGACCGTGAAGTTGCCAATATAGCCGCTGATACTCTCTACCTCGCTGTAGGTCATCAGCCTGATGTAGGGATGAGAGCCGACCCGTGACATCTTGGGGGTGAGGATGCACGAAGAGCAGTCCAGGGTGGGGAAGGTCTTATCCAGCTGGGCCATGTGCCCGCCGACGCTTGGCGTTCTCTCGACCAGGTAGACCTGGCGGGCGGCATCGGCAATCTCCAGGGCCGCCTGGATGCCGGCGATGCCACCACCGACCACCAGGGTATTGGGGTTGACCGGTACCTCCCTGGTCTCCAGGGGCTGCTGGTAATAGACCCGCCTTACCGCGGCGCTGACCAGCGCCTTGGCCTTATCGGTGGCCTTATCGGCGTCTTCGGTCACCCAGGAGCACTGCTCCCGGATGTTGGCCTGCTCGTAGAGGTAGGGGTTAAGCCCGGCCTCCTGGCAGGCACGGCGGAAGGTGGTCTCGTGGAGTGTCGGTGAACAGGAGGCAACAACCACGCGGTTGAGTTTAAGGTTCTTGATATCATCTCGGATCATATTCTGCCCTGGCTCGGAACACATATAGACATAGTCCTTGGCGGCCACCACCGAAGGCAGTCCTTGAGCGAACTGCGCCAGTTCTTTGACATCAACCGTCCCGGCGATATTGCTGCCGCAGTGGCAGATATAAACTCCGATTCTGACTTCTTTATCCGCCATGGCTAGATTGCCTCCTCGACCAGTTCGATAATGTCCTTGATTTCAATGGCATCACCCTTGTCCTGAGTTAACAGGCTGTCCTGAAAGTTGGCCCGGCAGTAGGGACAGCCTATGGCCAGCAGGCTGGCGCCGGTCTTGATGGCCTGCTCCAGGCGGAGGTCAGACAGTCTCTCTCCCTTCGGAGTCTCCAGCCACAGCCTGCCGGCGCAACCGCCGCAGCACAGGGCGTACTGGCGAGTGTCCTCCATCTCCACCAGCTCCGCCCCCAGGCTCTCCAGGACCTGCCGCGGCTCGTCATATATGCCGGCGTAACGGCCCAGACAGCAGGAATCGTGATAGGTGACCTTCTTGTCCAGTTGCTTGGCGAAGCTCAGCCTCCCGTCCCTAATGAGCTCGTTTAGATATGGAACAATGTGGACCACCTCAAAATTAGCGCCAAGCTCCGGGTATTCGTCCCTGAAGGTGTGATAGCAGTGGGGAGAGGTGACCACGATCTTCTTGACCCCGGCCTCTTTGAAGGCATTGATGTTGGTCTGGGCCAGGTTCTGGAAGAGGCTCTCGGCACCGGCCTTGCGTATGCTCTCCCCGCAGCAGACCAGGCCCCCGTCCAGGATGCCAAAGTCCACCTTGGCTTTCTGGAGGATGTTGACCGCGGCCCGGGCAACCTTTTGCTGAGACGGGTCGTACGCCTGATAGCAGCAGGGGAAGTAGAGTATCTCGGTTCCCCTGGTGAAGGTCTTGAGCCCGAGCTCCTTGGCCCAGTCCGCCCGTTTCTCGGGTGCCTCTCCCATCGGGTTACCCACCGCCGAGATATTCTTGACGGTGAGCCGGAGGGCGTGAGGGACGACGCCGGCACCAACCTCCAGGACGACCCGGCGCAGGGCTCTCATGATGAAGGGGACTTCCACACCACGGGGGCAGCGCTCAACGCACAGCCGGCAACCGACGCACCGCC
The DNA here is from genome assembly GCA_964575695.1 of uncultured Dehalococcoidales bacterium. Taxonomy (GTDB): domain Bacteria; phylum Chloroflexota; class Dehalococcoidia; order Dehalococcoidales; family W111; genus CAZNSC01. Next base: position 2,441 of record CAZNSC010000242.1, read on the forward strand.
AGACATCCTCGTCTTCAAAGTCAACCAGACCCAGCTGTCCCTGGTGAATGAACTTGCGCAGAAAGAAGTCTCTCACCAGATTCCAGGGGCAGGTGGCGGTGCACGTCCCACACTGGTAACAAAGGTTGACGATGTCGCCCCCTTCCTCTTTTATGATATCAACTACCTCTGGGGACGGCGTTAATGCTGGCATAAGCACTCTACCCCCTGTTTATTCGATTGGTCATAATCACTTTTGGCGGTCTTCCGCTGATAGCGTAATTACTCTAGGTATGGCTTGTCCTTGCGGAAAAAGCGTAACGTTCCATAGCGGCAGAATTTTTCAGCGCTGGGTGATTT
>CAZNSC010000243.1:0-2772 GCA_964575695.1 uncultured Dehalococcoidales bacterium
ATCCTGGGTAGCACCTCCCGACATGAGGAACACAGGAGATCCCCCTCACGGCCACAGCCAACACACCACTGCGGAAAAAGAAAATCCAGTGCTATCCCCTTGAGCCTGGTTAATTGAGGAAGCACGCTTACCACCTGTAGTTTAATGCTTCAGGGTGAAGTGTTAGCGAGAGCGGGCGCTTGTCCCGCTGATTATGGGTTCGTTAACGTAGACATCACCATTCCTGATTTTCAGATTGAAACCGCAGTCAGGATTGGTGCACACCCAAGCCTTGTAATGAATAGGCGCCCCTTGACTGCCAAAATCGGACAGGGGCACCAGGTCTCCAGACTTACACTTCTGACATTTTGGGAACTCGGACTGTTCCACGGAACCACCTCCCAACCAAAATTAAATCTTCCGTAGTATACACTAAGCCGCGGCCGTTGACAAGTGTTTTTTTAGACGAACCGAGTCAATTTGGTGGTAAATAGCGCCTTCCCTGGTTAGCTGGCTCTTCATCAGACTGATTACATTTACTTCGAAGGTATATTTCGCCTCGAAGCTGGTGTTGGCGATAAGCTGTCCCAGTTCCTGTCGCTCCTCGGATGATGCCCGGTCACGAACACGAGCCAGGGTTAAGTGGGGTGTGAATGAGCGTGACTCGCGAGCAAAGCCCAGGCGAGCCAGACTCGCCTCAATCCGTTGCTGGAGCCGGGCCAACCTATCTATTTCTCCGTCAACCCCCACCCAGACCACCTGAACACGCCTTGAATTGGGGAAAACCCCCAGGTTCTTAACCTCCAGGTAGAACGGCGATATCCCCCCGGTGGCTTCTTCGGTTGCCCTGGTTATTTCACCGAGCCTATCTGTGCCCACATTGCCCAGGAACTTCAGTGTCAGATGAATGCTGTACGGGTCAACCCATTTCACCCAGGGCTGACTAGCCGGTTTCAGCCGGGCTTGCAGCCGGCTAAGCCCCTGTTTTAGCTCCTCTGGTAGCTCAATGGCAATAAAAGAACGGACTTGCTCCATAACAACCCCTCACCCTTTGCTAGGCGGCTTCACCTTTAATACCCAGCAGCCTCTGGGCGTTACCCGATAGAATGAGGTTCTTTGTTTCCTCAGACAAATCCAGGGACATAATCTCGTTTAGCAACCGGCTCTGCGCCAGCAGGGGATAGTCACTGCCAAAAAGGACTTTGTCATCACCAACTAGCTGGACAACCTGGTTGTATACCTGGGGAGTGTATAAGAATGGTGAAGCCGCGGTATCAAAAAAGACGTTACCCATCACCTGTCTCACCTCAGGCATCAGCGCATAGAAGGGCAAGCCACCACCCCAGTGGGCAAGGACGACAGATAAATCGGGAAAGCGGGCAATAAGGGGGTAGATTGTCTCCGGGGTGATACCACCCTTGCCCGGGTAGTTGTGCCCCACTGGCTCAGAGGCGTGAGTGAGCAGGATCAGCTTATACCTGGTCATCACCTCGACCAGGGGTGCCATCAGTGCCTCATCACCGAAGTCAAATAATTGCACATCCGGTCTCATCTCACCCACCCCCCGCATTCCGGACCGGGCGCAGCGCTCTATCTCGGTGATGGCAGCTTCACAGGAATTGGGCTGGACGGCACAGAAACCTACCAGCCGCTTGGGGTGGCGGGCTATTGATTCCAGGATATAGTCGTTGGTTTCGACACACAGCTCGTGTGTCGTCCAGCCGGTATTGACAATAACCGAAATGTCAACCCCGTCTTTGTCCATGCTGTCGATGAGTTCGTCAGCGGTGGCAAGTTTGGCTTTAGAATCGGAGTAGAGGATAGCGAAACACGGGTCACTATCAGTATATTTGCTGCGGTCTTTCTTTATCTGGGGCGGGAAGACATGGGTGTGGAAGTCAATAATCACTGCTAAATTATAGCAGGATGACGGGATGACTTCAATCCAGCCCCCGGCTCAGTCCGCAGGTCGCGATTCCGGAGCTTCTTCGGCCGGTGCTTCCGCCTCGACCTCGGCCGCTGCCTCTTCTTCGAACACCTCTTCTATCCTCTCCACGCGCGCCTCACTGACCTTCACCACTAACTGCTCGGAGGGAGTGGTAACCGTGACCTCTGGGGGGAGGGTAAGGTCGCTGACGTGAATTGCCTGCTCCACCTCTTCCAGCGGGCTCAGGTCAACCTCTATTTGAGGTGGTAGTCTGTCCGGCAGACACTCAACACTCAGACTGGTGATACCATGAGTCAGACTGAGCCCCTTTTGTTTCAATGCCGGGGCTTCGCCGACCAGGATGATAGGCACCTCTGCCTTTATCCTTTCACTCTTTCGCACCTGGTAGAAGTCAACATGGAGGAGGGCTCCCGTGGTCACATCCCTCTGGATTTCACGGATGAAGATGCTCCTCGGTTGTTTATCCCCGTCAATGTCGAGAGCAATAAGTCTGGTTGTTCCCGCCTGAGCGACAATCCGCTGTAGCTTGGCGGTATCACATTGCAGGGAAAGTGACGCCAGGCTGTGCCCGAAAAGGTGGGTCGGGGTGATACCCTGGCGGCGCAAGAACCTGGTATTCTTGCCCAGGACATTTCTTTTACTGGCTTGTAGCGTTAAACCGTTCACCTGTCTCCTCTCTGTACCTAATTTAAGCAGAGATAGACAAAAAAATCAAATCAACCCCTCCGGGGTTGTTCAACAAAGGGATTAAAAGGGGGAAAGCCCCTTTAAAGAATTCCCTTCCCTCTCCCCTTCACAAGGGGAGAGGGATAAAGGGTGAGGGGTTGGTAAACAATCTCTGCCTT
>CAZNSC010000244.1:0-2762 GCA_964575695.1 uncultured Dehalococcoidales bacterium
GTTACCAACCTGGAAAAGTGTGTTGTCCCCATTCCCAGCCGGCTGACGCACAGAATACAGCCTCCGGCGGCACTCACGGCAGAACAGGTATCACCCATCCATTTCACATAGGTGGCCTTGCCGTTATAGCTTGTGGATGCTGGTCTGGGCGGTACACCGTATATCCTATCCTTGACATCTTGAGGTATATCGAACTTATCTATCCCCCAGTCCTTGACAGGAACCTCAAGGCGAACGCTGTGTGTTGTCTTGGTATTGTCGCCGCCCCGGGGATTCAGCAGGTATCCCAGAGCCCAGCCTTTGGCTGCTGACCGGGGGTCATCCCACATCATTTCCATGCCCTTTATGGTCATGGCATACTTCTCAGAGCCCTTTCCTATTTCTTGCGCCGCCCTCAGGCTGCCATCCGCCAGGACATCACCTATGCCGTCTCGATAGGCTATCTTGTGCAATAGTTCCAGGACCACATCTTCATCACCCCACCTCAACGCCAGACCGTCTGCATCTTTCTCAGTCAGTATGCCTCTCTGGTATAGCTCCATGGCAAAGCCGATAGTCCCTGTAGCCGAACCGTAGTCAATACCGAGCTGATGACAGACTTCCTTACACTTCCATATTGCCGGTAAATTATCAATACCCAGCTTAGCACCAAATTCATGGATAGATGAGACAAAGCCGATACTACTTATCTTCAAGCCAGCATATTTCCCTTCATTAACCTCACCCAGCTTGAAGCATCTGAAAGGACATTTGTAGCAAACACCGGCTAACTTGGTAACATAAGAGAGGGCAACCCGCATACCCCTGGTTTCTGTCCATCCCGGGATCTCGCCGGTCTGGTAATTGTAGGCGGGGAAACAGCCGCGTGCGATGGAATTATCGTGCGCATAGTGACTTGTCGTCTTCTGCAAATAACTAAAGTCAGGGTTAGACCTCAGTAGACTGGCCAGCTCTCTATTTGCCTGCGCAAATTCCCCGGCCCTGGCGAGGGGCACTTCACGAGTGCCCCGCACTGCTACGGCCTTGAGTTTCTTTGAGCCCATCACCGCCCCCACTCCACCACGTCCAGCGACGTGGTAATACTCATTAACCAGACATGAGTATCTCACCATATGTTCACCGGCCGGGCCGATAGCTATTACCTTCACTCCCGAACCGGGCTGGCCCAGCTCGGCTTTGATGAGATCGGACGTCTGCCAGGTGTCGGCACCCCAAAGATGGCTAGCATCTCTTAGCTCTATCTTATCATCATCGATCCACAGATATGTCGGTCTTTTGGATTCTCCTCTGATTATGATGGCATCATAGCCCGCTTTCTTAAGGCAAGCCCCAAAGTCACCACCGGTACTCGCCGAGCAGAAGTGATTGGTTAATGGCGACTTGGTGGTTACTTCCATGCGGCCGCTGAAAGGGGCATTTGTACCCGTTAGCGGCCCGACCCCGAATATGATGATATTTTCAGAGCCCAAAGGGTCTGTGCTGGAATCAGTCTCATCATAAAGAATCTTGCTGTTTAGCCCCATGCTACCCAGGAACTTTCTTGCCAGAGACCGGTCAATATCACGCTTTTGTGTGTTCCCGGTTGATAGGTCAACTTCGATAATCTTTCCGGTGAAGCCACCTTGAAACTCGTCCACTACTTACCTCCGATTCTCGTTTCCCTGACCTGATGCAGATTGAGATGCCATAAGCACTTTATAGCACTCTTAGGCGGCATGTCAAGAAAGGGTGGACTCCGCAGGCAGCAATTTAGGCGGGCCAAATTCTTGAGGAGTCGGGGAGCAGATTTGTCACCGCCCTCAACTTTGTATATGCTATATATTGATATTCAGGCAAACGGCCCTGTGAGAGGAAGTGTGGGCTTGGAGAACGGAGAAGAAAGAACAGTCCTGACCGGATGTTGCCATGACTGTGGTGGACGTTGTGTACTTGGAGTCCATGTTAAAGACGGCGTTATCACCAGAATTGAGTCCGATGATGGAGAAGAACCCCAGCTTAGAGCCTGCCTCAGAGGTCGTGCTTACCGACAGAGGGTATACGCACCCGACCGGCTCTTGCAACCTTTAAGGAGAATTGGGGCTAGGGGTGAAGGGAAATTTGAGGAGGTCTCCTGGGATGATGCCTTGGATACAGTGGCAGATGAACTCAAACGCATTAGAGATGCCTACGGGCTGGCCAGCATTCTACTCATGGGGGGTGGTGGTACCCAGGGCATGCTTCATGGCGCAAGTCGTGTTGCCAGGCTGCTGGCGATGTTCGGTGGCTACACCCAGACCTGGGGAGCGGCTTCCTTTGAGGGGGCTCTTTACGCTTCCATGGCTACATACGGGACGATTCGTACCGGTAACACTCGGGATGACCTTTTCAACTCTCGTCTTATCATTATGTGGGGTTGGAATCCTGCCGATACCATACAGGATACAAACACCAGCTTTTACCTGATTCAAGCCAGGGAGGCCGGCACCAAGATAATATGCGTTGATCCCAGGTTTACTAACTCGGCAGCAACCTTTGCTCACCGTTGGGTACCCATCAGGCCCGGCACCGATGCCGCCGCACTGATAGCTATGGCCCACGTTATCATCAAGGAGAACCTCCAGGATCATGATTTTTTGGACAAATACACAATGGGCTTTGATAAATACAGAGACTATGTTATGGGTGTGGAAGATGGTATAGCCAAGACCCCTGCCTGGGCAGGAGCTGTTACCGGCATACCTGCGGAAAATATCGAGCAACTTGCCCGGGAATACGCTACCACC
>CAZNSC010000245.1:0-2748 GCA_964575695.1 uncultured Dehalococcoidales bacterium
TTATTGACCCCCGGCATATAACCACCTACCGGTAAAGGGATGGTTTAAAAGCTCTGTAAAAAGCCACCGGGGAGCTGACTCAGGAACAGGTAATCGAGGAAATAAAGTCATCGGGGCTGAGAGGACGGGGCGGGGCCGGGTTCCCCTGCGGAGTGAAATGGGAGTTGACCAAAAAGGCCCCGGGTGATGAGAAATATGTCATCGCCAACGCCGATGAAGGTGAGGTCGGCACATTTAAGGACAGATATATTCTCCAGGGAGACCCGTTCACCCTTGTTGAAGCGCTGGCCATTGCCGGCTATGCCCTTGGCGCCAGGAAGGGTTACATTTATCTACGCGCCGAATACCACTACCTCATCGACCTGCTGACCAATGCCATAAAGCAAGCCAAAGAGGGTGGCTTCCTCAACCAGTTTGATATTGAGATTCGTGAAGGGGCGGGTGCCTACGTCTGCGGCGAGGAGTCAGCATTAATGGACTCCATTGAGGGTAAGCGCGGCGAGGTTCGCTACCGACCCCCGTTTCCACCCACCAAGGGCTTATGGGAAAAACCGACCGTTATCAATAATGTCGAGACGCTGATGAACATACCCCAGATAATACTTAACGGTTCCCAGTGGTTCAACCAACTGGGAACCGAAAGAAGCAAGGGCACCAAGGTGTTCTCCGTGAGCGGGGATGTAAGCCGGGCCGGGGTATATGAACTGGTTCTGGGAAGCCGGCTCAGGGAACTGGTTGAGGACTTGGCCTCAGCCAAAAAGGTCAGGATGATTCAGGTAGGCGGTGCCACGGGGAGGATTATACCCTACAGCATGATAGACACCCCACTCTCTTTTGAGACCATCCTCGGTGCTGGCGCCATCACCGTATTCGATGAAAGCCGGGATATAATCGACGTTGTCTATCGGACAATGGAGTTCCTCGCCGAGGAGAGCTGCGGCAAGTGCACTCCCTGCCGGCAGGGCACTGAAGCCATGCTCGGCATCCTTAAGAGATTCACCCAAGGAGAGGGGCAGGAGGGGGACATCGGGCTGTTGGAGGAGTTGGCCAGCGCCATGATGCTCACCTCGATGTGCGGTCTCGGGCAGGCAGCTCCTAATCCGGTGGTTGATAGCCTGCAACACTTCAGGGACGCCTATGAGGGCCGGATCCGTAAAAACTCAGGAGTAATGGTATGAGAACAATTACTGAACAAAAACCGTGGGAAGAAATTCTGGAAATGCTCAAGCCGGTGACAAGGGTATATCTTGTGGGCTGTGGCACCTGTGCTACCATGTGCCTGACTGGTGGGAAATCTCAGGTTGTGGAGATGAAAGACAGGCTCGAAGCTGCCGGCAAGCAGGTCACCAACTGGATGGTAGTCCCTACTACCTGCGACGAACTCACCAAGTATGCCCTGGAGGAGAATGCCAGGGATGTCACCGCCGCTGATGGCATTCTGGCGCTCACCTGCGCCTTCGGGGTGCAAACCCTCACTCTTTATGCCGACAAGCTGGTCTATCCGGCACTGAATACCCTGTTTATCGGCATTGAAGAATCGCCGGGGCACTTCTTCGAGGTCTGTATGCAGTGTGGGGATTGCGTTCTGGGAAAGTCGGCCGGTCTGTGCCCCCTGGTCAGGTGTTCCAAGAGCCTGCTGAACGGGCCCTGCGGCGGGTCCGTCGAGGGCAAGTGCGAAGTCTCGCCTGATATCCCCTGTGTCTGGCAAATGATAGTTGACCGTCTCCAGACCGTGGGCCGACTGGACATACTGGAGGAGATAGTGCCCATTCATGACTGGAACGTCAGCAACACTGGCGGACCCCGAAGGCTTGCCTTGGAGACTATCTGTGCCGTCTAAAGCTTCACCGATGAGACCTGAAACCGAACGGAGGCGACAGTAATGAAAGCCGGGACGAACCTGGAGAAGATTTTAGAAAGTGGTAGATTTGCCGTCACTGCTGAGGCCGGCCCACCTAAGGGGACAAACGCTGCGGTAGTACAGGAACATGGTCGGGTGCTCCAACATTGCTGCGATGCAGTTAACGTAACCGATAATCAAACTGCCGTCGTCCGCATGTCCAGCCTTGCTGGTTGCGCCATTCTGAAGCAACAGGGAATTGAGCCGGTGATGCAGATGGTAGTCCGTGACCGAAACCGGATTGCTATCCAGAGCGATGTGCTGGGCGCCATAGCTCTGGGCATTGGCAATTTTCTCTGCCTCTCCGGTGACCACCAGCGGTTTGGCAACCACCCGTCGGCCAAGGGTGTCTTTGACATTGACTCGATCCAGTTGATTCAGACCCTGAAGAAGATGCGGGATGAGAAGAAATTCCTTTGCGGCGAAGATATATCCGGCGAAGTCCCCATGTTTATCGGTGCCGCCGCCAATCCCTACGCCGACCCCTTTGAGTTCCGGGCAGCCCGGCTGGCAAAGAAGATTAAGGCTGGAGCCGACTTTATTCAAACTCAAGCCATCTATGATGTCGCCAAGTTCGCCAGATGGATGGAGATGATCCGTGAGCGAGGCCTGGACAAGCAGGTACACATCCTGGCCGGCGTAATACCAATCAGGTCAGCCGGTATGGCCCGCTACATGCGGGACAATGTTCCCGGGGTTAGCGTCCCCGATGAGACAGTCAACAGGCTGAGAGAGGCGGAGCGTCCCAAGGAGGAAGGGCTAAAGATAGCCGTTGAGACTATCGAGCAGCTCAAGGCGATGCCCGGGGTTCATGGCGTCCACATCATGGCGGTGGGCTGGGAGGAGGC
>CAZNSC010000246.1:0-2725 GCA_964575695.1 uncultured Dehalococcoidales bacterium
CTTCTCCTGAAGCTTTTCAATAAAGTCATCAGGAGGGCCCGCCTCAGGTCGTATTATCTGATCCAATGATTCGTTAAAGAGTGTATAAACCGTTTCTGCTCTCTTTAATGAATATAGTTTCTCACTCTCGTTGAATGCGAGCTTATAGACCAACCATACAATATCTGCCTGCTCGGGATTTACCTTCTTCAGATTTGGAAGTGTGGCATAGAAACCTTCATCAAGTGCAACTGCTATCTTCTTTTTCCATACGTTCAAGATTCCACCCTTATATAACAATTGTGGCACAAGGCGTTTCCGGCTTGAAGAAAGATAGTCAGGGCGAGGATAACTTGTTTCTTTTCGCCAATCCATGTCCGCACGTTCTTCAGGTTTCTGCATATAATGTTCGAAGGGTCTACGAACATTCCCTGAGATATAGACAGCCTGAATTTCAAGTGCTCCAAAGTCAGTTACTTTTCCTGCGGGATCATAAGAAACCAACACGACATCTATATTTCCGGCCGTATTCCCGTTTTTATCATTCAGACGAACTTCCGTTAATGAAGTCCATGAAGTTCCCTCCGGGAAGAAAAATGCTGCGGCATCTTCGGCTATTAACCAGTCCTGACGAAAACGTATGGGACACGTAATTGCTATGTTTTCTCCATGAAAGACACTGCAAACCCCGAGCGGATTGTCTGCTTTGTCCTTCGTGCAGTTTGGAACCTTATTCTGGAAAGGGCACAGTTTAAGTCTACGATATCTCGTTGCTTTTTCAGTCAGATTATCGCAGGGAAATCCAAAAACCTCTGCTAATGGGTGATTCGGCATAGATCTAATCCTGATATTTCCAGCAATTACTCCTTATGCTTCATTCTACACTGCCCCTTGGCATCTGGCAAGAATGGTTGACTTGAGAATACTGGCTTAGAATACTCACCAGCTTGAAAATGGCGGATGACATCGAAACTGAACTAGTTTACCATCCGCCATTAACTTATTAGAGACTCCCCTAATTATTATTCCATACGAAGTCGTGAATTATCTGCTTGTCAACCAACTGTTGATACCGTTCCTCTAGTATTTGTTGGTGGCGTTCGGCTTCTCTTTTCCTATAGTATTCTCGTAGATAATAGTGCCACTCATCATGGGTCAGTCTTCTCCCCAGCCTCTCTTCTACCTCACGCGCTATTATTGGCTTAACCATCTCACTCAAGCCTATGAAGACTACGACCGGCAGTAAATTCATGGCTGCTTTGAAGCTATCCTCTAAGCTATTCACTTTTATCTCCTCCTTGTTTCTCTATATGTTGTTTTACCTGGAGATTAAGCATGGCGGCGGCGTTTTCTAGCATCCAGCAGAACCCCACGGTTACTTGAGGAGTGACTTGGGGTGGCTGAATGTTACGCAGTTTCACCCGGAAAAACCCTTTCTCCGGGTCGGCGTCAATGATTATCTCGCCGCCACTGACAAGACCGGCCGCAGCTTCCTTTCCTTGCTCTATCATTTGTTTTGTCTGTTGTTCCCAGTTCTCAGTCATTGAATGCCTCCTCTATATCTTCTTTTGATGCTTCACTTGCTGGCCCAGATGGTTGCGGACCAGGCTGGTTTCCTGATGATGCCGGTGGCCGATGAGTTTGACCAGGCGGTGCTTGTCCAGGTGGTGGCATCATACCCATGCCGGGCATACCAAACCCACCCATGAATGTCCCCATCAGATTCTGGAATTGGGGTTCGATAAGACGAACCATCATATCGCCCATTGGATTAGCGGAACGGCTAGCTCCCTGCTCCCTTACCGCGCCAAGTATCTGCGGCATTACCTGAGATATAACCTGCTGAGCAGCCAGTTGAGCTGTCTCCGTACCGCTCCCTTGCATTGCCCGGGCCGCTTCAGCCTGCCCTTTTTGCCAGGTAGAGAGCAGGTCGGTCAATGGTTTGATGGTCTCGGTGAACATCCTTAGGCCCATCATGGGAACGCTCATACCGGCCATGAATATCTTCCGGTCTCTGATATTGCCATCGAATATCTCGGCAACATCGCTCTCCAACCACTCAGGCAGTACGGACTCTTTTTCTTTCCGAAGAGCGAGTGCACCATCTTTCGGCGGAGTTGTGGCAAAGGGCTCCTTACCCGCTTTCACCCTCTTACGGACACGCTGCCTTACTAGGGAAGGTGAATAACCCCTGGCTTCGATTTCCTTCTGGGTTAACCCATCTTCCAATAATTCGTCTACCTCTTCCCCAAGGTTTTCTTCTTCCTGATTGTTGTCTGTCATATTTCTCTCCTTTCTCAGTTATTTCTTGGTCGCTTGCACAGCTAAACAGGCATTAACTTTCTGTCCTGCATAGCTGGCATGCATATTTACCGCCGTGAGGCGGCTAGCTATGCGTTCATTTTATCCCCTCCTCTATTAGCCCCAGGGGGGTGACCCGGTACACACTGATGGGGTACGCCCATCCGGGGTAGATAAGTCGATATTTATTAGTTTTCATATCTCTCATTCCGGTCACTTTGCTGATTTACGCTAAATCGGGCATAGGTAGGCTATATGAGGAAAATGGGAATGTTAGCGTACTTGGAAATGTTGGAGGTGCCTTGAACATCAGGGCACCTCCAAAGCGAGTCTCAAAGTGAAATTGTCTTTAGCGTACTGGCTCAGGAATAGTCGCTCATAAGACGACACTGGTCAATGCCCTGTCCAGAGCGTTATCCGACAGGGTGATGTTTCTGGATTTTAC
>CAZNSC010000247.1:0-2704 GCA_964575695.1 uncultured Dehalococcoidales bacterium
TTGCAGGCACCGCTGTCGTCGGTGAATTGGGTCACACTGAAGGTGGCGGCCAGTACAGGCCCGAGGCGCAGCGCCCATAACATGGCCAGGGTCAAGCCCAGTCCGAGCATAAAAACGATAAGCAGGTGTCTGATCTTCAAGAGTCTTCCTCCTTATGTGAACGCCACATGCTGTAGTTCTCTTTGTCTAGCTTCTCACCGCTCCACGAGCACCTGCCGTGTAGGTGCAACCCAACCACCAATGATGCCACTTTCTGATGCCCTTGCCCTCTACGAAGGGGGCCAACGCCAGGATCGCTTGATTCCGCCAATCACCGAAGCCGTCGGCGTTTACCTGCATCCAGCCTGAGCCCGGCCCCTGAGCGCTCACGATGGCCGGCAGAGCGATGAGCAAGATCCCCAAGGTCAACGCCAGGCCTACTGCCAGCAACAATTTGGACAAAGCCTTAGGTTCCATTTTGACCCCCGTGCTTGCACAACTGCCCTTGTCCAGAGATCAGACGAATAGCCGCCAATGGAAGGCCACAAGCCCACCTGCGCCCTATATTCCTCTCAATGGTTCTTCAGAATAATGGGCAGGTAGATCTGTTTGAACCCTACAGACACTTTGATGGACGCTGTGCCAATGTTGCCGTCATTGTCTGTTGCCAACAGCGTGATGACGTGCTGTCCTTCCGATAGGGTGACCCGCACCAGGCTTCCTGTTCCCAGATCGCCATCTTGGCTGGAATCCCAGCGCAGTGAAGATTCACCCAAGGCACCGTCCTCCAGATCATAGGCAGAGCCTTGGAGGTAGAGTGCTGCACCAGGCAGAACAGTACTACTTTCCTCTGGCGACAGAATGTAAACCTGCGGCCCTTTGCGCTCCACAGTGAAGGGAGCGTCAGATTCATCGCTCGAAGTATTGAACCCATCAGTAGCCAGCACACGGATCCTGGCACCATCACCTCCCGCAAGCTCAGATGCGTCGACGGTGATCTGGGTTTCAGTCGTCAGATTGCCTACTGACATCCAGGAAGACCCATCGGGGCTGTATTGGACGCTGTAGGTCAATGTGTCGCCATCAGCGTCGCTTCCGGTCCACGAGATGGTGTACGTTCCGTCTGCAGACCAAGTCTCGCCGCCGTTGGGCGAGATAACAGTGACCTGTGGCGAGTTAGTGCTCACCGCCTGAACTGCTAATTCTTGACTCCCCTTCTTAAGAACAATTTGGGCCAGGCCTGCCGGATAGGGCAGCATGATACTAAAACCTTCAACATCTGTGGCCTCCATTGCCTCGTAATCCAAGAATTCTATGTCAAAACAGTGGCTGGTCAACGGTGTTCCTGATGAATCCTGGGCTTCCATGCAGTATTGTGTGCCAACAGGTGAATTGCCTGCCAGAGCGTCTGTATCAACTACCCAAATTGGATCAAGAATAGCTGTATCGTCGGTATAGACCAACCCACTGACGACCACGTACAGAGACGACTGGATCCCAATATCTTGGCTAGACATTGAGGAGGCATGAAAGTATTCTTCATAAAGCTTCTTGTAGGTCCAGGAAGATGTCCAGATGTTGTATTGGGATGGCCAACCACAATAAGACATAAAGTCGAAGGACTTATCTGGTTGTTGCACAGCGATATTGTTATTAGGGTACATATCCAGCCGAAAGCCAAAGTCTTGAATATATGAATTGTCAAATGGTGGCGGATCAGGTGGTAGGGGGTGGAATACCCAGTCACTCAATCGATCAACATAAGCTTTTTGCCAGTCGAAAAGGCCGTCCTTGGTGAGGCACTCTCCCAAGCCTGTATGGCTCAGATTATCTACTGTATTTGTGTGACGTCGCCCCATTAAGTGTCCAAGTTCATGCACGAAAACGTCAGGACCGTGTCCAGTTATTGAGTTTCCATAATCACCAATCGCAGCGGAACCCGATCCGATATCTTGCGCCTCCCCACCGCTTATGCTGTTCTTGGGGAGGAATCCATACACCAGTGCATCAGGATGTCCATCTAAAGCGGCTATGAGACCCAAGGTGTTAAAAAGAATTTGTCTATGAACGGAGGAAAGGAGGCAGTTATCCAAACACAATGACCAGTCCAGTGGTTTGAAGTACCACGTGAGATCTACCTCGGCAGTAGGATAGATCAATCGCGCCATATACACGGCCTCCTGCATCACGCTTGCCTCTGGTACTTTGTCTTTGTATCGGATTGGAACCATTACGACATTAAGCTGCTTCGCTGATTCGAAAGAAAATGTCTTGTTCCACAAGTCGCCGCCCACCGCTGCCGTCATTGATACATTACCATTTAACAAATCTCCAGGGATGAGGAAATTCAATGTTTTATCCAGATCATCACGCTGATCTATCCAACTATTGACAGGATAGGCTGTAATAGAACCACCTGGGTTGTCTGGGTCAAATAGCCGTGGTGCTGTTGACACCTCTAGCGTCCCGGTCACACCGGGTAGCTTAGCGCCTTGAGCGCAGTCTACACAGTCCACATATACACGCACTAGCGTCGGCTTTCCAGCGATTAGGGGTACGTTGTTGTTCTCATCCTGGGTAACCTGGATGACTTCGAGATGAGAGATGGTGACGGTGGCCCCAGCCACTGCGCTTGGACTATCAGTGGAGAGCCTCGACGTATTCGGCACTTCATCCTGCGTCTTGATGGCAAAGTAGTACGTCTGTCCCGGCGTCAGGCCGGACA
>CAZNSC010000248.1:0-2703 GCA_964575695.1 uncultured Dehalococcoidales bacterium
ACACTCATGGTTTAATATTATGAATATCGAAGCTCTAACTTATAAGTTAGAGCTTTCAGCTTGTAGTATATGTCCATGAGAAATAACAGGGTTATCTTTGTCCATAAAGAAGCAGTTTATATCTGAAAAACAGGTACCCATGCTACTATGCTAAACCTGTGAGTAGCACGATAATATTAATATAGAGTGTAAGGTGGTTATCATATCGACTGGGATTGAGTTGGACTAAGTGGGGAACGAGGTGTGTACTGAGATGCTTGCGCAATTGCATTATAGCATCGCTCCTTAACTGAGTGGGATCAAGTGGTGCACTGTATCAAAATCCCGAGCAGAAATTGATAGTAAGATATTGCAGAGGAGGAATCATCTAATGGATAGGATAAAGACACTGATTGTTGATGACCATAGAATATTGCGGGAGACCCTCCGTTATTTTCTCAGTACTTATGATGATATTGAGATAATTGGGGAAGCAGCTGACGGCAAGAGCGCTATAGAGAAAGCAATAGAACTTTCGCCTGACATAGTAATCATGGACATAGCTATGCCCAATATGGATGGTCTGGAAGCTACTCGCTATATCAAAGAGAAAATTCCCGATACGAAAGTCATAATGTTGACTCAGTACGGCGAGAAAGAATATATACAGTCATCTCACCAAGTTGGAGCTGCTGGCTATGTAGCTAAAACTGCGATGGCTAAAGAACTAGTATCAACAATACGCGCGGTTCGGGATGGCCACTCCTTTCTATACAGTATTCTACAGGTACAGAACTAATTGGAAATAGCCTCAAAATGGCTTTTGGCTCCACCTAATAGATCCCCATGTTCTGCTCCATAAGCAGTATCGGCAAAGCTAGGGCAGATGCGCATTTGTCCGTGAAAAGAAACCAATATGTTTACTCCTTATATCTTTGTGACTTGCCCCCAATAGTGATACCACTTGTTAAGTCGTAATCAGTATATCCTCAGGTACCGGAGGCCGATATCGCAGCACAAGTAACATGAGCAACGTAACAACTATACCTTTTAGCCTCAAATTAGGTTCAACCTAATTAATATTGTTACGTCCCATAGGGTTTTGCGGTCGGAGTTCTTCGAACCCATAACCCGAAGGTCGTTGCTTCGAATCCAACCCCCGCTACCAAGATTAGTGAGAGGAACAGGGTTGGAACTGGCTTTATATCCGCATAATATTTCGCACCGGCTGAGCATCTGGCCACGAGCCCCAATGCTTTGAGGCTTCTTCAGCGGGTCGCTTTTGTGACCATCCCTTGACGAAGTTATCATATTTCTTGCCCCGTGACTTTCTGCTTCCTAACTCATTTTGACGCAGTTCCCTTGTCTTTTCATAGTTCACTTCCAGAGTTACCGGGTCGTAGGCAACATGATAGACATTTTGAGCCACCCAGTGACTTATGATTTCGTTCCTTAGGTCTTCCATTATCATTTGTGGCTCTCTCTCCAATATATCGCCATACCCGGCACCGGCACAGCTTATATCGGTAAATATGTCTCCGTTACTTAAAGGGCGCTGTGGTCTTTGCAGGTTTTCAATTGTATAGTCCCCTTTGATGGACCTCCTGGTGACCAGCTCTACCGTATCAGTGGGGATGTCCTTATCGCCCCGGCCCATTTTCTCCCACAAGTTGGTATTTGTTACTTGAATTCCGGGTCTGGCGGCAGGTGCATAACCGCCAAAAAGGCCTACGTTAGAAACAATGGTCAGATTAACCGAGAGACAAGTCATTACAGCCCAAGGTACATGGTGAATCACATAAGCGGTTGTCGTGCCCGAGCCGCCACGGTACTTGCCGAAGCCACAACTGTCCTTTTGCAACCTCTGGTAAAGGTGAAACAGCTGGAATTCATTCTCCACATACTCGGCATCTGGAGACCTTCCTATGTGGCAAAGACTGAAACCATAGGCATCCACTCCATCCATGTCAAGCCTAGCTCCGTGGCCATCAGTGTTGAAGGCGTAGGAAGTAATATCAGCTATGGGGACACCCCACTGGTTCACACCGGCTATCACCGTATAGGTACCGCCTCCGTTGGGTGCGGCAACCAGGTGCCTTTGCTCGCTATCAAACAGCATCTTACCAAAGAGAATATGGCTTAAGGATACTGTTGGGACACAAGCCGGTGGACTGCAGTTGAGAGGTGCCATTGGGTCAGGATTATAGAAGCAACCTTCAGGTACTACCATCTCGAGTGGTGCCAGGCTACCTGACGACACGGGCAGGTCATGAAAGGCATAAGCAAACATGTAGACCGCCATATGGGTAACACGTGATGGGGTAAGGCAAGATAGCCGCCCCCATCGTGCTCTGGAGAAGTGCCAGTGAAGTCAAAGGTTATATGGTCATCCTCCTTGCTTAAACTACAGAAGATTCGAAGTAGAGCCGTGTCTACACCCTGAGTATCCAAGAGAACCATGGCCCGGTAGGTGCCATCGTTCCAACTGGCAATCCGCTTTCGGGTTGCCGCCTCAGCCTCCATAATTATTTTACGGAGGGGCCCCTTCACAAAGCCATTTCCTTTTTGCTTGGCCAGCCCGACAAGTCTCCGACGCAGGCGGTCACAGGATGTAGACCTAGCCCTAACATCTATCATCTGCATGCGGGGTGTCCTGACAACCATATTTTCCATCATCTCCAGCAGGTCATCACGCAAGCGAAAATTCTCCCCGATCTTTATCGG
>CAZNSC010000249.1:0-2698 GCA_964575695.1 uncultured Dehalococcoidales bacterium
CGCATAGTATCCGGGAAAGACGCATGTGTAGAAAGCCCGCCATTGATGACCACGGTGGCTCCAGCACTTTACCATGGACCAGGCTCAACCCTTGCTGGCATGTCTCGATGGCCCTCCCGAGCTGGCCATGAGTCACTTGGGCCTCACTGAGCATCAGGGCGGCGGCGAGCTTGACGACAAGGATCGATACCGCCTCGGCGGTCGTTCCTTCGTCGGAAAGGCCCACGTTTTCCTCCAGTATCCGGGAAAGCAGTTCCATTGTGCGTCTATCATCCCGGTGCGCGGTGGCGGTCATTGCCTCCGTCATCATCGCCAGCATTTTTAACACCCCGAGCAGGGCAACGCCTTCGACTCGTTTTAACCAGGCTTCGGCTGCGTCGATGCGTCCTAACCTCGCGAGAGTAAAGGCATAAAACACGCCAAGATCGGGATGCCTCTGGACGGTCGGCTCGGGTAATTTTGCCAGCCAGTTAAGCAGTGTGCCTATCTCCCCGAGCACGAGGGACGCCGGCGCTATAGCGGCGATCAGTTGCGAGGATAAATCGAAATCCCTGGCGGCGAGCGCCTGCGAGATAGCTTCCTCCACGAGGCCGTTTTCCTGGAGCCAATGGGCGGCTCTTTTTCGGAGTTCGGCTTCGCGCCCCGGGTCCAACCGCCGCAAGCGACTGACCAGCATTGAGGAAAATAAATTGTGGTAGCGGTACCATCGGCACTCATCGTCGAGGGAAACGAGAAACAAATTGGCCTTATCCAATCGCTCAATGGTCTCCGCCCCGTCCTGCCGTCCGGTGACGGCATCACACAGCGGGCCGCTCATGCGGTCAAGGATAGAGGTCTCGAGCAGAAAAGAGCGCGTGCTGGCGGCCTGCCTGTTGAGCACTTCTTCGGTCAGGTAGTCCAGCACGTGGCGATGGGTTCCGGTGAACGCCGCGATGAATTCGGGGATATCTTTACGCCTCTGCATCGAAATTGCCGCCATTTGCAAGCTGGCGACCCAGCCCTCACTGCGAGCGTTGATGGCAGCGACTTCTTCGTCGGAAAGACCTAAACCCGCGGTATTGTTCAGCAGTTTGGCCGTTTCCTTCAATGTGAAACTTAAATCTTGAGCCCGGAATTCGTTGAGCTGCCCGCGAGCGCGCATCCGGGCCAGGGGCAGGGGTGGATCAGCGCGGGTTGAGATGACCAGACGAAGTTGCAGCGGTAAATGCTCAAGGACAAAGGATAAATCTTTATGGACAGATTGCTCCTCTATCAAATGGTAGTCGTCAAGAACGAGCAGGTAAGATCGGGTCGATGCCTTACCGCCGGCCAATTCGTTGATCAGTTCGGTCAAGCTAGATTGAACATCAGTGAATTCGGGCGACCTTAACGTTTGAAGGACGGCTTCCCCCACATGGGGCTGTCTTGTCTGCAAAGCTGAAATAAAGTGGGTCCAGAACCGTACGGGATCATTATCTGCTTCGTCGAGAGACAGCCAGGCCGCCGCCAGCTTACTGGAATCGAGCTTCTGGAGCAGGGCGGCCAGCAGTGTTGTTTTTCCATAACCGGCCGGGGCCGAAACTAAAGTCAAAGGACAGTCCAGTCTGGCCTTAATACGGTCGATTAACGACGCACGCTCGACTATATCCGCCCGCAAGCGGGGAACGCTGATCTTGGTCGATAATAATGATGACCGCATCACCTGATATTGTAACCAGTGAGAGACCGGTTTACAAATACCAGCATGAAATGATGGCAATCATGATTTAAGTGGTTATAATTTTCACCTTTTTCCTTAGAAGACCACAAAGGTCGATTTATTTCCATCCGACAGGATAGTAAGAAATCTTCGATCAAACGGTATAAAGAGACAGCTAGACCTGTGTCCTGATTTGGGCTAATCGAATGGTAGAGACGAGGATTCCCAGAACTTGAAATGGCTACCTTAGGCTTGCTGGAGCCGGGGGGACAATAGGCAGAACTTTTGAGTTTGAGTTTAGCCTAAGTACGTAAGGTTCCAATACCCTGCCGTGGTCCCAAGCTCGCAGTAACCGCTTCGTCACAACATAGCCCCTGGTAAAACTGAGTTTTATCAGGGGTCGCACGATTCGGTCTGATTTTGATGATAATGATCCTACACATTCCAAGCTTAAATTCAATGCCAGTGAAGCTACCAGTTTCAACCGAAGGGAGTGAGCTGGTTTCTCTGTTCGTCAGAAAGCATAAGTCGGCCATTTCGTGGTGTGGGATAGATTTCAGCCGCTTCCCATAGTTCTCCTTGGACGCTTGTTGCGATGCCTATCTTGACACCTCGCCTCATTAAACTCCTAATCAATCCCGCGGCATCAACAAGAAGGCGTAAGATATTAACCACGGACTTGTTGTTCCTCGAGAAGGCGTGGCACCAGCTTTAGGGCCGGTCATTATTAGGTAGAAATCTGGCAGCGCTTCCGGATTTATGTCTAGAAGTCCCTTGCACTTACCGTACCACTTAATATTTACGGTCTTTCCCGCAAGGTTTCCGCCAACAATGACCATCGATGCCCTTGTGCGATGCTGATTCTTGGAGAGCTATATTGAAAATGCGGGCAGCTATATATTCTCCTGTATGGCCCCTCTCTGCGGGTCGGCCGATAATGCGTGCGATCTCATTATCCACTACGTTTTTCTGCTCAATGGCTTGAGCCAATTTCTCTAAATTTTCCACTTCATCTACCAT
>CAZNSC010000250.1:0-2678 GCA_964575695.1 uncultured Dehalococcoidales bacterium
CTGCTTCTGGACGAATGGCGGCAGATGGTGGTGCGTGAGGGCGAGCGGACTTACGTCGCCAGCGATGGCAAGGAATACGAGATCAGTCTGACCGCCACCTGCATGGACTGCCACTCCAACAAAAAGGAGTTCTGTGACCGGTGTCACGACTATGCCGGCATAAAACCCAACTGCTGGGATTGCCATAATGCACCCCAAGAGGAAGCCGGGAATGGAACTGAATAGAAGGGGATTTCTGAAGATAACCGGACTGGCGGCGTTAGGGTTGATAGCCAAGCCTGTCTATGACGTCTTCTCAAGGCGACAGACGGCTCAGGCGGCACCAATCAGTGCCACCCAGGTTGGGAAGAGGTGGGCGATGGCAGTCAACACCAGCCTCTGTAAGGATGGATGCCAGGAATGCATCGACGCCTGTCACCGCGTACACAACGTGCCCGATTTCGGTAATCCCAAGGACGAGGTCAAGTGGATATGGACGGTGCCGTTCGGGGCCGCCTGCCCCGGTCAGGAACATGACTTCCTCAAACAGGACATTGTAGACCAGCCGGTGGTGATCCTGTGCAACCACTGCGACAATCCACCCTGCGTCAGAGTCTGCCCGACCAAAGCCACCTTTAAGCGTGAGGATGGCATCGTCATGATGGACTACCACCGCTGTATCGGCTGCCGCTACTGCGTGGCCGCCTGCCCCTACGGTTCGCGGAGCTTCAACTGGCGCGACCCCCGTCCCTTTATCAAGGAAATTGACCCGGACTTCCCGACGCGGACCAGAGGCGTCGTGGAAAAGTGCAACTTCTGCCAGGAACGGCTGGCTAAAGGCCTGATGCCGGCCTGTGTCGAGGCGTGCCCGGAGAAGGTGTTGACCTTCGGCGACTTGGAAGACCCCGAGTCTGAAATAAGAGCTGTCCTCCACGACAACTACAGTATTCAACGCAAACCAGAACTGGGCACCAGGCCCCAGATTTACTATTTAGTGTGAGGCAACATGTTTGAGAAGGCGCTCAGCGGAAGTCGCAGATACTGGGGATGGATAACCCTGCTAGGAGTTATCACCCTGGTCGGTCTTATTTTCTACCTGCATCAGTTGAGCTATGGTCTGGGAATAACCGGTATGAGCCGGGATGTTTCCTGGGGGCTGTATATCGCCAATTTGACCTTTTTTGTCGGCGTGGCGGCTTCGGCGGTGATGCTGGTGCTGCCCTATTACCTCCATAACTACCGGGCCTTCGGGCGGATTACCGCCCTGGGCGAGTTCCTGGCGGTGGCGGCGGTAATAGTTGCGGGAACGTCCGTCACCGTTGACCTCGGTCAGCCCGCCCGTATTTTCAATCTTATACTCCACCCCACGCCCAATTCCCCGCTTTTCTGGGACGTGGTTGTCCTGAGCGTCTACCTGCTGCTTAACCTGGTCATCGGCTGGGTTGTGCTGGATGCCGAGCGGAAAGAAGAAAAGCCGCCGGCCTGGGTAAAGCCCTTAATCCTGCTCTCTATCCCCTGGGCCATCAGCATCCATACGGTGACCGCTTTCATCTACTCCGGCCTGGGGGCACGGCCTCTATGGCTCACGGCCCTGCTCGCCCCCCGGTTTCTATCTTCGGCCTTCGCTTCCGGCCCGGCCCTGCTGATAATACTGGGGCTTATTATCAAGAGAGTCACCCGTTTTGATCCGGGGAAGGAAGCGCTGCAGAAGCTGGCGCAAATCGTCACCTATGCCCTGCTTATCACGCTCTTCTTTCTGGTGGTGGAGGTCTTTACCGTCTTCTACAGCCAGATTCCGGATGACCTGGCACATTACCAGTATCTGTTCTTTGGCCTGAACGGAGGGATCAACCTGGTCCCTTGGACGTGGTCTTTCATCGTACTTGCCTTGGTAGCGGTCGCGTTTTTTCTCAGTGGCGCGACCCGTCGGAGTGAGGGCTTTCTGGCGATAGCCTGCGTGGCTGTGGTAATATCTATGTGGATAGATAAGGGACTGGGGCTGATTGTACCCGGCTTCATTCCGTCACAGACTGGAGTTGTCTTCCAGTACACGCCTACCGGGCCGGAGGTATTAATCGCGCTGGGGGTCTGCGCCCTCGGAGCTCTGGTGCTTACCGTTCTTTATAAGATAGCCATCTCGGTCTCTGAAGAGATGTCGGGCTAGACGGAAACTCTGGGATGCCATCTATTTTCCTGATAAACCATGGACTTCGCCGATGCGATTGCGGGAGGGTCTGTGTCGGACTACGGACAACGTTCGCGGTGTACCGGAATGGACACGTGGTTACCTGACTTTAGCTGTAAGGCAGAAAACTGCCACATGACGAATTGACTTCTGGCGGAGCAAGGCCGGACAAAGTGAAACCAGTGACAGGGATGAAGCTGACCCTTAGGAGGGTGTATTAACAACCCTTCCCCTCTCCGAAGGGGGTTTAGCTAGGAAGGAGGGCGATTGACCTTAGCGACCTGATGTGCAGTAGATTCTCTATTTTGGTCGAAATACCGGGAGATTATTAAAAAGGAGGAGATATGCCTGGAATATTCTGGGTGGTCCCGGTGGCGGGAGTAGTGGCCATCATCTTCGCCATATTCATGGGAAGAGACGTGCTCAAACGCTCGCCGGGGACGCCAAAGATGGCCGAGATCGGCGGCATGATTTTTGAAGGTGCCTGGGCGTTCCTGAAACGGCAGTATAGCAC
>CAZNSC010000251.1:0-2655 GCA_964575695.1 uncultured Dehalococcoidales bacterium
TCAAACCCTTTCCCCCGACATCTGAGGAGCTTGAGTGCATAAACCGGCTCCGGGCGGGTGACTATGAGATGTATAACGAGAAGCTCAACAATATCCTCCTGGAGGGTAAAGAGGTTTTCATCAGGATGGGTATCACCAGCATGCTGCGCTCGGGGGACTTGATTGTTGGCATCTATACCCGTGACGGAGACATGGCTACCGCCAGCTGCGGCACTTACCTGCATGCGGCCACAGCCCAGCTCCCCATAAAGTTTATTGTCAAAAACTGGATGGATAATCCTACGGTGGGGGTCAGGGATGGCGATGTCTTCTACGCCAATGAGGCGCTCTATGGCGGTGTTCATAACCCTGACCAGATTGCCATGATGCCCGTATTCAGCGATGGCGAACTCATTGCCTGGACGATTGCGGCCGTCCACCAGCCGGAGACCGGCGGCATAGAGCCGGGAGGGATGATTCTTACCGCGGGCACGGTGTGTGATGAGGGCATGAGACTAACTCCGATAAAGATCGGGGAGAAGTTTCGCCTGCGTGATGACCTGATGGAGATGATGGAGAACATGGTGGTCAGAACGCCCCGCATGCAGATGATAGATGTCAGGGCTAGGGCGGCTAGTTGTGACCGTCTGCGCCGCAGGATTGTAGAACTGGCCAGGCAAAGGGGCAACGGCTTCGTCAAGGGGCTCCTCCGCAAGCTGATAATCGAGGCCGAGGCGGCAACCAGAAGGCGGATTGCGGGCTGGAATGATGCCACCTACCGGACGGTGGTTCTCCTGGATACCGAGGGGGTGGACATGGGCCTCCTCCGGATCTTCTGCACTCTGCGCAAGAGGGGTGACCACATAAACTTTGACTTCACGGGCACGTCTCCCGAGCATGATGGGGGTGGCTATCATGGCTTACCCCATCACGTATTAGCCCATGTGTGCATATACCTGTTTGCGTATGCCTTCCATGACCTGCCGGTGTCGTCGGGGAGTCTGGCACCGCTCGAGTTCATAGTGCCCGAGGGCTGCTTCTATAACCCTGATCCCATGGCGCCCCTCTCCTGTAACCCGCCGGCCAGTATCCCGGTGGTATCTTTGAGTTATATTCTTTTCGGTAAGATGCTGTTTGATAGCGAGCAAAGGTACCTGGTTACCGCTCCCACGGCAAACCCCGTATATACAGTAGTGGCCGGCGTGAACCAGTGGGGTGTTCCCGTAAGCGATATTACCGCCTATGGTTTTAATACGGAGGGCCAGGGGGCAAGGCTTGATATGGATGGAGTGGATGCCTATGGCTTCGATTTTTGCCACATCGGGAGGGCTCCAGATGCGGAGTTTGTGGAGAATGAATTCCCTCTGTTTCACCTTTACCAGAAGTTTCAAAAGAGCAGCTGTGGCTTCGGCAAGTACCGTGGCGGCTCGGGAACAACAACCGCTTATGTCATTCACCATGTGCCCTGGGCGGTAATGGCCAGCAATACGGCTAATATGAATACTAATTCTAATCTGGGTCTTTTTGGTGGTTATGCGCCGGCGTCCCGACCTGGAATCCAGGTAACAAATACCGACCTGTGGGAGAAGATGGCCCGGGGCGATAGGGATATACCCACTGATACGGTAGAGCTGGTCACCAGGAGGTCTATCAAAGGGGACTATACAATTGAGACCCTGCAGAGACCCGGTCGCCCCCTGAACAACGGAGACATATTCACCGACATAGCTGCCGGGGGGTCGGGGTATGGCGATGTGCTGGAGAGAGCTCCGGAAATGGTAATGGAAGACCTCAGGAAGGAAGTCATAGGTGACTGGGTGGCTCAAAATGTGTATCATGTTGCCTATGACCCGGCAACTCTGGAAGTGGACTATGAAAAAACGGAAGAGCTGCGCCGGAACGAGTTTGGAAGCAGGAAATCACGGGGCAAGACTTATGAGGACTTCGTCAAGGAATGGTCGCAGAAGCGACCCGCCGAAGAAGCCTTGAAGCACTGGGGCTCGTGGCCGGATGCCAAGCCGGTGAGACATATCATGCGGATATAGAGGCTGTTTTGATAATGCGTTGTCATCAATAAGGAGGTTGCCATGCGACCGGACAGGAAAACCATGCTGGAATGGGTCAAACCCGGTGCTCCGACACCTGAGGAGCTTGAGTGCGTAAACAGGCTCCAGCCAGGTGACTACGAGATATTTAATGAGAAGCTGAATAATTTCCTCCTCGAGGCCAAGGAGATTTTCGTCAGGATGGGTGTCACCAGCATGCTGCGCTCAGGTGATCTCATTGTTGGCATCTATACCGCTGTCGGAGACATGTCCACTGCCAGCTGCGGCACCTACCTGCACGCCGTGCCTGCTCAGCTGCCGGTCAAGTTTATCGTCACTAACTGGATGGATAATCCTACGGTGGGTGTCAAGGATGGTGATATCTTCTATGCTAACGAGGCTCTCTACGGTGGCATCCATAACCCTGACCAGATTGCCATGATGCCGGTATTTAACGATGGCGAACTCATTGCCTGGACGATGGCGGCTGTCCACCAGCCGGAGACCGGCGGCATTGAGCCGGGTGGGATGCCTATGAGTGCCCGGACGGTGTGTGATGAGGGCATGAGGCTGACTCCGATAAAGATCGGGGAGAATTTTCGCTTGCGTGATGACCTGCTGGAGATGATGG
>CAZNSC010000252.1:0-533 GCA_964575695.1 uncultured Dehalococcoidales bacterium
GTTCGGACATGAGAAGGGCGCTTTTACTGGTGCTCATGCCCTGAGAAAGGGCAAAATTGAGTTTGCCAACCGCGGTACCCTTTTCCTGGATGAGATTGGTGAGATGAGCGCCAACATACAGGTTCACCTTCTAAGGGTGCTGGAGGAAAGAGAGTTCACCAGAGTCGGCGGCAACGAATTGATTAAGGTTGATGTGAGAGTTGTCTCGGCAACCAATAGGGATATGAAGCAAGCAATAGCCAGCGGAGAGTTCCGCGAAGACCTTTATTACCGCCTCAATGTGGTTACCCTTGATTTACCCCCACTCCGAGAGAGAAAAGAGGATGTCCTCCTTTTGGCCAAGCATTTCTTAAAAAAGTTTGCTGCGGAAAATCAGAAGGATATTATTGGCTTTTCGCCAGAAGTTACTGATTTTCTTTTAAAATACCAGTGGCCTGGCAATGTTCGCGAACTGGAAAATACCGTTGAGAGAGCTGTTATTCTAGCGCAGAATTCCGAAATTCAGCTTGATGATTTACTGCAAAAGAACTCAC
>CAZNSC010000252.1:543-1391 GCA_964575695.1 uncultured Dehalococcoidales bacterium
TTGATACAGCCTCTTCGGGCAGAACTCTCAGGGAGGTGGAGGGAAACCATATCATGAATATCCTTAACGAAACCGGCGGAAACTATGGCAAAGCTGCCAGAATTCTTGGAATTTCCCGAGCCACCATTTACAACAAAGCAAAGGCTTATGGCTTAGTTGTCAAAAAAATAGACAGTAGCTGACTGATTATTTTACATTTGTCCTTTTAATCCCTCTGCTTGAAGCGGAGAATACAGGTTATCCTTTCTTTCAAGGATAGCCTTTTATTTTGGCAAGAAAATTGCACATAAATAGGTTGGGGACTACAAAACCGTGGAAACAAAGAAGGAGTGAGGAAATGAAAGTAGCTGAAAGAGTAAAACTGATTCCAGTGGTGGAGGAGGAAGCCCCCATGATGAAGTCTCTACGAGATTGGTTAAATGAGGATGGGTTAGCAGAGCTCGATTCATGGGACATGGAAGGCAGGGTAATTGTCGAGCAGATTATTAGTCGCTCCCCTTATTGTTTTCCGTACTATTTTAAGCAGAAACCAGCCTATTTTGGATAGTGTTTTTACTTTGGCAAGAAAATTACACATAAATAGGTTGGCGACCTTGCAAGTAGAAGAATAAGGAGGAAGAAATGGAAACAGCGCAGAAAGCGAAACCGATTCTGGTGGTAGAAGACGAGGCCATCATGAGAGAATCTGTCCGTGATTGGCTAGCTGATGTTGGCTATCAGGTCAAAACTGCCAAAGACGGTAAACAAGCACTAACAACTCTCGCCGAGCAGGAATTTGGACTCGTTATCCTTGACCTCAGGCTGCCGGGGAAGGATGGTCTTGAGGTATTACGGGAAGCCAAAGCCTA
>CAZNSC010000252.1:1401-2617 GCA_964575695.1 uncultured Dehalococcoidales bacterium
GAGTCATCATCACTGCTTATCCCTCAGTACAGTCAGCAGTAGAGGCGATGAAGGAGGGCGCGGTTGATTACTTGCCCAAGCCGTTTGACCTTAACCGCCTGGAGGAATCCATCCAGAGCACCCTGGGACCGGTACAGGTGGAGATAAGACCAGAGGTCACTGCTCATAAGGGCGTGGTTGAACCAAGTATAGCCATAGCAGAAGTCGAAGAGATTGCCCCAGAAGCACCCGAGGAAATACCACCCCAATTCAGAAATGTAAAGGACAAGTCAGCACTGATTCAAATGCTCCTGGCAATACAACGCGAAAACCGCTGGCTATCAAAAGATGCTCTTGTTTGGGTCAGCCGGAAGCTTGGTGTCCCCTTGACTCAAACCTATCATATTGCCACCTTCTACAAAGCATTTAGCCTGAAGCCCCAAGGACGCCACTCAGTATCCGTCTGTATGGGTACTGCCTGTCACGTGCGCGGTGCCACGCGTTTGCTGGATAAAGTTATGGAAACGTTGAAGATCAGGCCCGGAGAAACCTCAAGAGACCTACAGTTCACCTTGAACACCGTAAACTGCCTTGGTTGCTGTGCTCTCGGGCCGGTTATGATGGTTGACGGTAAGTATCACAGCAATCCCTCAGCAGGTAAGGCAAAAGAGATATTTGAAGCCTGTAAATAGAAAAGGAGGAACGAGATAATGGCAAACACTGTGGTTGCTGACTTAGAAACAAGGACGAGGCTCGGTTCACCCCGCGACCTGGAAGAGCTCAGGAAAGACATTCTATCCAAGCGTGACCCAACCAAGCTGTGTGTAACCATCTGCTCAGGGACAGGTTGCCATGCCTACGGCAGTGAGGAAGTATATGAGTCCTTCGTTAGCGAGATTCAGAAGCAAGGTCTTCAGGAGAAGGTAGACATACGGCGTACCGGTTGCCATGGTTTCTGCGAGAGAGGCACGGTAGTAGTTATTTTCCCAGAAGAGCTATGTTATCTTCGTGTCAAGCCGGATGACATCCCTGAAATTGTTGCCACGACCCTGGTGGAAGGTAAGGCGGTTGAGCGCCTGCTGTATGAGGATGAAGACGGGCAGAAGGTCGTTCACGAGGGGGATATACCTTTCTATAAGCATCAGAGTCGGACTGTGTTCGGCAATAACAGATTTATTGACCCAAAGAACATAGAAGACTATATAGCCCTTGGTGGTTATAGTGCCCTGGCTAAGGT
>CAZNSC010000253.1:0-2553 GCA_964575695.1 uncultured Dehalococcoidales bacterium
AATCAAAGGTTCGCGTAAAAATAGGCATCTCCTGGTGTGCCATTCGCATGCATTTCCCTTCTCAACGAATCAACACTCCGACTCGCGCTGCGCGCGACCAGCGGGGCATCGCCCCCTCACCCTCCGGGCACTTCGCTGGACTCCCCCAGAGGACAGAGGCTCAGAGCTTCAGAGTAGGGTAAGAACCGTGCGCCTTAGCATATTGCTATGCCAGGTTTCACTGATCTCCCCTCCGAACCGGATATACACCTTTCAGCGTGTCCGGCTCTCCAGTTTTCCCTTAGCTTTGTGGCTTCCGTCAATTTCCCGGCATGCAAGTCAGCGTGGCACACTTTACACAACACCATCGTCTTTCGCCGTCGGGCTATCATCTGGCGTTCCCACGCTTTCTTGCCTTCAAGGTCTTTTAGCTTGCGCACGTGATGTACCTCTATTGGTCCCGCTTCCGTCCCGCACCACTCACACTGCTGCGCTCTCAGGCGTTGCCCCAGTTCTGTCCGACTTCGATACATCCCCACCTGGGGTTTTGCGTCTACCTCTCCATAGGTGACCCGCTTCGATTCTAATTGCCTGGTGGACACTACCAGAGCATACTCTTTGATGCTGCCATCCTTCTTGTCGAGCGAGATCACATATCGGTTGGGTCCTCGTTTCAAGCTTCTGGCTACTTTCCTCAACGTACTTCTACGTTTGGCAGCCAATGTCTTGAGAAAGCTCGTGGTGGTTAGCCATAGGAGTGAGGATGCCACTGCGTTTAGATTGTCGGCTAGCATGTAGTAGCCCAAAAAACCTCTCACTTCGGCATTGTAGATCATCAGGATTTCCAGTTCGCTGAGATGCATCAGGTGGATCCGTTCCCGTCCCTGCCACTTCTGTCGCTGTCCGTACTCCTTGGCAAACGTCTCGCACTTGTCTCTGGGCATGAGCAACTGCAACTTTTGTTTACAGGTTCGTTGCACGCCTTGCCCTTGCTTCCTCCTGACTCTCACTCGGCGTTTGTCACTCCCTCTTAGGATGTCATAGCCCAAGAACCGCACTCGTTTCGTGGCGTGGGTGATAGCTGTTTTTTCCTCAGATAGCTCCAAGTGCAGTTCTTCTCTGAGCCAGGTGCTTAGCCATTCCTTTGTGGCTTTTGCGTCCTCTTTGTTACCAACTATCCCCACCACAAAATCATCGGCGTAGCGGCAGTAGTACATCCGCCTGAATCCCATGTCCATGGGCTCCGTCGCCTGCGTTTCCAGCATCTGCTGGGTCAGGGCTTTGTAGTCCGTCCAGTCCCCAGTTTGCCGTGCCTTCTTCTTGGCCCGTTGGCGTCGTTCGCAGACCCGCCAGTATTCTCGCCGCCATTCCCTATGTTTCCCTTTGTTGAACTCCCTGATCTTGTTGGTTATGTGTTGGTCGAGCTCATTCAGGTAGACATTTGACAGGATGGGGCTGAGATTGCCGCCTTGTGGTGTCCCTGAGTAGGTCTGGTTGTACCGCCAGTCTTCGATGTACCCTGCTCGAAGGAATTGCTGGATTAGATGCAGGAATCGCTGGTCGGTGATGCGTTTGCTCAGGAGCTTCAGCAACGTGTCGTGACTCAGGTTGTCAAAGAACCCAACTATATCTCCCTCTACCCACCATCTCACCCCCGTCATTTTCTTGACCTCGGCCAGGGCGGTGTGACAACTTCTGTGGGGCCGAAAGCCGTGTGAGGCGTCTGAAAACATCGGCTCGTAGATGGCTTCCAGGATAAGTTTGATTACTGTTTGCAGCAGTTTATCCTTGAAGCCGGCTATCCCTATCGGGCGCAATTTACCGTTCGCTTTTTTCACGTAGATGCGGCGGGCGGGTTGCGGTTTGTATGTGGATGCTTTGAGTTCACTGATCGTGTCTCGGATGAGTCGCATACTCATCCCGTCCACCGTGCTTCCGTCTGCTCCCGGCGTCATATTGCCCGGTTTGGGAGCGATTTGCTCATAGGCCATTAGCCACAGTTCGACGTTGTACAGCTTCTGGTACAGCCTATCAAACTTAACGCTCGGTTTCCGCGCCATCTTGCTAAGTATTGCCAGTAGTATATTCGGGTCTTGCACTATGTGCTCCTCCTATACCTCCGACAATTGGAAAACCTGCTGGCCTTCGCCCTGTGCGCGGCTTTCCCGCGCTCCGGGGACAGGGCGTTACTCCTGCCGACTACTACGCCAGCTCCGTTGCCCGCCTGATTTTCAGGCTCTTTCGCCATAGCCATTTTTGGCGTTCAGGTGTGGGCAATCCCCGTTTAGCCATCCATCCAGATGCTCTCGACTTAGGTGGCCCTTTCAGGTCGTTCGTCCCTTATTGGGCGTGCGTCTCCTGGGCGGATATAGTGCGTCCTGAACTCCAACACCCTATCCAGGAGAGAGTGGGTATCACCATCTTTCCCACCCGGTGGTCCTTGCCCCACTTGACCTTAGGCTTCAGGCAATCCAGCTTTCACCCTATCGAGATTGCTCTGGGGAACACTCCGGCTTGATGGAACCCTCGTTTCCCCTTTTCACGTCATGCTACTGTCCCCTTTGCCTTTCGGCT
>CAZNSC010000254.1:0-2525 GCA_964575695.1 uncultured Dehalococcoidales bacterium
GTACTATACCCGTATCGTCGACCACTACCCCAGCACCGAGCGATATTTTGGTTTCGTTGGCGGAATTCAGACTACTCGCGAAGATACTCACCAGCGAGGGTTGAATAACCGCGTAGGCAGTTGACTCAAATGATGGCTTGGGCGGCGCTGTCTCGAGGGCTCGCTCTACAGCGGCGTCGATATCGCGCTGGGTAAGGTGCTGGGGTGGTGGCTTGGTGGAGTCATAGATTGAGTACCGCCACGAAGGTGATAATGACGGCTGTAAGAACCAGGAAGACGGCACGGTAGCGTGACAGAGAACGTTTTAGGAACAGATGAAAGATTTCATACCATGACAATGGCTCCCGGGGTTCGGGCGGGATATGGGAACTTGGGGAAGGAAACTGTTTATTCTGCCGCACAACAGCACTCTTATTAGGTACATCCGGTAAAAGTCGTCAAACATAACGAGGAACGTGAGCTTTCGCCGATTTTATTGACTACCCTGATTTGATTGTCTCAACAATAAAGCCTATTGTCAAATACCGCATTGTGTATTGACTCAACCAGATTCCTGTGCTTACACTAGGCGAAGATGAAAGTCTCAGCGTTTATCGATAAAGACGAAGCTCTATAGGTCACCATTCATCTTAAAGTGACCTATTTATATTCAGAAGTTTATGCTCCAGGCCTCGAATAGGTCAGCTCCCTGCCTTTTCCATTAGAACTCAATACACCGGTGGCCGTCAGTCGTTTCAAACTGTTCCGGACGTTATTATCCTTGAATTCAAATCCAGATTCATTTAGGTGCTGTTTAATGTCACTAACGGAATGAGGCTCATCGAAATAGCCAGCCTTTATTTCTTTTTGAATGGCTGCCGTACAGCTGATGCGCTTACCTCTTGCCGTATGCCTTTTTCCGGATAAACGCTTGCGTATCTCCTGGTTTGCGGTAGCAGCCCGGCTTAGCTTTTTAATTGCAGGCTGATACATATCGAGGTAATGCCGCACAAAGTCTATGGGGCCTTCTAACTCAATGATGCCTTCTTTTAGATCGATAACCACCCTTGCCTCTGTCATTGTCTTTACCCCCTTCAAGTATTGGAATTTGAAAGCTAGCCGCATTGTAACATTAAATAGGCAATTATTGAAAATGCGTATTGATTTTATGTACTATCCGACCAGCTTGAAAAAAGGTAATTTCAGCCTCTTAAAGGCATCGAAGACCAGATTTTTCAAATGGTCTTGATCATGGCAATAGAACAAGTGCGACGGACATTTGCAGTCGCTGGAACCAAAGCCGTTTATAGCCGGTAATTTCTGAGAGAGAATCTCGGCCAGGGTGCATTCCTTGCTTTCCACAGTCTCTCCACAAACAACGTCCTTAATTCTAGCCGTATTGAGCATATAATCTATGTGCCAGTGGAATCGTTTATCAGTGCGGAGATGCCTGGACAGTCTGTGCTCCAGACCGGACAGCGCCGATCCAACGTAGCCATAATAACCTTTTTCTAAATGGAATTTTCGCTTGCCAGTTTGGATGTCTTTCGTCCTATCAAGTTGAACAAGTAGGATGTAGATTCCTTTCGTAGGCACCGACATCAACGTGACTCTGATCTAAGATTCCATACCGCTGAAAAAAATGCCGGGTCCACTCGTTAGCCACCTTCCGGCTAGCACAGAAGACGATTCGCAACGCGGGATGCAGAGCGTAGAGTTCGGCGATGGCCTTAGCGCAGAAGCCAGGGGTATAGTGATGAATTTTCCTGGAATTCAGAAAGTCGGCATAAGGAGCTTCAATCACCAGGGCATGGTTATCCTGGGCAGCCAGTTCGGCAAGCCTCTGGTGAAGAACCGGCATTACGCCGAAATCGGCAAGCAGGTTATCAAGGGTCTTTCTTTCAACCACCGCCAGCGTTTTGTCTCCATCCATGACGGCGTAGTCACCAGCCGGGATAACGCCTCGCTCGGTTACAGCGCCCGGAAAACGCCAGGGATATTTCTCATTGCTGTGAATCCTGACAACTATTTCAGCGCCAGCTTGGCGCGATATCAGCTAAAAGAAGGTCGGTGCTGCTCGATGGACCTCTGAGTTAGCCAGAAGATCTGCTCGTAGGTTTCTCCCGGTCTCCCCTTGTAAGACTTCTTAAGAAAAAGGAAATCGCACCGCTTGTAACGCTTGCGGTCAAGTATAACAGAGATCCGGCGGCCGCGCTCATTGAAGGCGATGATATCAACCCGCTCCAGCTCCTCCAGTTCCTCATCCGGAGTCGGCGGTTCATCTTCCCGCAGACAGAAGATGTGTCGACCGGCGGTTGGCCACTTATCCTGTGTTCTAAGCACAAGCAATGGCCGGTCATCCCTGAGAATTTGGAGACGGTAAGGGAAACGTTCGCTCTGTGTTCGCTCCAGAATCCAGGTCACTTTCATTACCAGAATTATACCGCAGAATGATGGCTTCCAGAAGTCAAAGCTATGAGATATTCCTTCAGAGTTTCGGTTGCATCTTAAAGGGGCTCTTATGGTGTAAATGGTGAGCGCCGACG
>CAZNSC010000255.1:0-2509 GCA_964575695.1 uncultured Dehalococcoidales bacterium
AATGTCAACCAGGACGTGAGTGTGCGTACCAGGTACCGGATCGAATTGCTCGACTTCCTGCACGGCCATATCCACCTTGCTCTGGAAGGGCACTCTCTCCCGCTCACAGACCGACTTCTGTCGGTACAAACGGGGCAGCAAGGGACAGCGACGCCCCAGCAGGACGTACAGTCCCGTGAAGAGACAGTGCCCGCGCACCACCCGTTTCTCAGTGCCAGAGTAATGCCGACCCAGGCCGCCCATCTTCCGTCCCTTGGGTTTGGTATGCACCGAATCGTCAAAGATCAGGTAACCTGTCACCACGGTCGCCCCAGGACGTCCCCGACGCTTCGGCCGTTGGGCCCGTTGACGGACGTGTTCGGCTTCCACCAACGACACCATCTGCTGCTGGAAACGGGCCAGCCAGACAACCGCTACCTCAGCCGGAGACCATGGCCAGCGGCTCAGAAACCGGGAGAGCCCACACAGACTGACCTTCTCTCCCACGCACCGCAGCAACTCCTGAAGGGTGCTCCGCCCCTCACGTTCCACCAGACCCAGCAGTACCGTCACAAAGTACTTCCACTGGCGCTGGCTGAAACAATCCCCGAAGCTCTCAAGAAACTGGCACAGTGTGTCAGAAAGACATACAATCGGTTTGGGCATGGCCTACCTCTGAGACAATGGCTTGTTGGCGCATACCATTATCCCCAGGATTGGCCCTGCCCGCTATTCTCTTATTCGTAAAGTGCAAACATAGTGATGTCGTTGCCCCTCGGGACGGCTTCGCTGGAAACTTCCGAAGTCTTTCTCAGATAGGCTGCCAGGGATAGGGAGCATCACCGCGAGAAGCGAAGTGCTCCGAATGGGGTACAGAGCGACGAGGCAATCCCCGCCCGCGCCGGAGGGGATTGCTTCGCTCGCAATGACACTTCGCGGACTTGTTTCTTAGTAGAGGTTTGAGGCTATGTCAATCCAGAATACAGTGGCTGAAAAGCATTCCATACTACCCTTCAGTGTATCACACCTAACACGGCAGCGGCGGCGGACGATAACAGGATATTTATTCATTGCTCCCTGGATTATCGGCTTTTTGGTCTTTTACTGTGGGCCGATGCTTGCCTCTTTCGGCTTGAGTCTCACGAGCTATAATCTGCTCTCGCCACCGGAGTTCGTTGGCCTCGAGCAATACAGATTTATGTTTACCCGCGATCCGCTCTTCTGGGGATCAGTGACACGCACCATGATTTGGGCGGTAGCTTTGGTGATCATCGGGTTGTCGGGGTCACTAGCCTGTGCTCTGTTGCTTAACGCCGCTCTAAAGGGAACCAACTTCTTTCGAACTGCCTTCTTTATCCCTTCGCTCACGCCTATCGTCGCCACCGCCATTCTCTGGCGCTGGATCCTGCAACCGCACTATGGCCCCGTAAACGGGCTGTTAAGCCTGGTCGGGATAACGGGGCCTGGCTGGTTACTCAGTCGGCAGTGGGCCATCCCCGGTTTACTGCTGGCCCGGCTATGGAATTTTGTCGGCGGGACCAACATGATTATTTTCGTGGCCGGGCTGCAGAATATCCCCCAGGAGTTGTATGACGCGGCTGAGGTCGATGGTGCCAGTGGTTGGCAGCGCTTTCGACACGTCACCATTCCTATGTTATCACCTACCATCTTTTTTAACCTGATTATCAGTATTATCGCAGCTTTGAAAGTGTTTGCCCTGGCCTTCATTGCTCCGGCCGGGGGAGTTAGAGGTGGCGAAGGTGGCCCGGCCTATGCCACCTGGTTCTACATTTTGCATCTATACACCAGCGCCTTTGTCAACCTACAATTGGGATATGCTTCAGCCCTGGCCTTTGTTTTCTTCCTGGCCGTGCTGATATTAACCGTGCTCCAGTTTGCCGGTTCGCGGCGGTGGGTCCATTACGCTGCCGAATAGGTCAGTCAAATCGAAGTTGTTGCAAGCCGACACTCACCAAAAACGAGATAAGGGAATTGAAGTGACACACTGGCCCTACCAACTGAATTCATAATACGGAGAAATGATCAAAGATGACTCAGGCAACTGCTGTTCCTCAACAGTCAATAAGAGATACGATGAATCGCTATGTACTCCAAAGACAGATCAAGGGTGTTTTGCTTTATCTCCTCGCGGCAGTCGGCACGTTTTTTTTCCTGGGACCTTTTGTTTGGTCTGCTCTGGCCTCATTTAAGGGGCCGACTGAAATTTATCTCTTCCCGCCCACCTTTTTTCCAGAAAAACTCCTGTGGAGTAACTATACTCACGTCTTTGAAGTCATTCCGTTTGCTCGCTTCTATTGGAATACAACTGTTATCACGGTTCTCGCCATCACCGGAACGCTTATCGGCTCAACCCTGGTTGCCTATGGGTTTGCACGGTTTGATTTCCCCGGTCGTGATATTATATTTATGCTGGTGATTGCGCCCAAGATTATAACTGAACAGGTTATACTGGTTCCTCGCTTTCTTCTGTATCGTGTGTTTGGCTTGCGCGATAGCTTTTTAACCAAGA
>CAZNSC010000256.1:0-2487 GCA_964575695.1 uncultured Dehalococcoidales bacterium
ACCCGTGGAAAGGTTGGCCTTTTTATGCCATCACCCAGAAGGAAGTCTATTCGGCGATAAAGGGCCACCCCGAACCTGCCGATGAGGAAGCTTACAAGTTTCTGCGTGGTGGCTGTAGCGATACCAACTTCTTGAAGGAAAATGACATTTCCATCGTTTATACCCGGTGGAAATGCAATAACCCCGACCTGGTAGAAGTGAGAGAGAGCATCTACCTGCTGAAGGAAGCTGCCAGACCTGAGTGAACCTATATAGCTTCAGAACCTTGGCAAAATGTGACAAAATGCCATTGACTGCTATAGAACATATGTACTATTCTGGCATTGTTACTCGTTTAGTTCCGTCTCATGAGGTGAATAATGAAGGCCTTAGCTGGTAGAGAGGACCTAGTCTTTAGTCCACCTGAGTTGGGTTGCGTTCTCTGGTTGCCCGGATTGCCCGGTGGCAGCAGCAAAATCTACGATAGGAGCCCCTATGGCAATAGCGACACAATAACAGGTGCTACCTGGGTAAGGTTGCCCAGCGAGCTTTGGTGCCTGGACTTTGATGGGAGTGATGACAAGGTTGATTGCGGCAATCCTACCAGCCTGCAACTTACCGGCCCAATTTCCTTTGGTGCCTGGTTCGCCCCTGCTATTGCCAATAGGCGGAACATGGGTAAAGCCGTTTATGATACAGACCACTGGAAGGGATACTTTTTATATTTCGATGCTGACTATTACCCCAGAGTCTACTGGGGAGATGCCGCCACTGCGGACAGTCTTGCCGGCAACACTGCGGTAACAGCCGACACATGGCACTTTCTTATAGCTGTTCTGGATGGAGTTCATCCCTTTTTATACCTGGATACCAATGTAGTGGCGGAAAAAATCACTTCACAAGCGATTGCTGATCCGGCCACTAACTTTGACCTTGGCGTTCAAGTTGGATCATACTACGGCGGAAAGCTGGCACTACCTAGACTCTATAACCGAGCCTTGAGCGCCCTTGAAATACAGAATAGCTTTAACCGGGAAAAACATCTATTTGGCGTGTGGTGATAATATATGATGGCAGGCTTCATCCCTTCTCCCTGACATTAATCAGGAGAAGAAGCGAATCATAAGGCTCAGTATCTCCCGCTTTAAATAGCAAAAATTCCACCTTCTGTTTCTCTCCTGCTTTCTCTGGAATGAAGCTTACCTCCTGCTCCCATTGCTCTCCTTGTTCAAGCACCACTGATTCTATCACTTCATTTTCCATTCCGTCGCTCCGTACCACTACTCTATAGTCCGTTTCCTGGTACTCGTGGTTTACTATCCCCACGATTACTTTCCCCTCTTCTCCCACCACCAGCTCTCTGGGATAAGCCTCAGCCTTACCATCAACCCCGAGAAGATAAAATTCGGTGAACCTCTCCCCTAACGGGGGGGCGTGGCCGACATACACTATGCTGCCTATGGTGGCTAGTACCAATAACCCCAAAATGCCGGAAAGTACCTTATCCCTGACGCTCAATTAGCCCCTCACTCATCTTAACTCTTATCCTGGAGAAAGCTCTTTAATCTATCACTGCTGGAGCAGCCTCAAGTATAGCTCAATCCAAGCCAGAAGACAATGTCCCTTAGTTTTGGAGGGTTATTTGACAAGTAGTGCTCAATTGGTCAAAATATGGGATGAAATTGCCTTCTGGCAACAAACGCACCTAATCATGAAACAGGGTGAGTAGCAAGGAAAAGCCTTTCATTGGGTTTCTATCTAAGGTATGCTACCGGTTGACTCGAGTAACAAGATGGATGGTTTTGACCAGGGAATAAAAGGCAAGAAGGTAATCAGCGTTATCGGCCTGGGATACGTTGGTTTAGTAACTGCCCTGGGATTTGCATTAAAAGGTCATAAGATAATCGGTGTCGATATCAATGAGGAAAAGGTCCGTTCCCTGAACAGGAAAGTATCGCCAATATATGAGCGGGGCATAGAAGAGGCGCTGGCAAATTCAGAGCTCGAGGCCACAGGTGATTACAGACAAATTTTACCTTCAGACATAACCTTTATTTGCGTGGAAACACCCCCCAACGAGGATGGCTCTATTTCCCTCGTCAGCATCCGAAAGGGCGCGCGACAAATGGCTGAGGTACTAAAAGATAAGCAAGGCTACCATCTCATCGTGGTAAAAAGCACCGTCGTTCCCACCACGACCGAAGAGGTAATTATGCCTCGTTGCCCCATCCCGCCGATAAGAAATGCCAGCTATCGGTTCCAGTCCCGCGCCCTTGTGCTCCAATGCCAAGGCAAGCTCTGCTAGCGTGGTATCATATTCCCCGCGGGCAACAATATCGACTCCCTTGCTTTGTAGTATCTTATCCGGGCATTGGGAAGTGGGTGGGCCAACAACTACTGTTTTGATATCGGGATAATTATCCTTTATCTCCTCGGCGACCGAGATGTCATTGTTCAAGCTGGGGAAACTGCTATCCAGAACAATTATGTCTGGCTGAAACTGTTTTA
>CAZNSC010000257.1:0-2478 GCA_964575695.1 uncultured Dehalococcoidales bacterium
ATAGACACCTGCCCCAGAGTATGAGCACGGTGGGGCTGAGAACCAAGAACGGCTGCGGCGAGCATTGCGGCTATTGCCCTTACCCGGCTATTAGCGGCAGCCAGGTGATCCTGAAGGAGATTCCCGATGTTGTGGACGAGATCCATCTTCTAAGAGAGACCGGGTTCAGCAGCTTTATGTTCGCCGATGACATATTTAATGCCTCCCCGGAGCATGCCAAACAGATATTGAGGGCGATGCTAAACACGGGGGAAATACCGCAAAGCTGGCACGCCTATCTTAATCCAAAGGAGATTGATGAGGAGCTACTGGAGCTGGTGGTGGCGACTAACGGCTGGAGCTATTACTCCGGACAGCAGCGAACGGTTATCTTCCCCCTTGATTTAGATAGCGGCTGTGACCGCATCCTGACCAGCATCGGCAAGAACTTCACCACCGAAGACATAAGGAGAACACTCGCCGCGTTTGAGAGCGTAAGAAGGCGCCATGAGAAGCAGGCACAGATACACTCGATTAGCAGTGTGTTTCACCTGCTGCTGGGTTATGCCGGTGAGGACGAGGCAAGCGTTCAGGAAAGCTGCCGGTTCATAAATGAGATGCTACCGGACAGGCTATCGTTACAAATCGGAGTGAGGGTATATCCTCATACCCCCCTGGCTCAGGAAACGAGGGGGGTGGTGTGGCACGAGCCACAGGACTTGCTTAAACCCACCTTTGCGCCCTTCAGCAAGTCCGCAATAAAGACATGGCTGCTTCGATATCTCAGCCCACGATATCATATATTTTCCGAAGCCGGGAATATGATTCAGTTAATGAGACAGTGAAAAACCGCCGACATCCCTTCTTGGAAAAAGGGAACAGTTTTATTACAATGGGTTAAGAGGGTCTCTATGTCCTGGATAACAGTGGCGTTAGGCTACCTCATCGGTTCCATTCCGACCGCCTATCTTGCCGGGCGTTGGCTCAGGGGGAGGGATATACGGCGGATGGGCGACGGTAATGTAGGGGCAGCTAACGCCTTCCGTCAACTTGGAGCTAAAGTCGGGTTGGCGGTATTTTTCGTTGACGCCGGGAAAGGGGCACTGGCGATTGCCATGGCGCACGCCGCCAATATCTCTCAACTGGGGGTGTTGCTTACCGGGGCAGCCGCAGTTATTGGTCATAACCTGCCGGTTTTTAGCGGCTTCAGGGGAGGGAGGGGGGAGGCGACTACTATCGGCGTCCTGCTATCCTTAATTACTCAGCCGATGCTAATCGTGGCCGGACCCGCGCTGGCGATACTCCTTATCAAGAAGAATGTAATTATCGCCAGCGCTGTCCTCTTTGTCCCACTGCCGCTGGTATGCTGGTGGCTTGAAGTCCCCGGAGTGCTCATTGCCTACGGTATCGCCCTACCATGCCTGGTGGGCTTCACCCACTTCCTCAGGTCTAAAGAGAAAATGGACTATGTGACATGACTACCCGCTGTTTTATAAGGGTCAGGACGAGTCCTGACATTCAAAGACTGGCCTCAGGTAAACCAACCGTGAGACTTTAAGAGGATC
This sequence comes from uncultured Dehalococcoidales bacterium, assembly GCA_964575695.1. Taxonomy (GTDB): domain Bacteria; phylum Chloroflexota; class Dehalococcoidia; order Dehalococcoidales; family W111; genus CAZNSC01. The sequence goes on from CAZNSC010000257.1 coordinate 1,545, forward strand.
AGAGGATGAAAGACGGGAAAAAGGTCGGGCTAGCTCTGGGAGGTGGCGGCGCCAGGGGGTTCGCTCACATCGGAGTATTGGAAGTCCTGCAAGAAGCCGGGATTCCTATTGACATGATTGCTGGCACCAGTGCCGGTGCGGTAATTGGCGCCATTTACGCACAAGGGAAGGATACCACCCTGATGAAAAATATGTTTGTGGGGCTGGACTGGAAAAGGCTAGCCTCTCTGGTAGACTTCACCCTCCCCAGGAGTGGTTTCATAAAAGGCAGGAAGGTCAGGAACCTCCTGGAGTTAATTCTAGGCGGAGATGTAAAATTCAGCGATTTGAAGATACCATTAGCTTGTGTCGCCACTGATATAGGAACCTGCGAAGAGGTGGTAATCGACCAGGGTTCGGTACTGGAGGCGGTGAGGGCGAGCATTTCTATTCCAGGAATATTTACCGTGGTCAAATGGAAAGGCAGATACTTGGTTGATGGTGGCCTGGTGAATCCCGTACCCGTAAGTGTCCTCAGAAGAGCTGGAGCCGATTTTGTTATAGCCGTGAATGTTCAGCCCGATATTAGTGAGAGAGCGTATCAGGCGGAAGGGAGGGGAAGAAAGGGTTTAAAGGAACCCAACATCCTCAGCGTGATGATACAGTCCCTGCAAATAGCACAGTGCCTTCGGTACCGGTCCTGCATAGAGAGTGCGGATATAGTAATCCTGCCGAGAGTCGGACACATCGGTGTCGGTGAGTTTCACAGAGCTGAGGAGTGTATTGTACAGGGAAAACTGGCTGCCCAAGAGTCTCTACCGGAAATAGAAAGGCGACTGGAAATCAGCAGAGTCGCTCAATAATTCTTCAACAGGCCGTCTACTAAGTTTGAGGCTAACACCTCCTTCAGACTCCCCGAAGGCAGAGATTGTTTACCAACCCCTCACCCTTAGTC
>CAZNSC010000258.1:0-2070 GCA_964575695.1 uncultured Dehalococcoidales bacterium
GCTCTACAATCCCATCTTGAGGCTTGGATAAAGACTCCGACGCTAGATTTCAGTACCAATCAGGAGCTGCTTGCCAGATTACAAGCAGCCGAAGAAAGCGCAGCGCGTCAAATAACGGTCAAGAGTGAGAAGCAATTCCGGGCGAAAGGCCATAAAACTGCTTCTGTGGTATCGAGGGGTGGAGCAGCGGAGTGTGTATTGGCAGCAGCAAAGAAATACAAGCCAGATATTATAGCGTTGGGAAGCAGGGGCCTCAGTGGAATTGAGTCCCTCCTCTTGGGCAGCGTAGCCGAGAGGGTAGCTAGGTATGCAGATTGCTCAGTGTTGATAGGTCGGGCCAGAACCTAAATGAATAGATGACCAGAATAAAAAACATGGGAGTTAGTCGAATAAAATATAAGGAGACAATATCTTATGCCTAACTGGGTGGAGTCCTTCATTCTGACCTTCGTACCTCTTTTTATAGTTATTGATGCATTGGGAAACTTACCCTTCGTTATCTCTATGAGTGAAGGTATGACCAAACACGAACGGCGCAAGATGATTCACATTGCCATCGTAACTGCTACCGTAGTCGGCTTCGCTTTCCTGTTTTTTGGTCAGCTAATTCTCAGGGTGATGGGGATTTCGGTTGGCTCTTTTGCTATTGCTGGTGGACTGATACTACTAGTGCTTTCCATCAAGTATATGACTACAGGTCGTATGGTGGAGTTGATTAAGGAGGAAATGGTCGCAGTTGTTCCAATCGGTACACCTCTTACTGTAGGCCCTGCCACGATAACCACCTTTTTATTGCTGGTCACCCAATTCCCCTTGTATATGGTTTCAGTCTCCTTTATCCTGAATCTCCTCATAACCTGGGTCATTTTCTTGTTGAGCAACCAGATCGTCAAGTTCATGGGTCGGGGTGGACTGAAGGCAGTCTCCAGAGTATTTAGTCTATTGCTTGCAGCCATAGCTGTGAGTATGATTATTAAAGGATTAAATCTACTCGGTATACTAAACATGTCATACTAGAGCCGTGACATAAGTCAGTCCTTCTGAGAAGCTAAGAAATGATAGAAAACCAATTCGACAGTGAGAGCAGGGGGGGGCAATATGCTTTCAGAAAATGGTGGCAGTAAGCAGAGAAGTGAAATAAATATAAGACAGATGGAGATAGATGACATCAGTGGCGTTTATCATCTGGGTGAAGACCTTTTTACAAGTGAAGAATTCCCCATACTATATCGTACTTGGGACGCTTACGAAGTAACCGACTATTTCACGTCAGATCCGGATTACTGTCTCGTGGCAGAATATGATGGCAGAGTTGTTGGTTTTGTCCTGGCTACCACGATTGAAAAGGAGGGTACCGCTTGGAAGAAGTATGGCTACTTGAGTTGGATAGGAGTCGCTGAGGATTATCAGAGAAGTGGGCTAGCTCTCCGGCTATACAAAAGACTTGAGGAAAAATTCCGCAAAGATGGAGTGAGGATGGTCATAGCTGATACCGAATTCGATAATAAAGAGGCAATCAGTTTCTTCAAAGAAATGGGGTTTGCTCTCTCGGCCAAGCATGTCTGGCTGGGTAAGACTCTGAAACGGCCTGTTAAAAGCAACGCTAAGCCTCCCAGCACATAACTGAGTTTAGACTCTTTTGCAGCCGAGGATGTAAAGGGGAGGAAAAAACCAGAAGTGCAAAGGACTCTTAACGAATCACCACGCATTCGGCCTGACAGACTGAGGAATCTCCTCAAGAGCTTGGTGGACATATACAGCCCATCGGGCAAAGAGGAAGAGGTGCTCGAGTTCACGGAAAGATACCTGAAGAGACACAAGCTAAATGTACTCAGGCAGAAAGTCGATGACAACCGGTATAACCTGATAGGCTTACCAGAAAAGTCAGAGGAGCTTGAAATCTGTTTCGTAGGTCATCTGGATACAGTGACTGCCTATGACCTAGATGATTATGGCTTCCATGAGGAAGGAGATGAAATACTTGGCTTGGGGACTGCTGATATGAAGGCAGGTTGTGCTGCTATGATCGAAGCATTTGTCGCTTTGGCTGAGAGGGAAGAGACCTCTCGG
>CAZNSC010000258.1:2087-2458 GCA_964575695.1 uncultured Dehalococcoidales bacterium
CAAAGGTGCCAAAACTCTGATTGATGAATACAGTTTCCCGTGGGCGATTGTAGGTGAGCCCACTGATCTCGTGCCCTGTCTTGGCCACTATGGCTACCTTGAAGTGATGTTGCGCACTAAGGGAAGAAGGGCACACTCAGCGATGCCCGAGCTTGGTCAGAATGCCATTGAGAACATGTTGAAGCTGCTCCTGCAAGTTACGGAGCATGTTACCTCCAAGATTGAGGGGTTGGTTTACAACATCAGAGAGCTTTCTGGTTATCCCGGAGGATTCGTTGTGCCGGACAGTTGTGAGGCCTGGCTAGACTTACATTTGCCACCTAATTCCAGGATAGACATGCTGAAATCGGAATTGGAGCGCGCTCTAGAAA
>CAZNSC010000259.1:0-2451 GCA_964575695.1 uncultured Dehalococcoidales bacterium
ACGAGGACGGCGGTGTGGAAATCGTCGATTTTAAGACGTCGAGAGCATCGCTGATAGCCCTGGAAGGAATTGACACCCAGCTTAACCTCTATGCTCTGGGCGCTGAGGAGGATCTGAAAGAGCAGGTCAGTCGCCAGGCGGTGCATTTCCTAGCCGACGGCAACGTGTGCACCTGGGAATGGTCGGCCAGAAAAGCGGAAACGGCCCGCTCTCAGCTTGTCCGCATCCTCGACCAAATCGCACGCCGGGAGTTTGCGCCCCGCACCGAATATTGCCCGCAGTGCGAGGAGTTCAGGGCCATGTGCCCATACGCCCCGGCGGAGTGGGCCACAGGCTAAAGGAGGAAGTGTGAGACTTTTCTACGAGCAGTTGAAGCAGGAGATCGCAGCCTACGAGGGACGGCACGACGATTTGATTTACCTGGCGCCGGAGTTCTACCGGCTGCTGACCAACCTCCTCGACGACCCGCGTTTGCCTTCCCGTTTGCGCCCGCTGGTGTCGTGCGTCATCGCCTATTTCATTTTGCCCGCCGACGTCGTCTCGGAGGAGATATACGGGCCATACGGCTACGTGGATGACATTTTCCTGTGCGCCTTCGCCGCGGACGAGATACGTCGGCAGACAGGCTCAGAGGATATTCTGATCGAGAATTGGGAAGGCGAGGCGGCCATCATCCCGCTGGTGGAGGAAATCCTGGAGAAAGAGAAAGAGCTGATCGGCGAAGAGTTGGAGAAGATTCTGTGGTACACGGGATGTGACTATCTGCTGGAAAGAAACGAGAGGTAAGATTCACACCGCTGCCATACCGGATGAGGTTTCTTTATCCCCTACCACCGATGCGGTATGCTAATTTCCGCTCGCAGGCGTCTGGAATTTATCCCAGGACAGACATCCCTACCGCGCCCTAAAGAACGACCTGGCGCCACTCAAAGACGTGGAAGGGACTTCGGAAGCTGAACGTATTCCTTGTACAGCACAAACGTTCTCAAATTTTTAACCAAATCTTAACCAGATTTTTACCTGATAATAACCTTTTTGTGGTATAATATTCATTAGAGGTTGCTTTCTGAGAGGAAGATAATATCTTGCGAAAGGGCGATCCCGGTTTTGCTGATGGCGAATAGATATTTATGACTGAACTCAAGGTAAACAACACTTCGATCTCTCCGTAGAGAGAGGAGCCATTCTGAAATAGCTATACGGACAACCATTGACAACTGTGTTGCCTGGACAGATAGGAGGTAAGCGATGAGAAGGCTGTTTGCTACAGTTATAGCATTGTTTCTGGTGTTGACTGGCATCCTGCTGCCGGCGCGTCTGGTATCCATTGAAGGTGCGTCTGTCTATGCTGCTCCGCCATCCACAATTACTCCTGCGCCAACATCGACTCCCGGACCTGGCAGGAAGTTAGATGCACAGCCGGATTTACCTTACGTACCCGGCGAATTGATCGTAAAGTTCAAACCGGGTGTCTTAGCTGCCACCGCGAATAGTGTACTATCCTCGCGAGGCTTGGAAGAGATCAGAACAATCGCGGGACTTGATATCAAGGTTGTAAAGGTGCAGCCCGGTGAAGAAATTGCACGGGCCACCGCTCTGGATAAGAACCCTATGGTCGAGTTCGCTGAAGTGAATGGTTTTTACTGGGCTGTGGTAGATCCAAATGACCCATATTTCAGTTCACAATGGGGGATGTCAAGAATCGAGGCGCCAGCGGCCTGGGATATAACAACTGGCTCCGACACTATTACCATAGCAATCGTAGACACCGGTGTAGACCTGAACCACCCTGATCTGGATGGCAAGATGGTGAGTGGTTATGATTATGCCAGCGACCCCGACGATGGGGACCCATCTGATGACAACGGGCATGGTACTCACGTCGCGGGTATTGCTGCTGCTGAAACAAACAACAACACAGGCGTTGCCGGAGTGAGTTGGGAAGCTATGATAATGCCAGTAAAGGTGCTCGGCCAGGACGGACATGGCTCTTGGGCAGACATAGCAGAAGGAATCAGCTACGCGGTGCGAGAGGGAGCCCACATTATCAACCTTAGTCTAGCTGGTGAAGGTTCTTCATCTTCCGTACAGAATGCGATCAATTATGCGCATGACAATGGTTTGCTCATTGTTGCTGCTGCTGGGAACTGCGCCGATCCGTCCACGTACCAAGATAATGGCTGTACAAGCGTAAACCCCATCCTGTATCCTGCGGCGATGGATAATGTACTGTCCGTAGCGGCTACCGATAGCAGTGACAACACCGCTTCGTTCTCAGAGCACAATGCCTATGTGGATGTCTCGGCGCCTGGTGTATCTATCCGCAGCACGGTCTGGAACGACGGCTATTCTTACATGAGCGGTACCTCTATGGCTGCCCCACATGTGGCTGGACTTGCAGCACTTATATTGTCTGTAGACCCCGGATTGAGCCCTGATCAAGTCGAGAGC
>CAZNSC010000260.1:0-2397 GCA_964575695.1 uncultured Dehalococcoidales bacterium
ATTAAATGCTATCCGGGAATCGGTTGGGAAAGACTACCCTGTATGGCCGCGGATTAACGGCGCTGAATTTGGAATAGAAGATGGTATTACGCTTGAGGAGGCTGTGGAAACGGCCCGCCTGGCCGAAGATGCCGGAGCCGATGCCATCCACGTTACCAGCTTTCCTTATGAGCTTCGATATTCTCGTATGGCTGAACCAGCGGGCAATAATATTTATCTGGCAGAAGGCATTAAGAAGGCGGTGCGTGTTCCCGTAATAGGTGTCGGTAGAATCACCCCGGAAGTAGCGGAAGAGGCTCTACGGGAGGGTAAGCTCGACCTGGTGGCCATAGGTAGAGGCTTAATTGCTGATCCAAAGTTACCTAGTAAAGCGGCTTCGGGAAGATTAGAGGATATAGCGCCCTGTATCGGCTGTAACTATTGTCATGACACCATGAGAAACTATGGCGACGAGGATGGATATGTACGTTGCTCTGTAAACGCCAGATCGGGCAGGGAGCGGGAATACGCCTTAAAACCGGCTGAAAAAATTAAAAAAGTCTTGATAGTGGGTGGTGGACCGGCGGGTATGGAGACAGCCAGGGTGGCCAGACTGAGAGGACACGAGGTGATGCTCTGCGATAAAGGTGCCAGCCTCGGCGGCCAGTTGCTCCTGGCCCGTATACCACCACATAAAGACTTGGTTGTCCCATTGATCAATTATCTGGAGAGGCAGGTAATTAATCTCGGTGTTAATTTAAGGCTGAGCACAGAAGTAACCCCGGAGTTTATCGACGAGGTCAAACCGGATGCGGTCGTCCTGGCCACCGGAATCATACCATTTATACCTGAAATAACCGGACTTAGCAAAGATAACTACATTTTTTATGAAGATGTCCTCACCGGTAAGGCAAAGCTGGGCGAACGGTTGATTATTATCGGCGGCGGCCTGGTTGGCTGTGAAGTTGCCGAGCTATTAATAGAGAAAGGCAAGAGCGTCACCATCGCCGAAATTCTGGAAGAAAAAGATATCCGCCGGGGGGGAAATTTCAGGCATCTGGTGGACAGGCTGATCGCCGATGGTGTTGATATGCTGACCGGCGTGAAATGTGAGAGCCTGACTGAAGATGGCCTGACCATCGTTACCAGCGAAGGGAAAAAGCAGCTCTTACCCGCGGACAATGTGGTGCTAGCAACCGGGGCCAGGCCCAACCAGCAGCTTTTACCCGCAGCCAAAATGATGGTCTCCGAAGTGTACCTCGCTGGCGATTGCAGGGAACCGAGTAATATACCCGGGGCCATCGACGACGGCTACAGGGTAGCAAATACCTGTTAGGTAAGAATATACTTGTATGGGTTATAGAAACACCGGCAAGAATCGTTTTATTTTCAGGCAAAGGGCCGGGCATCCGGCCTCAGGTAAACAAAATTGACAATACTTCGAGCTTCGTGTACACTCAACATTATCGACGATGAACCCCCCTAGTAAATTGACTCAACATCCTATTGAGCAAAGATATAAGGACGAGCAGTTTCTGATCCCTCGGAACACCTTCAAGTCAGCTTCTCAGATTTTAAATTTAAAGTATCGTGAGGAGTAAAGATCAGTGAGCTATTATGGATGGCCGAAACTAGTGACTCTGGACGAAGAGACCGACCTGGAAGTCTCTAAATGCTGGCATCTGGTGGCGCAGTTCTCGATGCCGCTAAAAAAGCCACTCAGCCACTGGCTGCAGATGTCTGAAAACAACAGTGCCTGGGCCTGGGCCGCCGATACGATAATGATTCCAACCGCCAGGGGGCTGAGGGCAAAATCAAGACACGGCATGTTTTACGGGGCACTCAGGCCGACAAGTGAGGAAGAAGAAAAACAACGTGCGCCCATTCATCAGGAGAGGATGAAACCCTGGATCGAGGACTTCGAAGGAATATGGCGCGGCAAGCTCATCCCCGAAATTAAAGGCATGTTTGAGCCCCTGAAAAAAGCGAACCTGGAACAACTCGATAACATCGAACTCGAAAACTTCATCCGCATTTACTTCGTGACGGGCTTACGCAGGCTGATGGAAATTCATCATTCGACCATGTACGCCTCGTTCACCGCCTATGCGCAGTTCCGCCAGTTGTGCGGCGAACTTCTCGGCCTCAGTGAAAATGATCCCCAATTCAAGAAGCTGATGACCGCCTTTCCCACTATTATCTACGAGGTGGACCGCGGGCTATGGAGGCTCGCCGACAGGGCCAACGAAATTGGCCTCGGACCACTGTTCAACGAGACGCCGGACGACGAGGCGCTTCTGGCCAAACTCGAGCAAACCCAGGAGGGAAAGAGATGGCTTGGCGAGCTTCACGAATTCCTGAATGAGCACGGCTGGCGCGTTGACGGCATGCTCGAGGTCTGCGTGCCCAGCTGGGTAG
>CAZNSC010000261.1:0-2388 GCA_964575695.1 uncultured Dehalococcoidales bacterium
CGTTTTGATAGATCACGGAGACAAAGTAATAAGTCGTGCCCACACCGGAAGGAATGCCGGAATCGAAGTGATACACTCCAGCCAGAAGGGCATCAATTTCGCTAAGAGTCCACGCGTTTCCTGTGATTGGATTCGAGGTGAGTGTATAGAACTCCAAGCCGGGATTCTGACCCCATCCCCAGGTATTCTGTGGCCCCTTATACAGCCCTCCATTTGTATAGACAGCAAACTTACCCCAAGCAAGAGGATTATTCCGGTAGCCTACGGCGTGAATGCGAATCTTCCTGACTTCGGTAATATCGCGATAAGTCGGGGTATCGAGAGTCCACAGGTCGCCCACTTCAATGGCCCTGTTTTGGTAAACCCGCTTCAACCAGTCCGAATCTCTCACCTTGTCATAGTGAGTAGACGGACTGGTGGGATAAATTCTGAGTGAAACGGAATAATCTCCATTCGGCCGTATGTATTCCCAATCCATATCCTGACTCCGTTATATCTCCGTTCTATGTTGGAGGCACCGTATACCATACTCGAATGCCCATCTGAACATCGTTGAAGTTGATGAAATCCAAGTCCGCTTTGCCCAGCAGCCACCGGAATTCGTAGCCATCATCCCCAACCACGACGCCGGAAATATCTATGCTGCCGATGCAAACATCACCTCCCTCTCTTGTTTGTCCTTCGAGACTAAACTGATCGTCAGCAAAGTTTATGGCGTCAATCCAGTCACCAGGGGTATCGTCCCGTACCTGTATTACCTGGCTTGTTGCCGGTATCGTCCCGCCGTTCAGTTTGTTGGCTACGGCATTGGTATTTTCCACTATCCTGAACTTGAACATGGCTATCGCTCTTAGTATGGTGGCGCCGTCGGGTATGCCATCTATCGTTATTCTAGGTAACGGTAAGGTACCCCCGGCCGCATCAATCTGGGCTTCCTCAACCGGTTCGCTCCAGAAATCAGCCATACTGGCCATCGACGCGACGCTTGTCCGTATCTCGGAGATAAGATTCTTGATATCCGTGATATCAAGCTTTTCCTTCTCATCCTCAATGTAGAATTCACCGGGCATTATTCTTCCCTCCCTGGAGGCAACAACTTTACTTCTTCCCTTTCTGGAATCGCTACTTTCTCTTCCTTCTTAGGAGTTGCTGCTGCACCTATCATCCCAATCATCATTACCGGAAGCATCATGGCGAGCATCATGCTCCAGTCTGAAGTTGAAATTACACCTGTCCCCGGCCAGGATGGGGGCAGAGCGCTTACATTACCCGGGGAAACCAGCAACGTCACAACGGTGTCAGCAACTCCTTCGGTTTCTTTTTCAACTAAAAGCAGAGTAAGCTCGCTATCGCTTTCGTCAAAACGTAAAGCTCCCCTTAGTCTGACTAAATCACCGGGAGCTACCTTAAACCAGCTGTAGCCGAATACCGGCAGCACTTCCTCGCTGATTACCGCGGTCTCCCGTGACAATCTGGCCATCAGGGCGTATTCCTTTTCCGTATCTCCCGGATTGGCCACGTAAATGCTGCAACCGAGGTCATATCCCGGCTCGTAAGTTATCCAGGGGGCCAGGTCCCAGAAGATATCCCCCAGCTCGCTACTCATTACGGTCACACCATTTGTCATGGCAATTCCACCTCCTCGCCTCTGAAAGCCTTCTTTGCGAGAGATAGCGCCCAGGCACCCAGGGCAATCATGATGGCAATATCAATCACCCCGGCAACGATGGCCTGCCAGAACTGCGGCTGGTACTCGGCTGGGTAATAGTAGTAATACTGCTGTGGGAAATAGCTCATCCCGCTGCCTCCTCGACCTCTTTTGGTTTTTTCTTTTCCCGGGAAGGTGCCGGCATCATCTTCATGACAATCCACATCATGAGCATCATCATTCCCATGTTGACCAGGTTTGAGATGAGGCTCTTCAGCGAATCGGGCAGGATAAGCCAGAGACCGGCAGTCAGCAGCGGGGGCAGCACCGTTACAGCCAGCAGGCCGATAATAACCGGCAGCCAGGCGAAACCTTTCTGCCAGACAAAGTATACCGTCGGTGAGCCCATATCGGCGTAAACGTAATGCTCATTGCCCGGCCAGGGCTTAATACCGGCATCACGGCAGGCCTGCTCAAGCTGAGTCAGCGCCTCTTCTGATGGTAGTTCGGCAAAGTCGAGGCGTATTAAGACAAGGGCACCTTCGGCCGCGCTTTCTTCAAGCGGGGAGAAGGTGCCCAGGTCCGCAATGTCCTGAGCCTGTCCCAAAAGGACAGCCCTATATCCCGGTGGTACGAAAGCATAGGGCATATTTCACCTCCCTATGCTTATTCGACCAGTCTTTTACCCCTGAGTCCCCAGACCGTCAGGTCGACGGTAACCGCGCCTCCGGCAATGGCCG
>CAZNSC010000262.1:0-2380 GCA_964575695.1 uncultured Dehalococcoidales bacterium
ACCCTTGACCCCCGCAGTCTGTGCTTCCGGCTCATCGGCAAGGAGCACTTCGACTGGCGAACCCTGAGCCGGGTGGAAAACCTGGAACTGAGATACACCGCTATAGCCTGGTACACCTGGGCGCTTCATGAGCTGCCCGACTACAAAGCGGCCCGTTCCAACCCGGATGTCAACCAGCTCATGAACATCGTGATGGTGAGCAAGGACCCGATGGCCCTGGTAAGAGAGCAGGCGGAGCGGAGACTGGGCCGGATGCCGACTGATTTCCAGCTTCAGATTGTGAACCACTCGCTGGTGGACAAGGCGAGGGTGCCCGACGGGAAGTATTCCATCCTGACGGAGCAGTTTGTCCCCTCGGCGGATACCTACACCGAAAGGGAGTGGCTTGAGTTCAAGAAGAAGCATGCTGAGGACGTGCTCAACCTGCTTAAGGAGCATACGTCCAATATGACCTGGGATAATGTTATTGGCTATTGTGCTCGCACTCCCTACGACCAATGTGAAATGGCCAACATGGCGCCAACGGGCAACCAGTCAGTTATCGACCAGGTCGCCAGCCAGCTCGGCAGATTCAGGCCGGTGCCCGAGCTGGCGGGTCATCGGACGCCGATAAAGAACCTGTATGCTACGGGAACAGCCTGGCATCCGTTTGCGGCGGGGACCGACTGGCAGGGGTATAATTGCTACAAGGTCATTGCCGAGGATTTTGGGCTGAGAAAACCGTGGGCAGAGACAGAAAGCCCCTGGTAGCCAAGGTGGCTGAACAGCAAAAGGAGGAGAAATGGCGGAAAAGAGGTACGATGTTGTCATTATTGGTGCCGGCCCCAACGGGTTGGCGATGGGTGCCTATCTGAGCAAGGCGGGACTTAAGGTCTTACTCCTCGAGAGGCGGCACGAGGCCGGCGGCGGTCTGGCATCGGAGCAGGTGACCCTACCCGATTATATTCACAATACCCATGCCATATATATGATGATGGTAGATTACGCCCCGGTTTACGCTGACTTTAAGCTGGAGGAGCAATATGCTGTCAGGCATATCTATCCCTCCCTCCAGTTTGCGCTGCCCCTCTCCGATGGCAGATGCTTGTGCCTTTACTCTGACCCCGATAAAACCTGTGATTCAATCGCCAAGTTCTCCAGGCGAGATGCCGACAGCTACCGGGACTTCTACCATATGGCGAAGCGAGTGGTGGACGAATTTATCGCTCCGGCTACCTATGTTCCTCCCGTCCCCGCTTTAGACCAGCTAATACAGATTCAGCAAACAGAGGTAGGCAGGGAAATAGCAGAATTCTCGGAGAAGACCCCCAAGGAGATAGTGGACGAATATTTTGAAGATGAGCACGTTAGGGCACTGATGCTATATTTGGCGACGAAATGGGGTGTGTCTTACGACCAGGCGGGTATGGGCTATTTGGTTCTCCTTTACCTTGACCGGGCAAGTAACTATCGGCTGGTCGCTGGAGGGTCGCACATGGTGGCCCAGGCCCTCCACAAGTCAGTCTATGAGCGTGGCGGGCAAGTCAGGAATACTCAGCTAATCAAGCGGATCATTGTCGATGGCGGCGTGGCCAAAGGGGTGGAGCTGGAGGACGGGACCACAATCCAGGCTGATAAAGCGGTGGTCAGCACGATCGACCCGCCCCAGACCTTCCTGAATCTGGTGGGGAAGGAAAACCTGAGTGAGGACTTTGTGGAGAAGATTGAGGGGTGGATGTGGGAGAAATATACCCTTATGCCGCTTCAACTTGCCTTGGCAGAGGCACCTGACTTTACTGCGGCCGCCTCTGACCCGGAGATTAATAAGGCCTTCATCTACATCCTGGGCTACGAGACCCCGGACGACCTCATCAATGAGTATGAGGCGATATATAGCGGAGAATTGCCGGGCCAGGCAAACTTTGACTGCTCTTTCCCCTCCGTCCACGACCCACTTCAGGCACCACTGGGGAGGCATACCGGGCTGCTCACCCGTTTTGCCCCCTACCGATTAAAGGAGGGGCCGGAGAGGTGGTATAACATAAGGTTCAAGGAGGAGGTTGCCGAGCAGTACCTGACCACCCTGCGCAAGTACGCCCCCAATATGACCCGGGACAAAATACTGTGGCACTACCTCTCAACCCCGATTGATGTTGAAAACAAGTTCCGTGACATGGTAGAGGGCTCCTATAAGCAAGGGCTCTACCATCCATTCCAGATGGGCTATCTCAGGCCCAATGAGGAGTGCTCCCAGTACCGGACGCCGGTAAAGAACCTCTATGTCGCCGGGTCAAGTTGCTATCCTGGCGGCTGTGTCCTCTGGGGGCCAGGGTATGTGGCGACCAATACCATCGCCGATGACCTGGGGATAGACAAGTGGTGGTCGGAGCCGGAGATGATA
>CAZNSC010000263.1:0-505 GCA_964575695.1 uncultured Dehalococcoidales bacterium
TGCCTCCTTGTTTGTCAATCGAAACCGTGGTATTATACCTTCGGATAAGATCGTGTGGGTTTATACTAAGTAGTTATACTTAATCACACAAACCAAATGTATTACGTAAATAAGCTCAAAGGTACTAAGCATTTATAGCGGATATCCGCATTTTTTAACAACTATAGAATAATACCTTTGTCGATTGATTTAAAAAGGATAACAATAGATAATAGAAAAGGTGCCCGGTAGTAGTACTTTAGTCTTTAGTACTATATGCTGAGACCTAACTGAAATGGTGTTAACCGGAAGAAGTAACCCATAAGACCCCCAATCAACTTTCTAGAAAGTGATTCTAAATAAATGGCGAAGATCTTCATCGTAGACGAGCTTTCTGTAATCAGGCGGGGACTGGCTTCGGTGCTGGAGGCGTACGCCGGGTACAAAGTAGTCGGCGAGGCCAGTAATATCAAGGAAGCCCTGCCCAGGGTCGGGGAAATCAAGCCGGACCTTTTCATTTTCGACG
>CAZNSC010000263.1:515-2372 GCA_964575695.1 uncultured Dehalococcoidales bacterium
GTGGGGTCGATGCCATTTCGCTGCTGCAGAAGAAGATACCTTCCGCCAAGGTGCTTATCCTGACGGACTCCAACGATAAAGAATCATTCATATCGTCCATTAAGGCAGGCGCCAAGGCTTATCTCCTCAAAGCCTCCGAGCTTAACGAAATTATCGATTCGATCCGTCTGGTGGCTACCGGAGGGGCGGTGGTCTACAGCTCCAAGGCCGCTAGGATGTTCGACGTGCCCGGTGAAAGGGTCAACATCGAGGACTCTCTGAGCGCCAGGGAGAAGGAAGTGCTGCGCCTGGTCGCCAAGGGTCAGAGCAACCGCGAGATCGCCGCGCACTGCTATATCAGCGAAACGACCGTCAAGGCCCATCTCAGGCGCATCTCTGAGAAGTTGGACGTGAAAAACCGGGCCCAGGCGGTGGCCATCGCGATAGATAAAGGTCTCTTAGAAGATAAATAGCGGCCGGTCTTTCGGGCCGGGCGAAAAAGCGGGATAGAAATTTCCAGAGCCGGAATTTCCCAGGGTGAACTATTGGGTTTTCCCGCGAAGGCGCCGGGGAAACGGGCGATAGATGAAGCAATGTACCGGGGATGTTCGTAACCAAATGACCGTTTGCGACGAAGTTGATGTCTCATTAAGATGAAAAGGTCGATTTTAAAAGGAGCGCTGGATCTGCTCCTGGCTGGCCTGCCGGCCGTGCTGGCGTTGGACCTCCTCTACCTGTATTTCGTGGGTAGCTGGTACGACCCCACCCGGTGGATCGAGCTTGCCGAGGTGGTCCTGCTGGCCGTCATGTCCCTCGTCTACCTGGGCCTGTTTGTCTTCAAGATAATGGAACGCTTCCGCAGCACGAGCGCGGTAGCGGCACCCCGCCATCCGGCCTCCCCAAACTCCAAGCCCTGAGTCCCGAAGGATTTCCGTATACCAGATGTCCAGTGGTTCACTTATTCAATGCTTAGGATTCATGGGTTTGTATTACTTGTTGCCAAAAAAGTATAACGGGGGTATAATTTTTCTGTGGCTTGCCCATAAAGGAGAGGCGTCGGGAAGCGCGGGGTCAGGTAAGGAGTGAAGGAGCGAATGGAACCTACCGCCGAGAGCGGTCTCAGGCCGCTGGCAGCGGACAAGCCGGCCAATGAAGCCAGCGCTTCGCAGGGAGAGACGCAGGACGAGGAGACCCTGACCGTTAAGGAGATGCAGCTGCGCCAGAAAAGACTCGAGGCGCAGAACAGGGAGCTTCTCCGCAACCAGGCCCACCTCAAGCGGGCCAGAGACCGTTACATCGAGCTTTATGATCTTGCCCCGATGGGCCACGTCCTGATACAGGAAGACAACACCATCATCGAGGCTAACCTCACCATGTGTCATCTCCTGGGCGTGTACAAGCCCGCCCTGGTCGGCACCAGACTTACCGAATGGATACGGCGGGCAAGCCGGGCCAGGTTTTATCACCACCGCAAAAATGTGCTCAAGAGCGGCCTGCGGCAGAACTGCGAACTCGTCATGATGAGGTCGGACGGCACGGAATTTTTCGCCATGGTGGAAAGTCTCCCGGTCAAGGACGAGCCCGGCTGGCTCAGCCTGGCACTGAGCGATATATCGTTCCGGAAAAAGACCGAGGAAGAGCTGAGGGTACATAAAGAGCGTTTGATGGACATGATACGCCAGCGTACCGGGCAGCTCAGCGAACTCGCCCGCCGTCTGGTGGAGGTACAGGAAAAAGAACGTTCGACGATCGCCAAGGAGCTGCACGATGAGGTAGGCCAGCTGCTCACCTATGCCGGGCTACTCATCGACAAAGAGGCGCGCAAACCCCAGCCCGAGACAATGGCCGAGGCGAAGTCCGTCATTCAGGATGCCGTGT
>CAZNSC010000264.1:0-2361 GCA_964575695.1 uncultured Dehalococcoidales bacterium
ATCCAAGCTGACCTATCCCACTGCCTTTGTAGTGGACAGGGCCAATGCTGAATCAGGAGGAGAATGGTGGCGCAGTCCAAACGGCACCGGCCCGTTTAAGCTCAGGCAATGGGACGAAAACAACCTGTTTGTCCTGGAAAGAAACGAACTCTATTACGGGGAAATGGCCAAGGTAGATTCTGTAATTTTTCAACTATGGGGCGGTGTCATAATGGATATGTATGAGACCGGTGAAATCGATGCTGCCTATGTTTACCTTGACTACCTTGATAAGGTTACAGATAAGAAAGGCCCCTTTTACCGGGAGCTGTCAATAGTCCCTGAGCTAAGCTTCTCATACATTGGCTTCGACCACAGCAAGCCACCATTTGACGACGTCAATATCCGCCGCGCCTTCTCCTACGCCATTGACAAAGATAAAATAGTCGCTCTGTCATTCAAAGGAGGCAGAGGAAAGGCAGAGGGTATCCTGCCACCAGGCATACCCGGTTTCAACGAGAATTTGACCGGGCTGGACTACGATGTAAACAAAGCGAAGGAGCTGATAGCTACCTCCAAATATGGCGACGTCGCCAGCCTGCCACCCATCACCATTACCACCACTGGGTGGGGGGGGATTATTCCGCATGAGCTGGAGGCCATCATCTATGAATGGCGGCAGAACCTGGGGGTTGAGGTGAAGGTCAGACAGCTAGAGCCCCAGAGATTCCTCTACCATCTTACCGAGGAGAAGGACGAGATGTACTACACGGGCTGGATTGCAGACTACCCCCACCCACAGGACTTTCTGGATATTTTGTTTCATTCCGGCGCCGATAATAACCATGGCGAGTACAGCAATCCTGACGTAGATGCCCTGCTGAACAAGGGAGCAGTGGAACAGGATAATGACTTGAGCCTGGCACTGTATCAGCAAGCTGAACAAAAGCTGGTTGAGGATGCCGCCTGTATACCTTTATGGTTCGGGCGAAATTACATTCTCACCAAGCCCTACATTAAGGGATACTCAATAAATCCCATGGGTTTTGCCATGTTAAATAAGGTCTCTGTTGAGCCTCATTAATAAGGAGCATAAAAATTGAGCGAAATCCAGATTAAGAAGACGGTATGCATGTGGTGCCATGACCACTGTAAGGTGGCTGTGCACATTAAAGATGGTCAGCTTATCAAGGTTGAGGAGGACAAAGAACATCCCCGCCGTGCAGTACTGAAGCCTACAGTCAGAGCATGCCCCCGGGCACGTGCCGCCGCAGAGTGGTTCCGCCACCCAGACCGCCTGCGCTATCCGCTGAAGAGGGCTGGCGAAAGGGGTGAGGGAAAGTGGCAAAGGAAATCGTGGGAACAGGCCCTTGACGAGATAGCTCAAAAATTGGGGGAGATAAAAGGGAATTACGGGCCGGAGGCTATAGCTACCACCGCCGGCACCTACCGGACTCATGACGAATACCGGGGCAGGTTCCTGAGCCTTCTGGGAAGCCCCAACTACATAGGGCAGGGACACATCTGCTGGGGAGTGAACAACATGATTTCTTCTGCCATTACCGGGATGTCCTGTAACGCCCCAACCCCACGACCAGGAGTGACGAAGTGCATCCTTCTACTGGGGACAAATCCCCGGCAGGCAGAAAGAGGCTCCTGGCAGGTCATACTTGATACCAAAAACAGCGGCGCAAAGCTTATTGTTGCCGACCCGAGGTATACAGAGCCAGCACAGTGGGCTGATATATGGCTACAACTCAGACCAGGTACTGATTGTGCCCTGTTTATGGGCATGATAAATGTCATTATAAACGAGGGACTCTATGATAAGGAGTTCGTTGAAAAATGGTGTCATGGTTTCGATAAGCTCACTGAACGAGCTCAGGACTATCCACCAGAAAAGGCAGCTGAGATAACCGGGGTTCCTGCCGAGAAGCTTAAAGAAGCAGCCAGAATGTATGCCACCAATAAGCCAGCGACATCTTACAATTATATGGGTGTGGAACAGCTAGCCAATGTCATCGAAGCACTACACGCCAGATTTATCCTGCCAGCGATAACCGGAAACCTAGATATGAGGGGTGGGGATATAGGCCGCCCCCCAACTGCACAATATGTGTCCGAGTCCGAGACCGAGCTTGACAATAAGCTTTCTGCCAAACAGAAGAAAAAACGGCTGGGCGCAGAAAGGTTTAAATTGCTTTCATGTATCGGCTATGACCTTATACAAGAGAATGTGGAGAGGGTGTGGGGCCGGCGGATGGCTCGAGCCCATCATTCCTTTGCCCATGCACCTACCGTCTTTCGGGCAATACTCACTGATAAACCCTATCCAGTCAAAGCTATGATATCCTTAGCCAGTAATCCTATGGTCACCCTGCC
>CAZNSC010000265.1:0-1002 GCA_964575695.1 uncultured Dehalococcoidales bacterium
ATCCAGTACAGTACTGGCGTCCCGGCCCTCTCGAAGAACTGCTCGCCCAGGTCGGCATCCTGCGTCACATCGTAGACCGCTTTCTTGGTGACACCTTCCTCATAGACCGCCACCCGAAAGTCGTAGGAGCCCTGGTTCAGCTGCTCAATAGCCACCCACACGGAGTCCTCTTCGTCTCCGGTGATGTTGACGTCTGGGATGGTATCGTGCAGAACCCAGTTCGAAGTCCCCGTTAACGTGCGGTACACTCTCAGGTACACCGAGTGCTCCAGGCCGTCGCTGACATCCACTTCCGCGTTGAGCCGGCGATAGTCCGTGTAGCCGTCGCCGTCGGTGTCCACGGAGTCACTCCACCAGCAGTCGTCAACTGAATAGGTGGGCTCGCCTGCACCAATGGTGATGTCCCCGGCGAGCACGGTGGCAGAGGAGCCTGCGCCGTTGCGGGCGCTGAGACGGTAGTAGTACATCGTGCCCTCCGCCAGTCCGCTGTCCAGGTAGGACTGGCTGCCGGCAGATACTGCGTCGAGTGTGGTCCATGGTCCGTTTTCAGTGGGGCCGCGTTCAATCAAGAAATCTTCTTCGTTGTCAGAGTTGTCTGTCCAGGCGAGCTCGATCTGGTTGGTAGAAAGCGAGAAGGCATAGAAATTTTTGGGGGCCTCAGGCGCTATCCCGCCGCCCCCGGTTATTGGGTTTGGGCAGCCGAGTAAGGCCAGCGAAATTGCGAATACAAGACCTACAAGAAAGGACTTTATGGGGGGCTTGAAACAATTCATTCCTCCCACCTCCGATTGCGGGTAGTACAGCAATGTACCGACGAACGCCAACAAATTTAGCACACTTTGGGCAGAAAACAGTATCTGTTGTGATCCTTTTCAGCGTATGATGACTATTAACGAAAGTATGCCAAAATGCGTTTAAGAGTAGTTATTGAGTATGACCGGCAAACAGACTCCTATAGTGCTGTTTGTTTAGAGCTTCCAGGCTGTGTTTCCTGCGGGGATA
>CAZNSC010000265.1:1012-2356 GCA_964575695.1 uncultured Dehalococcoidales bacterium
TTGTATCTGGAGCCGAGTACAAAAGAAGTCAGTCCAACAGCAAAAGACTATGATGTTGCTATTTAATGCCGATTGGCGCCGAGGCGGAAGAGGCTTACTGCAGGCGTGGTCATCGAGATACTGTCTGCTCATGGTTTTGAAAAGATAGGCCAGAAAGGAAGCCACCAGAAGAAGAACTTTACCTACGGCTCCCAGGTAATAATACCGCACTATAAGGGAAAGCAGCTTCCCACGGGCACTCTGAAAACCATTATTGACGGAAGTGGACTTCCTTCAGAGGTGTAGCAGTGAAAAATACCTGTCTTATTTTCAGTGAAGATATACCTCTCCTGATATCAACTAGCTATGTAGCACTCACGGACGGTGCAATCAGGGCGTACACCAGAAAGGGTTGACTAAAACCTGTACCTACGATGATCCTCGCACGCCGGCAGTGTACCGGACCCCGGTTTCGCGTAATAATCCAAATCATGTATTAGAAGCTGAAAGGTGAATTGTATACCATCATTGCTCGCGGACATACGTATGCATGACGCTGAGGACAGAGTACACTATCAGCGATGGAGCTGATTAATGCACACAATTAAGCAAATTTTGGGTGAGTGATTATGTAAGAGAGAAAACCGGTAATTGACGGAAAGGCGCTGAATGCAATCGCTGAAAGACTGATGAAAATCGCAGATATAAGCCGATTCGACAGCGAGAACGAACCGCAGGCTTGGGTGATTGCGCACGCCTTCTCTGACATCGAAGATTCATGCATCAAACTGTTAGAGCTTTTCCAAAAGCTGATTCCACCAACTGGAAGCGACAAGGAGATCTTAGACGTGCTGAACGATATTGGTGAGGAACTACGCCATGTACTCTATCACATTCGAGACATGAGCTTTTATCGGTATCTTAATGATTGAGTTGAAAACACTGCTATGTTCCGTACCTCCCTCACAGGAGGATCGAGATTTCAATTGTCTGATAGATAAGCCACTTTCGGCTGGGTAACATTGCAGAAGGGTTTTTTAAAAATACGGCACAGTGTTGGATCTATCTACGCCAGAGCGGTTACAGCTCCTGCGTGAGGGATGCGGAGGGCGCCTGAAGGCGGTCCGACCAGAGGGAGGACCGGAGCGGCAGTGGAGCCCGCAGCAGCCCGACCCCGAACCCGGACCGCCTATCGTCGTCGCCGTCTGCCTCCGGGAGATGCGCCCGGGTGAGGGGGCACGCCCGGATCCATATCCCAACAATACCACACCATCATAGCAGTACAGCCCCCTGGGGGAGATCCTCACCTTTGTGGACTAAATAATTAACGTTACCGTTTATATAATATTTAAACATGATATGATG
>CAZNSC010000266.1:0-2342 GCA_964575695.1 uncultured Dehalococcoidales bacterium
CTGCTTTACATGCTCCGCCAGCTTATCAAAGCCGACAGTGTACTTCTCGACAAACTCCTTATCATACAGCCCTTCGGATATGATGACATTGAGGAAAGCCAGGGCCAGCGCCGGGTCGGTGCCCGGGCGGAGCTGGAGGTGGATGTCGGCTGCCTTGGCGAGCAAGTTTCGCCTCGGGTCAACAACTATCATCCTGGCCGTCCCCTGCGTCTTGGCAATCACCATATTATCCGCGGCAAACGGGACGGAACCGGTAGGATTGCCCGCCCATACCATGATGCACTTGGCGCCTATCAGAGTAGGCGGCGCATAAAGGCCATAGGTTATCTCAGCAGCCGCAATCTTGGTATAGTAACAAAGAGAACCCATGCCGTAGTATGAAGGGGTGCCATAGGCAAGAGCAAAACGCCGGTTCAGGTAAACATAATCATAAAAATTGGATACCCCACCCTGGTATATGGCCAAGGCTTCAGGCCCGTACTTCTGCTTTATCCTGGTTATCTCCTCAACGATAGTATCCAGCGCCTGGTCCCAGGTAATCTCTCTCCATCCGCCGTGCACCTTCTGTAACGGGTGGAGGATACGGTTCTGCATCTCGGTCTCATACCATTCGGGTATCACTTCACCCTTGATACACAGCGGACCGACGACACTCTCCTCCATGCTCTCCACCTTCACCGGTTTGTTATCATCAACATAAACATCCATGCCGCAACCGGGAGGACAGAGAAGACACACCGTCTTCACAACCTTTTCTTTGCCCAATTCAGAAGCCTCCTCTCCTGATTTGATTGGCGTCAGCATCAGTCTCAAACAGATTCGCAACTCTATTATAGCACAAACTGGTACGGGCAGTGCAAAAGAACCGGCTTTAGATGGCTACTAACCCGACCACTTTATATCTATATCTCAAGCTGGATAGGATATGACGATTGTTTACCAACCCCTCACCCTTTATCCCTCTCCCCTTTATAAGGGGAGAGGGAAGAGACTTTGTTAAAGGGGCTCCGCCCCTTTCAATTCCTCTGCTAAACAATCTCAATCCCTTTGCCAAACGAACCCGGATACGAAAGTTTGACAGGCCACCTGGAGTATGGTAAGCTAAAAATGCGTGTTGAAACAACATGAGAGGTCATGTTAGGGGGCTATAATGCAAGAGAAGGTAGAAGAGGCATTGGACCAAATACGACCCGCCTTGATGAGAGACGGGGGGAATGTCGAGCTGGTTGAAGTTAACGACGGTGTCGTCAAGGTAAAGTTAACCGGCGCCTGCGGTGGCTGCGCCATGGCGACCATGACCCTGAAGATGGGTATTGAACGGCTCTTAAAGCAGGAAATCCCCGAAATCAAGGAAGTCGTCGCCGTTTGATGCCAACCGGGCAGAAAAGTAAAGGGGGGTGAGTCTAAGTCACTCCCCTTTTATTCTATTCACCGATTTCAAGCTGAAACGCCCGGTGCAAAGCCTGGACGGCATCCTTAACGTTTGCCTCGCTAATAATGCAGGTTATCCTTATCTCTGAGGTAGTAATAAGCTGGATGTTTATCCCCTGCTCACTCAGGGCGCTGAACATCCTCGCGGCATAGCCCGGGGCATTCTGCATCCCGGTGCCGATAATACTGACCTTACCCAACTTGGAATCACTGACGCACTCCCGAGCACCAATTGAATGAGCTATCGGCTCGACCACCTCCATTGCCCGATTCAACTGGCTTTTAGTCACGGTGAAGGTTAAGTCAGTTATATTCTCAATGCTGGCATTCTGAACAATAGTATCGACGCTAACAGCCGCCTTGGCTAACGGCCCAAAGATAGCGGCGGCAATGCCCGGCCGGTCAGGCACCCCGACGACGGTTACCTTAGCCACGTCAAGATCATGAGCGATACCCCTCACCTTATTGCGTACTTCCATTGACACCCCTCCGTGAATTAGTGTCCCCGGACTGTCGTTGAAACTGGAGGCGACCAGAATCGGTATCTTGAATAGCCCGCCCAGCTCAACCGCCCGGGGGTGCATTACCTTAGCTCCATAGGTTGCCAGCTCCAGCATCTCCTCATAGCCAATCTCGGATAGCGGGTGCGCCTCGGGAACGAGGCGCGGGTCAGCGGTATAGACACCGTCAACGTCAGTGTATATCTGGCAGACCTCAGCCCCCAAGCTAGCTGCTAGAGCCACCGCGGTAGTATCTGAGCCCCCCCGCCCCAGGGTAGTAACATCCATCTCATCGGTAATCCCCTGGAAGCCGGCAACAATTACAATCTTCCCCCCGTCCAGCTCCCTGACGATTCGTTTGGGGTCAATCTTTAGAATCCGGGCTCTACTATAACTGGCATCAGTCTGTAT
>CAZNSC010000267.1:0-1642 GCA_964575695.1 uncultured Dehalococcoidales bacterium
GGCCACGGACCGTCTCGCCCTGGGATTCCTAGAAATGGGCCTGGAAAAAGATGCCCGCGTCCTCTGCCAGTTACCTTCCTGCATCGAAAACGTGCTGATGAGGATTTCCCTGGAAAAAGCCGGCCTGATCCATTGCTACTCTCCGATAAATACCTGGGAATCCGAGAACGACCACTTCCTGAAGGGTCTTCAGGCCTCGGCTGTGGTAACCATTCCCGTGTACCATCGCCGCAACCACTACGAGCTTTTCCAGCAGTTGGCCAGTAGCGGCCGACACCCCTATTTAAAGTACATCTTCCTCGTGGGAGATGATTTACCTGCCGGGGCTCTTTCCATCAGGCAGATGATAGAGACGCCCATCGAAGACCGGTATCCCGCTGATTTCCTGGCCGGGAAGGCAGTCAGCGCCTACGATGTCTCGCAGGTCATGACCACCAGCGGTTCGACCGGTATGCCCAAGATGGTCGAAATGACGACCAATTCCATGCGGGTACACGGCCAAGTATATCTGGACAAGTGGCAGCTCGACCATGATGATATCTGCTTCACTACCGGCTTCCTCTGGTCAGGCCCGACCGTTTGCGGCCTCTTCGTCATGCCGCAGGTCGGCGGCAAGATAATCATGACGGAGACCTTCGACGCTACAGAAGCGCTCCAGATTATTGAAAGAGAAAGACCTACCTATATCAGCTGTTTTCCTTCCCAGATCATCGACATGGTAAACCATCCCGATTTTGATAAATATGATAAAAGTTCGCTCCGCTTTTTCCATACCGCCGGCGCACCTTTCCCCGTGGGCCTGATTAAAAGATGCGAGGAAGCTTTCAAGAAACCCTACATGAACGGTTTCGGGGCGGTCGACAGCTCCATGGTATTCACCTGTAAAATCGGCACCTCGATGGAAATCCGCCATACCTCTATAGGAACGCCCTCCAGATGGGACGAGTATAAAGTGGTTAAACCCGACGGCACTCCGGCCGAAAAGGGTGAGGTCGGTGTACTCTACTGGAGAGGACCCGGCGGCACCGGCGGCTACTATCAGAATGTGGAGCAGACCAGAAAGGTCTGGGGGGAACTGGGGCCAGAAGGCTGGTACAACACCGAAGATGCGGCCTGGATTAATGAGGATGGGAATGTCTGCCTGGCGGGCCGTGTCCGGGACATGATCCAGAGAGGAGGGCAGAACATCTTCCCCTCCGAAATCGAGGATGCCATCAGCGCCCATCCCAAGGTGGCCGGGGTGCAGGTTGTCCCTATGCCCGATACCCGGCTGGGCGAGAAGACCTGTGCCTTCGTTATTCCAAAAAACGGGGAGGCATTTACCTTCGATGATATGACGGCCCGCCTGGGTGAGGCTAAAGTAGCCAAATACAAGTACCCGGAGAGGCTGGAGATCGTCGAGTCTTTTGAGATGGTGGGGCAGAAGATTAATAAACGCGCCTTATCCTTACGCATCTGTCGACAGCTTCTGGAAGAAGGGCAAATACCTCAGGAATTAGCGGATGATTTTGAGCGCAAACATAAGCTATCCGGTTTGTAGTCCAGGCCCGGCTGGGGCGTTCGGCCCTGAGACCTTGAGAACAAACCGGTACTGAGCTTAAGTACCCGAAATCACGCGGATGCAGGGTACTGATAGATATTT
>CAZNSC010000267.1:1652-2334 GCA_964575695.1 uncultured Dehalococcoidales bacterium
ATATCGGTCTCCAGCACCTGAAAATGAAAACTGAACCCGGCTGTATGGAGGGGTGAGATGATTGTTAATCACGGGTACAAGGATGGTTCGGGTACGTACGTTATTTCCATCGACAACGATAAATGTAACGGCTGTGGTGATTGCGTCCCGGTTTGCCCGAACGAGGTCCTTGAGGTCGGACTGGACCCCTACGAACCACTTGAAGAAAAAATGGTGGCCCTCGTCACCGAGGCGCACCGGAAAAAACTGAAGTATAGTTGTGCCGGATGCAAGCCGGCTGGTCAGGTCACGGTACCGCCATGTGTCGCCGCTTGTAAGAATCAAGCCATTACTCACTCGTGGTAAGCGTAAACGAAGTCAGCGGAAGTTACAATGAAGCCAGTAAGTTTGACCATCAACAACGTTGAAATCGAAGTAGACGAGGGTACAAACCTCCTGGAGGCGGCGCAACAGGCGGGTATCTATATTCCGACCCTTTGTTATCACCCCGCCCTCCCATCCTTCCAGAATTCAGCCCCGGTACCCTGCGTGTACCAAGGTTCGAATAAGCTGGAAGCCACGTCTGAAGAAGCCTACCAGGGCTGCGGGCTCTGCCTGGTTGACATCAAAGGAAAAGGTATCCAGACCGCCTGCACTACCCCGGTAAGCGAAGGAATGATTGTCGAGACCGATACCCCCGAGG
>CAZNSC010000268.1:0-2317 GCA_964575695.1 uncultured Dehalococcoidales bacterium
GGTATGCACAAACCAAAACACGAACACCATCCCCGATGGAGATTGTCAGAGATCACCGGCTTTACGGAACCACACCAGCTCCGGGCAGAACTGGAAAGCCCTGGCGGGGGTGAGAGGTTTACTTCCAAAGAGGTAATAGCCGGTGCCATCGCCCGCATAGCTATTCAAGCACAGGTCTGGGGGCAGGTCAGGCAAGCCGGCACTACTCAGAGGATCGAATCAGCCTCTATTTCTCTATAAGGAATGTTCTAATCTTTTCTCCTTCTTTGACCAAAGGTGGTACCGCCTCAATTTCCAGCATCATTCTTGAATTCGACAGGTTAAACGGCGGTTTGTCCAAATAGACTGCAGAGCCGTCATAAACCCTTATGTCAGGTCCGTGCGGTTTGTCTATGTTGGGAGTGGTCTTCACAGATGGAGCAGGGTAATGTTCAGTTATCATCACATACTTGTATTTCTTGGTCTTGTGCAGGACTGAGATTATTTCAGAGTTAGATAGATGTTGAAGGACTTGTCGGATTAAGCAGAGGTCCGCGTCAGGTAGTTCGTCTGACACTATGTCTAGACATTGAAAAGTGATGCTATGTGTTCCGTAACTGCGCTGGTTTTGCTCTATCAAATCATCAACAATGTCAACACCAAGGTATTGAACTCCATCCATCTGCAGCTTCCTGCCAACACGAAAGTCTCCACATCCCAAATCAACTACAGTGAGGATTCTTTTATCTTTGATAAATCCCCTTACTAAATCGACATAGAGAGAAGTACAAAATTCACTGGAACCACTACCCGAGCAATATTGGCCTTGGTCTCCGCCCCATTCGCTATTGCTGTATATACGAGTAAATGTGTCCTTTAATGACATTGCCTCATTCATTCTTCGTAAGCGTGCAAGTTTAGCCTTGCGATACATGTTAACGAAAGGAAGAGGGACTACTCGCTTTAGTATCGTTTTGATCGGTTCCACAACCTGTCTGCTCCTTAGAACTCGCAATAAATGCTGTATAAGATGGCCTAATCTATTTGTCCCTACACTCGTAGGCGGCACGAGTTCCTGAATCTGAAACCGAACGATTGGGTCTTGTGCCCCCATGTCCTCTTCAGCTTGAGCCAGTTGCTTCTCGAGTTACTCTCAATCAGCCACCAAATAAAAGAGGGGCTGTCCTCCTCCGGCATCTCCTGGTGCGGTAACAGATGCGATGACGGCAGGTAGCTCATGCTTCTCACAAACTTATGAGGATACCGAAACGAGTCTATCGCCGCGGCCGTGCGTTAAATACATCGGCAGGTGACGGTGTGATAGGGAGACGTGGCCTGTCGTCCGTGGCTGAAGATGAGGTCTGGAACGAGACGTCGTCGAGGAAGAAGTTGCTGTTACCGATGTCATCTGTATCCACGTGAAACTTGATGGTCACCGTCTGATCGGCGTAGCTACCAACGTTGACCGTCTGCTTCACCCAGCCGCCTGTGTTGGAGCTGGAACATAGAGCATAGGTCTTAAGCTTCGCACCGTTTATCTCAAACCAGCCGTGATCATAGCCACACCAGTCTTCAGAGGCGATCCAGTACCAGTAGGTGAGAAAGAGCGACGTGGCACCCGCCGGGATAGACACCGACTGAGAAAGCCCGGCGACCTCGTCGAAGTCTCCGCCCAACCAGGCAGCCCAGTCCCCCAAGTGGGGAGTGGCCATGTTTGGATAGCTACGGTTGACAATCAGGGGCCAGCCATTCTGCGAGTACTCTGTCCACGAACCATCCGGACCGGCTTCAAAATCACCATTGGCCAGGGATGGGAGCTGTGGCGAGGTGGACAGTGCTTTGAAGATAACGGGCAGGTAATTTATCGACTTCCCTGGCACAGAGCCACCAGACTGGCTCAACTCCCCAGCGCCGGAGACTACCAGGGCGTAGGGCTGGGGACCTTGGGGTACGTTATATCCACGGACAGTAATAGAATAGACCCCGGTCGCCGCGCTGGCGATGTCGATTCCCTCGACGTTGTTCACCCGGTCATACTGGTTGGCATGGTTGGGGTAGAGGGTCGTCCCACCCGGGGTAGCGACAGTCAGATCCAGATCGTTGACCAGGCCGCCACCAGCTATAGGGGTGCCAGGATAGTCACTCCAAACCAGCGTGGTACGCATCAGTTGCGCGGCGGTGGTGACCGTATAAACGTAAGTGGTTGTGCGCCCCGTCTGCAGTCCAGATGTCTCGTCAGCATAGCTGAGCGTGCGCGGTGTTGAGGGAAAGAGGCTGTCCTCCAGGCTAATTTTTCCCCAGCCTTCGACGTTGTTGGGGCGCGGCGGGTCGGGGATTT
>CAZNSC010000269.1:0-391 GCA_964575695.1 uncultured Dehalococcoidales bacterium
ACTATTAGACGCGATAGTCATGGCTTTGAGCAGACAGACGCAAACTTTGGCCGAAGAAGCACCGCTCGTTACGATTCACTCTGTGAACGAGGCTCGCAAGCGTGAGATGCGGATACTTTTGGCCGAGGATAACTACATTAACCAGAAAGTGGCGTTGAAACTGCTGGACAAAGCCGGATTCCGGGCAGATGCCGTGGCCACCGGCAAGGAAGCACTCAAATCCCTTTCCATGATTCCTTATGATTTAGTACTGATGGATGTGCAAATGCCCGAGATGGATGGCCTGGAGGCCACCCGAATGATCAGAAGCCGGCAATTCGAGGTCATAAACTTCAACGTGCCCATTGTCGCCATGACGGCCAATGCCATGAAAGGCGACCGGGAGATATGT
>CAZNSC010000269.1:401-2305 GCA_964575695.1 uncultured Dehalococcoidales bacterium
TGGAGGCAGGAATGAACGATTACTTGAGCAAACCCATCGATCCGAACGAGCTATACGAAATGCTCAACAAGTATTTGTCCTCACCTTCCATAGAAGAGCCCGCAGAACAGGAAGGGAGTGTTTAATAAGAGCGTCCCACTACATCTACAATGGGAAAGCAGAGTGTCGCATCTTAAATATTAAATATTGGATAAAGAGCCTCGAATCCTTGATCTCAACAACCCAAATCACATCTCATTATGCGACCTTCGCAGATTCGTTTTTGTCTAAAAAAAGCAAATATTTTTAAGTGATTCTTCGATGACTCGACCATTTGAGGTCACTTTCTAGAAAAATGCGAACGTTCGCAGATTAATATGTTAGCACCAAAAATATGACCGGAAAATCAATTAAAATTGGTTCCCATAACTATACCATACACGATTTACCCCCCCGCGATGGAATTAGATGGGCGGTTGGTAGCATTGATGGAGTACGTAGCTCAACATTGAGACTGTGGGGAGACAAAAAAGGTGATATTTATTTAGCAATGAGGTCTTTAGGAGGAAAAATTAAAATCAGCATCCATCGTGACAGACGATGTAGTATTGGTTTTACAAAAGAATTTGAAGAGGTGGGGTAGGATGGTTTTAGTGGACACCAAAGTTGAGGTAAAATGAGGTAAATACTTAAGACGGAGGTGTCAAGATGGAAAGGATTCCCAGGGCGATTTACACGAAGGAGCTTCGAGAAGAAGCAGTTAAGCTGGTAACGGAAGGGGGAGTCAGCATACCTGAGGTGGGGCGCAGATTATCGATAGCCCCGTCGACATTACGGTACTGGGTTCAAGCGAACAGGGAAGGGAAACTCAAGGAGGTGGGGAAACACCAGAAGCCGCTTAGTGAAATGGAGATGGAACTTGCCCGGGTGAAGCGTGAGCTGGCGGAGGTGAAGATGGAGCGTGATCTATTAAAAAAAGCGGCCGCGTACTTTGCGAAGGAGTCGGTGCCCGGTACGCGTTCATGAAAGAGCTACGACTCCAGTATTCACTACCGTTTCTGTGTCGTATGTTTGGGGTATCGCCAAGTGGATATCATGCCTGGCTCACTCGGCCGGTTTCCAGGCGTGCCCGTGAGGAAGGGCGGCTAGAAATGGAGATCAAAGCCGCTCATAAGAGGACCCGTGAGACCTATGGTCCTGAAAGGTTACAATATGAGCTTAGAGCACAGGGGGTGGAGGTAGGGATTTGCCGGATCAGAAGGATTCGAAAGAAGCTGGGCTTACGGTGCAAACAGAGGCGGAGGTTCAGGGCCACGACCGATTCGAGGCATAACCACCCGGTAGCGGAGAATCTGCTTAATCAGAGATTTGAGGCCACAATGCCGAATCAAGTGTGGGTGAGCGACATCACCTATATTCCCACAGA
The DNA here is from genome assembly GCA_964575695.1 of uncultured Dehalococcoidales bacterium. Lineage (GTDB taxonomy): Bacteria > Chloroflexota > Dehalococcoidia > Dehalococcoidales > W111 > CAZNSC01. The sequence goes on from CAZNSC010000269.1 coordinate 1,807, forward strand.
GGAAGGCTGGCTTTACCTTGCGGGGCACAAGGATCTGTTCACGGGAGAAATCGTAGGCTATGCCCTGGGGAATCGTATCACGAAGCATCTGGTAAGCCACTCGCTTTTCAGGGCCGTGGCAGCCAAACGGCCTGGATCAGGTCTGATACACCATTCGGATCGTGGGAGTCAGTATTGCGCCCATGACTACCGAAGACTGATGGATCGATTCACGATGAGGGTTTCCATGAGCAGAAAAGGCGATTGTTACGATAATGCTCCCATGGAAAGCTTCTGGGGTACGCTCAAAAATGAGCTCATTCATCACCGTCGTTACAAGACGAGAGAGCAGGCCATTCGAGAGATCATGGAATACATCGAGGTATTCTATAATCGGCAGCGACGACAAGCACGGTTGGGGTACTTGTCCCCGGCTGTCTATGAACGGCAGTTCTATGCAAGGCGGCTTGCCGCATGAAAGACAGTTTCGTGTCCACTATTGACATCAGGGGTCAAGGAG
>CAZNSC010000270.1:0-2298 GCA_964575695.1 uncultured Dehalococcoidales bacterium
GGTAACCGCCGCCGAAGCTCGACAGGAAGCCATGAGACGGCGTGAAAAAAGGGCGCTCAAGCAAGCTGACCTGCTTGATTTCTTAGCCCGGCATTCCGAACCGATACCCCTGGCTCAGGTCAGGGAGGAAGTTCACTGCCCGGCATCAGTAGTTAACGCCATGGTAAGCAGGGGCCTGGTTGCCCTTGAGCCGATCGCCGTAAAACGTGAGCCAATTTCCTACCAGGGTATCACCCCATCCTCACCGCTACCCCTGAACAGTGCCCAGAAATCGGCTCTGGAATCAATCAGGGCGGGGCTGGAACAGGCAGAAGGCGACGCGCCACCACCTGTCTTTCTCCTTCACGGGGTTACCGGCAGCGGCAAGACAGAATTCTATCTTCAGGCTCTGGCGGAGGCGGTGAGGCGGGGAAAGCGGGGCATTGTCCTGGTTCCCGAAATTGCCCTCACTCCCCAGACCATAGAACGTTTTGCCGCCCGCTTCCCCGGGAAGGTGGCTGTACTGCACAGCAAGCTGTCGCTGGGGGAACAATTTGATGAGTGGCAAGGAATAAGGGATGGAGAGTTTGATGTTGTCATCGGCTCACGGAGTGCTATTTTCGCCCCGCAGCCTGATCTAGGTCTTATAATTATCGACGAAGAGCACGAGTGGACCTACAAGCAGGATACCACCCCCCGCTACCATGCCCGTGATGTCGCCCTCAAGCTGGCAGGATTAAGCGGAGCCGTGGTTATCCTGGGCAGCGCCACCCCGGATGTGGAGACCTTTTACCACGCCCAAAGGGGAGCCTACCATCTCCTTCGGCTTCCGGAGCGGACCACCCCCGGTGAAACTCTCCCCGAGGTTGAGGTAGTGGATTTACGGGAAGAGCTCAAGGCAGGTAACCGGAGCCTGTTCAGCCGGTCTCTATCTCAGGCGATGGCCAAAGCAGTGGCAAACGGGGAACAGGTCATCCTGTTCCTTAATCGGAGGGGTGCCGCCACCTTTATCCAGTGCCGCCGCTGCGGCTTCGTTTTCCGCTGCCGGCGGTGCGAGATCGCCCTGACCTACCATTTCGTGGAAGACAGCCTGGTGTGCCACCAGTGTAATTATCGAATACCAGCACCTCAGGTCTGCCCCCAGTGCTCGAGCCGTCGGCTCAAGTTCTTAGGTACTGGCACCCAGAAGCTGGAGCAAGAAGCCGGTTTTGCCCTCCCCCAGGCCAGGCTGTTGCGTTGGGACAGAGATGTCACCAAGGGCAGGCACTCCCATGAGGAACTGCTGGCCAGGTTCCGCGACCACAAGGCTGATATTCTTATTGGCACACAAATGATTGCCAAGGGCCTGGACCTCCCCTTGGTTACCCTGGTCGGCGTAGTCAGCGCCGACACGGCACTGAACCTGCCCGACTTCCGCGCTGGAGAAAGAACCTTCCAGCTCCTGAGCCAGGTTGCCGGGAGGGCGGGACGGGGCATTCTGGGGGGGAAGGTCATCATCCAGACCTACTCTCCGGAGCACTATGCCATTCAGGCGGCGGCCAAACATGACTACGCCGCTTTCTATAATCAAGAAATTGAGCATCGCCGCCAGCTCCACAATCCCCCATTCAGCCGGCTGGCTTGCCTGACCTACAGTCATACTAATGATGTTCTCTGCCAGCGGGAGGCGGAAAGGGTCAAACGCCAACTCGTCGCCGAGATTGAATCACGGGGTATAGACGACCTGACCCCAATTGGGCCAGCGCCAGCGTTTATCCATCGGCTCCGGGGGAGGTATCGGTGGCAGCTAGTGCTCCGCGGCCTGGAACCAGCCAGCCTTCTCTCACAGATACCACTCCCCCAGGGCTGGACGGTGGACATTGACCCGCTGGGTCTGGTTTAACAATGCCACCAATTTGATGCTATAATTCTTATGGTGATAAGATGGCAGTTCTCCCGATCCGTATTCTCCCTGACCCGGTGTTGACGCAGCGGTCAAAACGAATCCGGCATGTTGACGGTGCCGTGCTGAGGCTGATCGGCAACATGCTCGAGACGATGCACTACGCCAACGGGGTAGGCCTGGCAGGTCCCCAGGTGGGGGCCCCGCTCAGGGTGATTGTGATTGGTATCCCCGAGGAAGAGGATATCGTCTTGATTAATCCGGAGATAGTACGGCGGACAGGGGAACGCCTGGTGGACGAGGGCTGTCTGAGTATCCCGGGCTATGTCGGGCAGATCAAGCGCGCCGAATCGGTTACCGTCAAAGGGCGTGACCAAAACGGAAAGGAAATACGAATTAAGGCAACTGAGCTTTTAGCTGAAGTCCTGGAGCACGAA
>CAZNSC010000271.1:0-2231 GCA_964575695.1 uncultured Dehalococcoidales bacterium
CCGTTGGGATAAGACGACCTGGATGATATCGCCGCTGTAAATGTACTCCTTTGCTTTGGATACAATCGACTCAAACTCTGCCTGAGAAAGGTTTGATGATACGGGGGAACTGGGGGTGGGGGTCACTGGTGAGGCCTGGGACGGGACCGGTTGTCTCAACCTGTCCACTAAAGTGTCAATCTTGTGGGTTGCCTGAAGATAGGCGGTGTCAACATCGTCATCGATGTGGGCGTTGGAGACAATCTTAATTTTATGGGTGAGGTGGTCGAAGATAAGCAGGGTGTCCGCCAGCATCAGTGTGAACTCGGGAAGCCCCAGTGGGTCCTGCTCGGGGGAGGGCAGTCTTTCGAAGTAGCGGGCGATATCGTAGCCCAGATAACCAACCATGCCGCCGTGGAAGCGGGGTAAGCCGGCAATCGGTGCCAGCCGAAACTTGCCCAGCTCCTTCTCTATCAGTGGCAGGGGGTCGGTGGGGCTATCATCCCTTGCCCTGAGGACGAGGGAGGGTTCGGTGCCGATGAAACTGTAACGGGCTAAATGCTCCCCGCCCTCAACACTTTCCAGGAGAAAGGAGTGGTTGCCGCGAGCTATCTTGAGGTAGGCCGATACTGGTGTGTCCAGGTCGGCTTCAACCTCACGGTAAATTGGTACCAGATTGCCCTGTTTTTTTAGCTGGCGTGTCTCGTCCAGTGTCGGATGGTACATGTCGTTGCCCCCCAAGGTGTATAGCTGATAATACTAAAATTCTCAGCTATTGACAAATGATGCGGAAAGTTGTGAAATCTGGGCAGGGATAGCAACCATGGATAGGAGGTGAGTCTGGTGGCAGCTAGGGCTTTCGTCCTAATCGAGACAGATGTGGGGAGGACTAAGGAGGTTGTTACTGCGCTCAGTCGGCTGGAAGGGGTACAGTCGGTTGATACCGTAACCGGACCTTATGACGTTATCGTGGTCGTAGAAAAGGAGAGCTTGACTGAGGTTGGCGACTTGGTTACTGGTAAAATCCATCCCATCGTTGGCATTTCCCGAACAGTAACTTGCCTGGCAATATAAACTTTCGGTTCAGGCGAGGACTTCTAGCCTCGTTACTACCTCATCTATGGTTTGCTCGTCGGTAGATGCCCCGGCGGTTATACCTACATGAGGCTGGCCTCTCAACCAGGAGGATTGTAGCTCCTTAGCGGTTTCCACTAGATGCGTTCTGCCGACCGTGGAACATAATCGGGCCAGATAATTAGTGTTAGCACTGGTGTGGCTACCGATGACGAGCATCAAATCCACTCTATCTGCCAGCTCAAGGGCGGCTTTCTGTCGTCTTTTTATCTCAGGACATATGGTGTCGATGACGCTTAGCTCGCAGTCTTTAGTCCGGGCGAAGTCAGCGAGTTTCTTCGCAAATTCGTTAAAGTGGGCGGGTATCTGAGTTGTCTGGGATAGGATGCCCATTCGGTCAGGTAAAGGGGCAAGCTTGGCTATCGCGCTGTCGTCCAGCATAGCCGTACCCTTATTCTGTGCCCAACCAAGGACTCCCCTGACTTCAGGGTGGTCGGCATCGCCGTAGATAATGACGAAGGCGCCGGATTCAGCTAATTTTTTGGCTGCTACCTGGGCTCGGTGGACGAAGGGGCAGGTGGTATCGATTATATTGATGTGTCGAGCCCGAAGGTTCTCCTCTATTTGTGGACTCACCCCATGGGCGCCGATGGCTACAGTATTGCCTCGTATCTCATCCATGCCTTCGGTTATGCTAACCCCCATTTTAGCCAGTCTTTGCGTAACCTGCTGGTTGTGGACCGCTGCCCCCAGTGTTTCTACGCCTCCGTGTTCGCGGGCAGCCTTTTCCAGGATATCGATGGCTCGCTTAATCCCAAAGCAGAGTCCTATTTCCGCAGCTTTCTCAATCGTTATCGTCATCTACTCTTTGCGTTTAGTATAGTACCCTTGATATTTGGGGGGTAGCAGTTCAGCTATGCGCTCCATCATATAATCAGCGAGGCTGATAAGCTCTTCCTTGGTCGCTTTGTCTTTATCCTTGATGGGGGGCAGGTGGAAGGGGTGGCCAATATTAACTGTTACTTGAGGGCGGTGGATGAGATGCCACAGTGGGCCTTTGGTGTCTACATGTTCCATGCCGGTGATACCTATGGGGAGGATGGTAACATTATTATGCAGGGCTATCAGTGCCGAGCCGGGGAAGGCGCGTTTTAGCTCAGCCTTCCAGTTCCGCATTC
>CAZNSC010000272.1:0-2230 GCA_964575695.1 uncultured Dehalococcoidales bacterium
CTCCGCTCCATTTTCTTCTCCAACTAATATCTCACTAATGACCCTATCCATTTAGCTTACTGCCAAATGCTTATTAGTGGGTCAACTTGAGAAGGGTATTGACAAAACACCATTTTGGTGTATACTTTGACTACACTGTTAGCAGGAGGTGAGAAAATGCCAGACATATTTAAAGCTCTAGCAACAATAACCGCCTGGGCCATGTTTCTTATTTTTTGGGTAATGGGGCTCTCAACATTCGTGATGGGCCTTATCACTGGAACGCTATATAGTGGTCAGCCACCAATGCAAATGGTCGTGTCTTTTGCAGTTACTCTTGGCTTCGGAGTGGGGGCGGTGGTTGTCATGATACTGCGGAAAAAGATGGAATAACACTGCTGCTCTCTGCGTTAGGGGGTGTTAGCCTACCAAACGCAATTTGTCAGCGTGTGAGGGAAAGCTATAGCTTGCGTCACTATGACGGGAAGCAATCTATGAACTGTTATTTTTCCAAGCACAAGCCCTGCATAGTGCCATGAGCAATCAAGTGTCTTCTGTTAGACATTGTGTCTGTGCAGTCGCTTGAGAGTCTTGCCGGATAGTCTCTCCTCCCACCTTTGCCTTCCTTTCAGCTAATTGCTTTGGAAGCACATAAACGTAGCGAAAGAACCATCGACAGAACTCAAGCACCTCCTCCGCATCTTCTTTATCTGCCCATTTCTTTTGTTTCATACCATGTGCTCCGAGCTTTCCACCAAGGCGACCTTCATGTGCCCATTCCTTGAGTTCGGGTGTTATTTTTCGCTTAGTTTCAAGGTCATCAATTTGCGTGAATAAATCTTTCCCCTCCGCCCCTAAATTATTCGTTGCTTCCTCCAATGCCCTCCTACACATAGTTACACATCCATTCCAAATTTCTTCATTCAATGCTTTCATTGCTTCTCTGAAAGCTACTTTTACCTCCTCGGGAAGCTCTTCATCAGGGTCAACCTCTAGCTTTGGATACCTATCTAAAATTTCCTGTCTTTGATTTTTACTGGGGACTACAAAATACGCAGGAGTCCCACAATTCTGACATGTATCAAGAGACGCAACCCCAACAAGCTTACCCCCGCCAGTTACCTCATTAAGGTTGAAATTAGACAAACCCTTGCAGTAATAGCATCTTCTTAGCATTACTTCTCCCTCCTCAATATTGAGTTGGGATAATTCTACGCCAATTTCCTTTTTCTTTCTAGTCTTCATTACTTACCCCCTATGCGGAGTTTCGCAACAGGCTCTAAATTGCTACTGGTCTGCCCCTGTGCTAGAATTGCCTTGAAATGAGCAGGGAAGACATTAAATACTGGGTGGGTTTTAGCCTCATACCGGGCATCGGCAGAGTCAGATTCGGCCAGCTTGAGAGCCACTTCGGCAACCTGGAAGAGGCATGGAAGGCCACCCCAGACGATTTGAGACAGGCAGGCCTGGATAGAAACTCAGTTAACGCTATCACCTCGTGGCGACCCAAGATTTCCCTGGAAGCTGAGATGGAGAAGCTGAACCGCTACGGGGTAAAAGTGCTTACCTGCCATGACCAGGATTACCCACCCCCCCTTAAGGAGATATACGATTATCCACCGATACTATATATTAGAGGTTCCCTCTCGCCTGAGAAAGAGTGGTATCTGGCGGTGGTTGGTACCCGCCGGGCCACCGTCTACGGGAGACAGGTAACCGAGGAGATAGTAGCTGACCTGGTTCAGAGTAAAATCACTATTGTCAGTGGCCTAGCTAAAGGAATAGATTCCATAGCCCATCGCAGTGCTTTAGAGACAGGCGGCAGAAGCGTTGCCGTGTTTGCCAGCGGGCTTGATATTGTCTACCCTGCCGAGAATGCCGACCTGGCACGCAGCATTATTGAGCGTGGAGCCCTGGTAAGCGAATACCCGATAGGTACCAAGCCCAGGCCTGATAACTTCCCGCGTCGTAATCGCATCATGAGCGGACTTAGCCTGGGTGTTCTGGTTATTGAAGCCGACGAGACCAGCGGAGCTATGATTACCGCCCGCCTGGCAGTGGAGCAAAACAGGGAGGTATTTGCCATTCCCGGCAGTATCCTGTCTCCAGCAAGTAAAGGCACCAACCACCTTATTCAGGAGGGAGCCAAGCTGGTCCGCGACTACACCGATATTCTAGAGGAATTGAATTTGATGACCGCGGCCCGTCAGATGGAACTCAAAGAAGTCATACCCTCCTCTGATGACGAGTC
>CAZNSC010000273.1:0-2216 GCA_964575695.1 uncultured Dehalococcoidales bacterium
TATCACGTCTTTGCTGTACGTAGCACTGTGTTACCCGGCACGATTGCTGGCGTAGTGATACCCCTTTTGGAAGAAGCATCCAGTCGGCGAGTAGGGGTGGATTTTGGAGTGTGCTCTAACCCCGAGTTTCTGCGGGAAGGAAGTGCCGTAGTCGACTTTCACCAGCCTCCCTTCACTCTCATTGGGCAATGGGATGAGCGCAGCGGCGATCAGGTGGCGGCCATTTACGAGGGAATAGATGTACCCCTTGTCCGCACTGACCTGTCGACGGCTGAGATGGTCAAATACGTGAGCAATGCATTTCATGCCTTGAAGATCACCTTTGCCAACGAGATTGGTAATTTTTGCAAAAGGGTGGGGGTAGACAGCCATGAAGTGATGCGCATCTTCAGCATGGATACCAAGCTAAACATCTCTCCGGCTTACCTCAAGCCCGGCTTTGCCTTTGGCGGGTCTTGCCTGCCTAAAGATTTACGAGCTCTCCTCTACCGGGCGCGCCAGGAAGATCTGGATCTGCCGATTTTGCAGGCCATTCCGCGCAGCAACGAGCTTCAGGCTCGCCTGGGAGTGGAGATGGTGTTGCGGACCGGCAAGAAGCGAGTAGGCATTTTGGGGTTGAGTTTCAAAGCTGGTACCGATGACCTGCGCGAGAGTCCCATGGTGTATCTGGCCGAGACATTACTGGGCAAGGGTTACGACTTGAGAATCTACGACGAAAATGTCTCCCTGGCCCGTTTAACGGGAGCCAACAAACAGTATATTGAGAAGGTGATCCCCCATATTTCGTCGTTGCTGTGTTCATCCTTCGACGAAGTTCTAGACGCATCTGAGGTATTGGTCGTCGGTAATCGGCTGCCGGCGGTCGCCAACTTCCTCGATAGGGTCAATAGTGGCCATATCGTCATCGACTTGATACGCATCAAAGAGGAGTTGGATGGGACCGATGAGAACTATCAGGGGATTGGCTGGTGAACAAAGTAGGACAACTATAGATTGTCGCCTCCTGGACAAGCTAACAGCTTGTCCTACCAAACACTGGCTTCAAAATGAGAGTTGCTGACTTCGTTTGCTAGGGCTTGGATTTTTGTGTATAATTACTTAGGGTAGTTTATTGGATAGAAGGGGGTACTCCTGGCGACGGGCGTCTCAGGACAGAACGCTTACCTCGATAAACGGATATATGCTGGCAGTGTGAGCGGTAAAATGCTCCGTCAATCCGTCGCCCAGCTCCTGGGAGTACCACTGGAATCCCACTCCAACGCCGAGATGTCCTACCACCTGCGACGGTTGTGGCTCTAAGGGCTCATCACGCACATACCCCACTCCTACCACTATATCCTGACCCCCTACGGAATCTAAGTCGTTTCTTTCTTTACTAAAGTGTAGAATACCTTTTCTGTCCTGGCCTGGTAGCTTTAGTTTACGATTAACTATCCTGCTATCCTGCGTTAGGATGCTGGATGGTAACGTATGTACAAGGAGATTGTTCTGGCGAGAATCCTGAAGCTGGTAATTTGGGATCTGGACGAAACCATATTGACTGGGATCCTGGAAGAAGGGGATGACGAGATAAACTCTGTGGCCAGTAAAGTAATGCAACAACTGGATGAGCGGGGAATCCTCCAGGCGCTTGCTACCCAAAATCCCCCCGACGTGATCCCGCCTGCAATTGAAAGATTCGGCTGGTCCAGCCTATTTGTCCAGGTTGAAGCCGATCTGGGGTCAAAAGCCAGGAAGATCAGGCGTATATTGGACACGCTCGGGATTAGTCCACTGGACGCGGTGTTTGTGGATGAAGATCCGTTCGAACGAGGTTCTATCTCTGCTCAAATCTCGGATATTACTGCCTGGTCAATTGCAGGCCTGGAAGCATATTTGGATGGCACCACTGCTGTCGCAACGGAAGAGGCACGCTGCCGACCGCGGATGTATCGTGAACAGCAAGTGCGTACTCGGGACGAAGAGGCCACCAGTGACTATACGGAGTTCTTGCACTCCTGCAATATTCATATTATCATACGGCTGTATGTGTCAGAGGATGCTCTGCGGGCAGAGGAATTGCTCACTCGAACGCACCGCATGAATCTGGGCGTGCTACCTGTTGATGAAGCAATTGCCCGCCTCAACCGGCCGGGTGAACATCACGTCATCGTCGCTGAGATGAACGATATTTATGGCGATATGGGGCGCTGTGGTATTATCCATCTTTCGCCTGA
>CAZNSC010000274.1:0-2215 GCA_964575695.1 uncultured Dehalococcoidales bacterium
TGTTAACGCACCAGCCAGTTGGTTATCGTGACTTGGACTCTCCCCCGTCTCCACCAGAAATTTTGAGCGCCAGCTTTGCGGAGCTGGCGCTTTTATTAAGAGAATTGCATTTGTTTATTTGAGTTCGAATCCCCTAGCCACAGAACATAAACCGATGAATTGCTGGCTAGAAAGAGCTATAATAGTCCTGGAAACGACATGAAAGCGTAGAGTTTGTTCCGTATATTAGGTCACCATGTGGAAGTTCTTATATCTTTCGGCAAAATCAAGAAAGGAGAATCAGTCGTGTCCAATGAAGAGGTAAGTGGGAAAGGGCAGATGCACGTGGCAGATATTCCCACCGGAATTAAGTTGCTCCGTGACCCAACCCTGAACAAAGGAACAGCGTTCACCGAAGAGGAACGCAGGGCGTTGGGGCTTCGGGGGCTATTACCACCACACATCCATTCTCTGGACGAACAGGTCATGCGCGTTATGGAACAATTCCAGATAAAGCCGACCGATACCGAGAAATATATCCATATGATGGCACTACAAGGTCGAAATGAGACCTTATTCTACCGGGTGCTTATAGACAGAATTGAGGAGATGATGCCGATTATTTACACTCCGACGGTGGGGAAAGCCTGTCAGACATATGGGCACATTTTGCGGAGACCCGGAGGTATCTTCATTTCGGCAAAGGACCGGGGGCGGGTTATTGATGTCCTGCGGAACTGGCCGAACCAGGACGTACGCATTATTGTGGTCACCGATGGGGAGCGCATCCTCGGTCTTGGTGACTTGGGTGCCAACGGAATGGGTATCCCTGTGGGGAAGCTTTGCCTTTACACTGCCTGTGCTGGTGTTCACCCATTGCAATGTCTCCCGGTGACCCTTGACGTCGGGACGGACAACGAAGCATTGCTGAGCGACCCTCTTTATATTGGTCTCAGACAGCATAGCCTTCGCGGGGAGGCATACGACTACTTGGTTGAAGAGCTTTTTATGGCATTTCAGGAACTCTATCCCCATTGCCTTATCCAGGTTGAGGACTTCGCCACCCATAATGCATTTCGCCTGTTGCAGAAGTACAAAGACCAAGTTTGCACTTTCAACGATGACGTACAGGGAACAGGAGCCGTAGCCCTGGCAGGACTGTACTCGGCTCTACGAATTACAGGGGGCAAGCTGAAGGACCAGAAGCTCCTGTTCCTTGGTGCCGGCGAAGCGGGCACCGGAATTAGCGATATGATTGTCTCAGCGATGGTTGACGATGGGATATCCGAGGAAGAAGCGCAGAAGCGGTGCTGGTTTGTAGATTCCAGAGGTCTGGTCGTTAAAAGCCGCAGTGACCTGGCAGAACATAAGCTCCCTTACGCTCACGACCATGAGTATCTTGCTGATTTTCTTTCTGCTGTTGAATCACTTAGACCCACAGCAATCATAGGAGTCTCCGCACAGGCAGGGGCATTTACTCGACCGATATTAGAAGCAATGGCTAGGTACAATGAAAGGCCCATTGTCTTTGCCATGTCAAACCCGACCTCGAAAGCCGAATGTACTGCCGAAGAAGCCTACACCTGGACGGAGGGGCGTGTCATTTTTGCAAGCGGCAGCCCCTTTGAACCGGTTACGCTTGGTGGGAAAAGCTATGTACCGGGTCAAGGGAACAATGCCTATATCTTTCCGGGCGTTGGGCTGGGCATCATAGCGTGTGAGACTAGGCTAGTTACCGATGAAATGTTCTTTAGCGCTGCCAAAGCGTTAGCTTGCGAGGTGTCGGCAGCCGAGCTTGAGCAGGGGCGCATTTATCCGGCATTAACTAGGATAAGGGATATCTCTGCTAATATTGCTGCCGCAGTAGCGGAGGTGGCCTATAATCAGGGCCTTGCCAGGAAGCCGAAGCCTGACGACCTCCTGACCTACATTAAGTCACAAATGTATGAGCCAGAGTACCATTGTTACGTTTAGCTGGAGTCTGTTTGAAGACTTCTAATTACTGTCGAGAGAATGCTTTATCACTTTTCTGGCAAGTAATCCCCATGGCCCCTTAACAACAAAAAAAGAGGCTGCGTATTTCAATCCTCAGCCTCTCCGCTCTAGATAGCCAAGCCTCGTTCCACACAAAGGCACAGTCAGCTATGGACTAGACGGGGGCAGTGCTGGCCCGGGAAAAGTGCGGCACTCGGGCTAGACCATAGTTAGAGGGAAGAACACCGGTGGGACAAATTGA
>CAZNSC010000275.1:0-2204 GCA_964575695.1 uncultured Dehalococcoidales bacterium
GCCAGGAGGTGAGTTTTAGTGTAATCAGGGAGGAAGCCGGCAGCTACACGGTAACAGTGGACGGCGCGAGCGGCATCTTCACTGTTGTGGCCCCTCCGGTACCGCCACCACCGGCGCCGGCCGCCTTCTCGGTAATGAATCTCACTATCCAGCCGGCCCAGGTCGAGCCCAAAGAGGCGGTCACCATCACCATGATGGTGGCCAATACCGGTGGTAGGGAGGGCAGTTACACGGTCGTCCTCAAGGTAAACGGAGCAAAGGAGGCCGAAAAGAGCGTAACCCTCGGTGCCGGTAAGAGCCAGGAGGTGAGTTTTAGTGTAACCAGGGAAGAAGCCGGCAGCTACACGGTAACCGTGGACGGCGCGAGCGGCAGCTTTGCCGTCGTGGCTCTGGCTCCAACGCCACCACCCGCACCTGTTAAACCACCAACCAACTGGCCTCTAATCGGTGGAATTATAGGAGGGGCGATAGTAGTGGGACTGGTCATTTTCTACCTCGCAAGGATGAGAAGAGATTAGGTAGAGGCGAAAAGGAGGCAAAATGCAGGCGTACTGCGTAAAATGCCGCACCAAGAAGGAAATGAAGGATGCCAGGAGTGTTACCTTGAAGAACGGTAGACCGGCAACTCAGGGTATCTGTCCGACATGCGGGACCAAGATGTTCAGGATTGGTAGGGTTCAGGGCTGACCGTACCCTGAAGAGGGCAGTTGAAAGCAAATGTGGGCAAGAGCTTTACGCTTATCAGTGATAGTCGCGGTATCCGTTTACGTCGGGTATCTGATGGGCTGCGACGGGTTGGGGGTGACGTCGTCACCAGTTCCAGAAGTACAGAGCCCATTTGTGGTGGCCGACCTTAGCATCCAACCTGTCGAAGCTCAGCCCAACGAGACCGTTAACATTACTGTCTCTGTGACGAACACCTATCACACGTGGGGAATATACAGCTTGGTCCTAAAAATAGACGGTGTAAAGGAAGCAGAAAAGCAGGCAGAGGTAAGTGCGGGAACCACTGAGGAAGTGAACTTTGCCATAACCAGGGAAAGGCCGGGCAGGTATTCGGTGTTCATCAATGGCCTCAGCGGGACTTTCCGCGTGGCGGCTCCGAAGAAGCTACCCGGCCATATTTATTAGAGAGGCTCAGTGTTTAACTATGGGTTTGTGTCCTCTGGAAAAATGTGAGCACTACAGCAAGGCAACGAGGTATGACCGCGCTTGTTACTATGGTGAGCCCCAGTGTTGGAAAGGATGGGTGGATTTGATAGGTGCATTACTGTGGTTGGCCACCTTCGGGAGATTCAAGTCGGGGAAGTAGAACGAGAGGTCGGCGGCCCGAGGAGGACAATCCGAGATGCAGGGAGCGGCGATCAAATGGCAGGAACAAAACGGCAAAAAAACTGGATTACTGTGGGTAAGATTGGCGAGTATTGCCAGGTAAGTACCGCCACTGTCCGCAGATGGATTAAGAACGGGGAACTTCCGGCGATCCAGCTGCCCAGCGGTCACTTCCGGGTAAGCATCGCTGATTTCAGAGATTTCCTCAAGCGGCATAATTTGCCGGTAAGGGGCGAGTTCTTCGAGTCTGAACCTGAAGCAAGGGATCCTTTAGAAGGCAGGAATAGAGATGACTGACTGCGAGCTGCTAGATACATGTCCTTACTACAACTGTATAGCAGATATGTCCGAGTACTTTAGGGAAGCGTATTGCAGGCGTGACTACCGCTGGTGTGGGAGATACATGGTCTGGAGAGACTTGGAGAGGGAACGAACGTCAAGATTTGACAAGAAGATTTCAATGCAAGAGGCAACACAGTAAGTAGACAAAGGAATTGCCAAAACACCCGAAAGAGAAGTGAGGGGTGAGAAGATGAAACCAGAGGAGTGTCCTAAACTAGATAAATGTGGCAAAGTGAAAATCATCTTCGACAAGGACTTTGAGGATTTTCAGTATGTCCAAGCTATGCGAGAGGTCTGTGCCAGGTGTACGGAGGTCAAAGGGCCCGGATGAGCCTGAACTTGTCAAGCGGCATTTCTATTAGGCATTGTGTGCCCGAGCGAAAGGCATTATGGTGGGAGACAGTAGAAGTGACCTGGGCAGAATACTAAAGCAGCGAAGGCTTACAATACCGCTGACACTGCAGGAACTGGCGAGTGCCGCAGGTGTTTCTTCGTCGCACCTTGGCCGGATTGAGAGAGGAGAGCGCTTT
>CAZNSC010000276.1:0-2195 GCA_964575695.1 uncultured Dehalococcoidales bacterium
AACGTATTCAGGGCTCAAAGTAGGAGCGTAAGTTGACTCGTTAGCCGCGATGTTTACTCCACCAGCCTGAGTTATCCCTGGAATGACGGCGGTCATCCAATCATCAATGAATTCATAGTAGACTAAGGGCTTCTCGGTTGACGCCAAGTTTTGGATGCGTTCATTGACCAAGTTTTTGTAATATTGCATGTAATCGATGATTTCATTTGCCTTGTCCTGCCTGTCCAAGATTAAACCAAGTTTGCGCACCACGTTGCTCGTAAAGTCTATAGTAGTCTCGTTCGAATTCGGGTCTGGCTGGGGGTTGGCTGTGTCGCTGATGAACACGGGTATTCCAGCGGCTTCGATTTTTCCCCTCGTTTCGTTGTTGTAAGTTAGCATTGAATCAGCAATTACCAGGTCAGGCTTAAGTTCCAGCAATACTTCCAAGTTGGGAATGTATGGTTCGCCGACGCTGGGTTTTTCCAGAATCGAGGATGGAAAAGTGGAAGTTGAATCACGTCCTACGATTCTATCTTCGCAGCCTAAAGCGCAGATTATCTCTGTTAGACCATCGTTAAGAGTGACGATGCGCTCTACAGGGGTTTTTATGGTTACTTGAACGCCTGTTCCGTCTTCGACGGTGATTGTTTCTTTTTGAGAAGTCGTTTCAGGGGGGACATAGAGCCTGTAGACTCCATAAGATGAAATTACTATAATCAATACGAGTATGATCGCAGTCAAGGCAACCGTGGTTTTCTTCATCACTTTTCACCTCCGCATAACCTCTGAACCATAAGGTAAAGCCTCACGGACGGCGGATGCGATAGGCGTAGCGCTTAATTCTTCTAATCGTAAGTATTTTCCACCCATTTCGTTGCATACTTGTTTCACCAGCCCGAAAGTAAGGAAGCCACGTTCAGTGTCGATAGCAATGGATTGGATACCTCCAGAATTTATCTCACGAGCCACAGCCTTCGCTTCTTCCACAGGGTCTCCCCCATTTAGAGGGACATTTGCTCGACCGTCAGAAACTAGAACCATAAGGGGAATAGCCTCTTTATCTCTCTTCATGCAATCTCTGATAACCTCCAGCCCAAGGGTTAATCCGTGAGCCATTGGCGTGCGCCCCCCTGTAGGCAGTTTAGCCAAGCATTTTTGAGCCATTTCCACACTGTTAGTAGGAGGAAGTACCAACTCAGCCGTTTTTTTTCTAAAGACAACCATCCCCACACGGTCTCGCCGCTGATAAGCATCAAGTAAAAGTGAGAGAATCGCGCCCTTAGTTGCTGTCATCCTCTCCTCAGCAGCCATAGAGCCGCTTGCATCGACTACAAACACAATCAAGTTACCGACCTTCCTTTCCCGCACCTTCTCTCGTAAATCAGATTTTTCGATAAGTAATGCCCCCTCATCGCTAGCTCCTTTCTTTCGTCTATTCTGGAACGGCGCGGCAGCCCTCAGAGTAGCGTCAAAAGCCAAATCCTCTACCTTTCCATTAGGGATAGAGCTATCTACGTAACGTCCGGTCTTGGAGTTGCTCCTGCTTTTTGACCTGCGCCCCCTGCTACTGCGTTGCATTTGGTCTAGAACAGGCGTAGCGAGGCGTTTCACTGGATAAGGGGAATCGGCTTCAAAGACTTGTTCTTTTTCAGGTTCTTCTCTTTCCATGTCTTGGTCGTCAGGTTCCTCTCGGGAAGAATTGTTTTCAGGCGGTAACTGCTGCGGATCTTTGTTTTGATTCCATCTTTGGATAGTCTCTTGCAGTTGCTGCTGCTCCATCTTCGGTTCCTCAAATGGCTGGCGACGGCGGCGATGAGGAAGAGCCAACTCGGCTGCCTCTTTGATGTCCTCTTCAACGACTTCTGTTCTTCCTTTGAAAGCAGCGATAGTGCAGGCAGTCTTGTACATTGTGATGTCAGCTCGGTGGCCGTCAACTGCGAAGTCTATGCAGATTTGAGTGATTAGATCCAACATTTCGTCGCTTAATTTCACCTTGGGCAAAAGCTTGCTGGCCGCTACAATCTTACGGCGAGTGTGTTCTTGATCGTTATTCTGTGAGGCAATGAATAATGCTGGATTGCTTTCAAAGGCGATGCGTCTTCTGACTATTTCCGCTCTAGCCTCCTGATACGGGATACCCTTAACCTCCACTGAGAGGGCAAAGCGGTCCAACAGTTGAGGGCGAAGCTCTCCCTCTTCCGGGTTCATGGTGC
>CAZNSC010000277.1:0-2193 GCA_964575695.1 uncultured Dehalococcoidales bacterium
GATCTGTTGGCGATATCGAACTGACCGAAAATGAATGGGCTCGAGCGGCTAACCTACGAAAGGGCTATTGGCTTTATGTCGTATATGATTGTGCTTCAGGCCAGCCCAGGCTGCTTCGTGTTCAGGATCCGTTCCAGAAGCTGATTGTCAAGGCTAAAGGTGGCGTTATCATCGACGAGGTTAGCGTTTTCAGCGTAGCTGAGGAAGGAATCTAAGATGAATCAAAGCATTCAACCCTACCAGCCAAGGGAAATTGCTCCAGCTGTGGAAGCATTTTCAACAGAGTTGACCGCATATTTAGAATCCCTAGGGCTACCAAAAGAAAAAGTCCTTGTTGAAATACCCGAACGTAGGTCTGTAATAGGCAATATGCCTACAGTCGTAAATGATTTGTCTGAAGACCAATGCGGTACTGCGATGTATATTTCTAAGTTCGTTGCCGCCGCAGCAGTAGGCCTTTTTGATGCTGCATTGAACTATTTATGGGACGAAACAATCAGAAACCTCCGAGAAAAGGTAGCTAGGTTTGACTTAGAATATTTTTTCGATAGTGTTATTACCGATCCTGACCGGCGCGCCAAGTTTAAGACTGATGCCGATCTCGAAAAACTGGATGACTGGGAGCTAATAAGGGGATGTCGAGCAACTGGAATAATTACCGAAATCGGGTTCCGTCACCTTGACTACATCAGGGATATGCGGAATTGGGCAAGCGCAGCCCATCCTAATCAAAACGAACTATCGGGACTTCAAATAGTCACCTGGTTGCAGACGTGCATTCGTGAAGTACTATGCAAGGAACCTTCCGGTCCGGTCATTGAAGTTAAGAAGCTTCTCTGGAATCTCAGAAATGAACGGCTTTCTGTAGCAGATATTCCACCAATAGAAGCTGCTTTACCGACCATGCCAGAAGACCTTTCCGCGTCATTGTTACGGGCAATTCTAGGCATGTACTCCGATACCAACCTCGCTGCTGATGTTCGAAACAATATTAAGTTGGTTGCACCTGCGGTCTGGGGCATTTGTTCCGAAGAGTCTAGGTTTGAAGTAGGCCTGAAGTTCGCTACCCTTGAAGCAAATGGAGAAGTCAGTAGAGCAAAGTTGGCGAGGGAATTCCTTGAATTGATCAATGGTCTATCATATCTACCTAGCAGTAGACTAGAGCTGGAGATATCTGCAGCTCTGGATGCTCTAATGACCGCACATAATGGATTCAACAACTTCTACAGCGAACCAGGGCCAGCCAGATTGCTTCAACGGCTGGTCCCTGCAAGCGGTGAAATCTCAGCCAATGTCATTAAGAAATACGTGAAAACGATGGTCATGTGTAAGATTGGAAACGGTTATGGCATCTGCTGGGCAGCCGAACCCGTGTATGACGATCTAATTGGAAGATTCTCAGACAAATTCATTTTTTGGTTCATTAACCTTCTTCATGACGCCGAGTTTACTTCACGTCTACGCCTTGGCAAGTGCTCTCAGCGATACCAATCCGTGGCTACCAACCTGCAACCAAAGGTGGTAAATGCGCAACTGAAGCAAGCTGTGGCATTCGTAAGTGGTTTTCCAACAGTTTCTATGCATAGCATAGGTGCTGATGTACGATTCCAACAGATTTTCAAAACTACCTTAGTTTTGAGGAAGGTCTGAAATGGTCGATAATGAACCTCGTATCGCAAGTGCATCCCGCTTAAGTGGGCGTTACCGGCCTCCGCATGTTAAAAGGCAGATTCATTACAGACTAGGCAAGTGCTTTTGAAGCTGAGGAGGCATTAAAATGAGTAGAAAAAAGAAGAGTATCGCAGGCAAAGCTCTTGAGGCTGATGAAATACGCAACATAATCCTGAATTTCTTATATGAGCTTCATAGAAATGCACGGGGTGTGAAGGCACAAGAGATAAAAATCCGTGACCTGTAACGGCTATTGAAATCAGAATACGGCCTCAGTCAGCAAGAAGTCTCGTCAAACCTGGATTATCTTGTGCAGAAAGAGTGGGTGAAGCAAGTGCTTAGAGAGAGGACCTTTACGACTAGCAGTGGTGTAGAAGCCCCTAACGAGCAAGTGTCATATAAGGTATCTGACCTTGGTATCGACCGGGTAGAGGGCAAATCACAATTCAAAAAACGAAGCCTTTTTGGAGCAGTCAACATTGGTAATGTGCAAGATGCCGTGATCTTCGGAGACCACAACGT
>CAZNSC010000278.1:0-2192 GCA_964575695.1 uncultured Dehalococcoidales bacterium
ACTCTAAAGCTTGTGGCAGGCTCTCCTCAAAGAAGGCTTGACGGAGTTTCTTCCGCTTTTCGGCTTCCTGGATGTCTGAGACGTGTTCCTGCAAACTCTGGAAAAGATACTCGACGGTCCAGAGGTGTGGCATTCGGTTAGTGGGTTGCCGCAGGTATTCGGCGCAGAAGCCCCTGGCCTGCTGATAACGCCGGGCAAGATTTTCGCCGTCCATTTCAAGTCGCAGGCGGATGGCCAGCAAGCGGCGGGTGATGTCATCACAGAGTAAGGGGCCTTTCCGGTCGAAGAGGTAAGTGGCGGTCAATTTGTCGGCCAGCCTATAAGGGTTATCTTTATAACCGGGGATCAGAGGCTCACCACTGCCGGTCAGGAGTTGGAGCAAACCGGAGTCCAAGTAGCGGAAAAGGCTCACGCTATCAAAAGTTCTGCGGAGACCATCTTCAATACCATTGCGAACCTCATCGGCCGCTCGCCACACGATTTCTCCTATCTCATTGGCATGAAATTGGATGAAATCATCGGGCACACTCGGGGACTCTCTATATTTGCTGAGCAAGAGGGCCATGCAGCCTGGATGACCACCGGTAAGGTGCATCACGTGAGCGGCGATCTGGTGGATACAACGCTCATCAAGGTCGGGGAGATAGTTCCTGGCCGTCATCTGAACCACCTCGTAGTTAAAAGGAGTCAATTTGAGGAGCCGCAAGGGGATAGGAGCAGAAACGACCTCGGGCTTTCCGGCCAGGTAGCGTCCGGCAATAACAACTCGGAAACGATTGTGGCGAGAGGCGAAAAGTTCCCTGGTACGAAGGTTATCCTGAATAGCCGGGATGAACTCTCCGAGCAAGTCCTTCAATACGGATAGGTCTGGCTTCCCCTGCAAATCTATCAGCAGAACCAGCCCCATGGCGGTAATGTCTTCAAATCGATCAAACAGGAGCGCCCCGGCCAATCTACTCCCCAGCCTTCTAACTCTGGTATCAGAAGTCCTCTGGACATTCAACTCTTCGGCCAGTGAATCGGCCAACTGCAAAATGCCCTCTCCTTCTTCTAAGGCGGCATAAGCACAGACCCACTTCCCTTCCTCAAAGCGCTTTTTAAGTTCTTTTAACAGGGCCGTCTTGCCATAGCCGGCCGGGGCATCCAGGAAGTAATATGCTGGAGCGAAGGAGGAAAGGATCATTTTTATCTCATCCTCACGGTTCGTGAAGGACATGGTTAGCTCTTTTTGTTCCTCCAGCGGCCATCCAGGAATAAGGGCTGCTAGCCTATCTTCCACCTGCTGCAACTGCTTCTTCTCGAATTCCAAGCTGTTGGACAGTTCCAAGGGGCGGTTTATACCATACTCGGCCAGCATCTCTTCCAGCTTATGGATATTCGCCTGATGCCTGACCCGTAACTTTTTCAGATGTTCGATCTCTTGTTCCTGTTCTATATCCGACATAGTTCCTCCCCGTGCGATTTACAAAATAATACAGAGCCAAACAAAAAATCCCACCAGGGCCTGGGCTTGCCTCCGGCGGGCTTTTATGCTATACTTCCCATCGCCGGGGTGTAGCCTCACCCTGGCCGTTGCCTCGGGCTACGGGAAAGCCGCGAGGCCCATTTATTTTTAAGACCGTGATGTGCTTTTGGGTTGTGTTCTATTCTACCATAACCTGTCTTTTCCCGCAACCCTTTGTTCGTTGATCGACAAACCACAAAGCGACCTGCCTGCAATGTCTCCTCAAGCAGACATCCGGTCTTATCCATTATACCACAAAAAGGTCACTATCAGGTAAAGATCAGGTTAAGGTTTGGTTAAAAATTGCAGAACTTACGTTCTAACTGGAGATGGCATCCCTACACTATAGATCGTCCTGGGCCAACCAGAGAAATGAACAAAAACGGGCGAGGCTCTATAACCTCGCCCGTTGGATGTTAGAGCAGCTACAACTATGGCCGGCTCTCACTTCCGAATGAGGGGCAGATTAACAGAGGGCTGCCACACCGTAGTGGTGACCGGGTTACCCATACCGGCAATCACTCCCACGGTGCTTGAGACTAGCGCCCCGTAGTCGGCGTTAGTGATGAGCGTCCCAGGGGCTGCATTTTTGTCCACCGTGACTGTGAAGGTCAGGGTGACAGGGAGAGTGGGGAGAGTTTGTCGATAGCTAACCTGGCCTGGCCTCGCCCAGTCGTCTGCCAGTCCA
>CAZNSC010000279.1:0-2186 GCA_964575695.1 uncultured Dehalococcoidales bacterium
GGAGGTACCTTTGCTTTATCGGCTGTGTACCCTTCCCCTTCTGGGGGACATACTGGTGAGGCCGACAATAAAGGCTGGCTTAAGGCATGGAATAAAGAGGAGATTTTATAACCCGGACCTTGTTACCGAGGAGATGGTTGACAAGGATTATGAGTTCCTGAAGATGCCAGAGACGAAGCGAGCGATGTTAGACATCATACGCAGTAATGTGAGCTTGAGTGGTCTGCGTCCGGAGATAGTTATGACCGATAAGCTTCACCTGGTTAAATCACCTGCTTTGTTTATTCATGGGGAGCAGGACGCGGTTATTCCACTTGCTCATGTCCGTAATGCATGCAACATGATTCCTGACGCTAGGTTAGAAGTGATTACTGAGTGTGGCCACTGTCCTCATATAGAAAAAGCTTCGGAATTTAATGAGATGGTGATAGCATTTCTTGAGTCAAATGGGAGGATTCAGAATGTCTAACAAAGTAGTGCTGGCTTATAGTGGTGGTTTGGATACATCGGTAGCTATCAGATGGCTTAAAGGGAAGTATGGTCTGGATGTTATTGCTCTGACCATTGATGTTGGCAATGAGCGTGATTTTTCTGCGGTTCGAGAGAAGGCGTTGAAGGTGGGTGCAGTGAAGGCGTTGGTGAAGGATGCCAAGGAGTTGTTTGTCAGCCATTTCATCTTTCCGGCTCTGCAGGCAGATGCCATCTATGAAGGGCAATACTCACTGGCAACAGCCCTGTCCCGTCCCTTAATGGCCAAGTTGCTGGTAGATGTGGCCCTGGAGGAAGGGGCTTCAGCAGTGGCTCACGGCTGCACCGGCAAAGGGAATGACCAGGTGAGATTTGATGTCGGTGTTAACGCCCTGGCACCCGGTCTTAAGGTTATAGCGCCGGCCCGGGAGTGGGGCATGACCCGTGAAGAAACTATTAAATATGCTCAGCGTTATAATATTCCGCTGCCTATTACCATCTCAAGCCCCTATTCAATTGATGAGAACCTGTGGGGGAGGAGTATTGAGTGTGGGGTTCTGGAAGACCCCTGGGTTGAGCCACCGGCTGATGTCTTTGTCTGGACCAAATCTCCTGCTGAAGCTCTAGATAAGCCGGCCTATGTTGAGATTGGCTTCGACGAGGGAATCCCGGTCACTATCGATGGGCGGGAAATGGATGGCCTCAGCCTGATTCAGAAGTTACATGAGCTGGCTGGCAGGCATGGGGTAGGGAGGATTGACCATATAGAAAACAGGCTGGTGGGAATAAAGTCCCGGGAGATTTACGAAGCGCCGGCAGCGACAGTGCTGCTTAAGGCGCACCAAGCGCTCGAGGCGATGACTCTATCTAAAGAGCAACTGCGTTTTAAGCAAAGGGTAGCTCAGGAATACGCTGACCTTATCTATAATGGCCTGTGGTTCACCGCCTTGCACCAGGATTTGGCTGCCTATGTGCAGTCTTCGCAGCGTTGTGTCGCCGGAACGGTGCGCTTGAAGCTATTTAAGGGAAGCTGCACGGTGGTGGGGCGAAAATCACCATTCTCGCTGTATGACTATGGGCTGGCTACCTATGATAAAGGTGACCAGTTTGACCAGAGTGCATCTCCAGGGTTTATTCACATCTGGGGACTCCCGGTAAGAACCCAGGCACAGGTGCAGGGGATAGGTCAATCCGAAGGCTTGTTAGGCTTTATAGCGCCGAAAAAGAAGAGACAAAGGCGGAAGGGAGGTTAGATGAGCCATATAAGGGGTCGCTTTCACAAAGCAGCGGATAAACTGGTGACTGAATACACTGCTTCTATTCCCTTTGATTGGCGTTTATACCGCCACGATATCGCTGGTAGTATTGCTCATGCCAAAATGCTGGCAAAACAGGGGATAATTTCAGATAAAGAGGCTAAGACTATTGTTGATGGGCTGGCTTCTATTCAGAAAGAGATAGAGCAGGGTAAGTTTGAGTTCAAGTCCGAGTTGGAAGACATCCATATGAATATCGAAGCCCGGTTAATCGAGAAAGTGGGGGAGGTAGGAGGTAAACTCCACACTGCACGCTCCAGGAATGACCAGGTGGCCCTGGATGTGCGTCTATTTACCAAGGAGGCAATCTCTAATACATTGACCAGTTTAAGAGGATTCCAGCAAGCTCTAATCAGCCTGGCCGAAAAAAATAAAGGCGTGGTCATACCGGGATATACCCAT
>CAZNSC010000280.1:0-2132 GCA_964575695.1 uncultured Dehalococcoidales bacterium
TGCCGAGCAGTCCTGCGCTATCTGCCAGGCACTTACGGGCAACATAGACATTCTTGGTGGCAGCTCGATGCCCGGGATTGGACCGGGTCCAGAAGGTAAAAGGTTCATCCGTGATTCTGAACTGGAACTTCGTGATATGCTGCCTGAAGAACAGCGACTCAAACAACTGGGGTCGGACAAATTCAAACTAATGACCTGGCCCGGATATGAACTCACCGCGGAACCATACGAAAAATTCTATGGGATTCCTGCACCCACGATGCACCGCATGGGAGCCAGCCCGTCATTACTCTGGCGAGCTATTCTCACTAAAAAACCATATCCGATTACAGCCATGATAAGCTGGGAAAGCAACCCGATAATCTGGGCAGGTAACACCAAACTGGTTTATGAAGCCATGACGAGTCCTAACCTGGAACTCTATGTCGTCAACGACTACTGGATGACTCCTACCGCTCTATTTGCCGACTACGTACTTCCGATAACCAGCTGGATGGAAAGACCTTACATAGATACACTGGAGGATTTTGCCGATTTTGCCGTAGGTGGTGAAAGAGCAGTCCAGCCATTGGGAGAGAGAAAAGAGGACTATTATTTCTGGCGCGGACTCGGTATAAGACTGGGGCAGGCAGATTATTGGCCATGGGAGACATTTGAAGAGCATATTGCCTATCGGGTAAAGCCGCTGGGTATGACTTATGAAGAATTTGTTCAGGAGGGATGTTTACTCACCCCCCTGGAAGAAAAGAAGTATGAGAAGCTTGGTTTTGCGACCCCCTCAGGCAAGTTTGAGCTGTATTCCTCCATATTGGAAAAGTTGGGCTATGACCCTCTGCCATTTTTTGAAGAACCGGCGGAGAGTCCTGTCAGAACGCCGGAGGTAGCTGAAGAGTATCCACTCATATTGAACACCGGCGGCAGGTTTATGCCCCAGCATCATTCTGAATTCAGACACTGGGGTTATGGTATGCGGGAGAAGCATCCTGACCCGCTAGCCGATATCAATACCGGGGATGCACGGGAACTGGGAATTGAAGATGGTGACTGGGTATATATTGAAACGAAGAGAGGCAGAGTAAAGCAGAAAGCAAGAGTTTCCGGAAAGATTCCTCGCGGTATGGTAAATGCTGAAGCTAGCTGGTGGTTCCCGGAAATGTCCGCTGAGGAACCCTCTCTCTATGGGCTATGGGAGTCAAACGTAAATGTTCTCACTATTGATGACCCTGAGAGTTGCGACCCGCTTACCAGTGGGTGGCAGACAAGAGCGCTACTCTGCAAGATTTATAAAGTATAATTTCTTAATATCATGTACTAAGATTGGAATTTAGACCTCTCGATGAATTGTGTGATATAAGAACAGGCTGGATATCTCGTGACTGAGTATATCCAGCCTGTGTTTAATCAATAAATTGAAATCAGGACTATGCTTTCCCAATTCTGAACATCTTCGTACCGCATGTTGGGCATACACCTTGAGTCGCTGGCTTGCCATTCTTCATAGTGATGCTTTTGGAATCTTTCATTTCTCTCTTAGTTCTACATTTAACGCAGTATGCTTGCATGACTTCACCTCCTTTCATATTTTATGTGATACAAACATTAACATTACTTGGAATAATGTCAATAGTTGTCTTTTCTATTTTTTTTCTTGACTTGAAAAAGGTCTCTTTTTCAGAATCGTTAAATCATCCTTACCAACCATCTTGTTCAATCTCCCTCATTCCTGCTCAGCGTTTCGGGCATTCCAATCAGCAGTGGAATCCTGATGACATTGAGTACTATCAGAGAAATGAAAACGTAATGAGGTCCCAAATTGTCCCAGAGAACTCCTGACAGGAAGATTAGGACGGCGCTGAAAGCCATCCGGGCAAGCTGCATAATACCTGACCACATACCCATTTGCTCCGGCGGTACCAGTTCGCGGGACATTGCGGTCGTAGTTATCCCATTTATCATCAGGAAACCCAGACATGCGCCCGACGCAATCAGGAAACCGGAATTTGGTGCCAGCAGGAGCAGCAGGTAAGAAGTCCAGATAATGGGTATCGAAAAATAGAGGACCTTTTTTCGACCGATTCTATCGGCCAGCCTCCCGAAGGGGATTCCTAGGACCAGCGGTACTATGGATGTAG
>CAZNSC010000281.1:0-2121 GCA_964575695.1 uncultured Dehalococcoidales bacterium
TATAGGTCACAGTAGCTATTGTGACCGTCACCTGTAATTTCCACCTGTGTCCTGTGACCTGTGTCTGTGTCCTGTGACTCTCGAATGTTTAAATGAATTGATGAATGTGTGAGAAAGGTGAAAATGTGGGCTATTGCATAGGAGGCGGAATACTACTAATGACTCTCAAATTATAGAAGAGACCAAGGGTGATTACTTCCACAGGTGCCGGCAGAACCTGCAGGAGAAAAGTATATCCCGCGATTTGAGGGTCCTGGAGGCTATCTGGATCATATGGTCCTCGAGGTCCTTAATTTCATGCCAGCAGTCCACCAGTTGTTTCATGTCCTCGTGCTCGGCCAGGGACTTAGCCAAGTTCAAGTGTTTTTCCTGGACTGCCTTTTGCTGCTCCTCGGTCGTGGCCGACATGTCGATTTTGAAATCCCCACAGGCTACTCCCACCCCGTCATCCGGCACTTTGTAGTTGATGCCTACCTCTCTATTTCGCAACATCGCCCTGAATGCCGCCAGAAGAGCAGCCCCAATATAGTTGTTCTTGACACCCACCGCATCTCGACCCCTGCCCAAAGGGAGCTGCCCGGTAGATATCTCGCGCAGATGTGCCACCAGCGACCATGCCAAGGATAGCTTCCGCTCCCAGTCGGTGTGATGTCGCCACAGTGCCCGACTCCGCACGTGGCTTCGCAACATATGGTTGCTATCCGGGTCGCCCTCCAGCTTCGGCCTGTACTCGGACTCCCAACCAAGTACACCTTCATGAGGCGAGAACGGGTCCGGCGCGTTGAGCTGCTTTATCCACTCGGTAATCAGGTCCTCGACCTGCTCGAGGTGGTCCTTGAGGTATTCCTTCTTTATTTCACCGGCAACCGCCGATTGCTTTACCCCTTTTGCCATTTATTCCTCCGATTTTTCAGGGATACGATTTTACATGCCTGGATGCTATAAAAACCAACATTCGGCATGCGTAATTACTATCAAATGCAAAGCTATATGCATTTGCAGATTCTGGATATTACTGTACAATTGATGTAGCCCCGATGTCAAGAAATCGTTTAAAGAGCCGGGGACGGGATAGAAAGCTGAAGGCTAAAGATGGTACAGGCAGCGGTCATCAATTCAAAGGCGACGGCTCCTAAGAGCCTGGAAGAACTCATTACACTTTATGAATTGAGTAACCGGGCCGAGGGTAAAAGCCCCAAGACCATCGCCTGGTATAACGAGATGCTGGGGGCATTCTCAAGCTATCTCTCGGCAGGTCAGCTGGCCTGCGACCTCACCGTCTTCAATATCGATACGGTACGAGGTTATATCTTGCACCTGAAGAATAAGCCGAAATTCCAGAGACATCCGCACGCATCGAAACAGACTTCCTTCCTTTCGCCGAAAACGATACAATGCCATGTGCGCGTGCTGAAGGCGTTTGCTTCCTGGCTCCATGGCGAAGGTTATACTATCGAAAACCGGCTGCAGAACCTCAAGCTTCCCAAAGCCCCTTCTACCGTCATGGAACCTCTCACTCCGGGCGAAATCGACAAGATTATCGCCTCTATGGACAGGAAGACTTTTTATGGGGCGCGAAATCATGCCGTTTTCGTGACCATGCTTGATACCGGTCTGCGTGCCTCCGAAACCGCCGGAATCACTCTGGGTAATCTCAACCTGACCGACGGCTTCATCAAGGTCATGGGAAAAGGAGCTAAGGAAAGAGTAGTTCCCATCGGGAAGCATGTCCGCATGGTCCTGTTCAGCTACGTCGACAAGATAAGACCAGAGCCCGCTGATGTTGAACGCGACAACCTCTTCCTTTCATTAACCGGTATGCCGATAACCGTAAATACATTGAAGCTGATGTTCTCGCGGCTGGCCAAAGCTTCCGGTGTCACCAGGCTGCATGCCCACCTTTGCCGCCATACTTTCGCTACTAACTATCTGCTCAATGGTGGCGATATCTTCAGCCTGAAGGAGATCCTGGGGCACACCACCTTCGAGACGGTAAATCACTATCTCCATTTCACCAGTTCGCAGATCACCATCCAGCACCACAAGTATTCCCCGATGGATAAACTACATAATCCCAGTTGAGACCTTTAACCTAAGTTAAGGTGGCATGATTGAATAATC
>CAZNSC010000282.1:0-2118 GCA_964575695.1 uncultured Dehalococcoidales bacterium
CGGGGAAGCAGCCTGACTAGGGGATGAAACTCGATCCTGCTGTCAGACCCCTCGCGATCCTCAGCAAAGCGGGTCGAAATCAAATGGACTTCATGTCCCCTTTGGGCAATGTAGTTCACCCATCTTTGAGTGTGGATGCTTCTGCCGTCAGCGATGTAGCATATTCTCAACGGAAACGTCCCTCACCGGTTACTCAGATTCCCTTGGCCAATTCATTATATGCATCTATTATTCTATTCTCCATTATATTCCAACTGTAGCGGTCTTCGTACGCCTTCCGCCCGTTCTGTCCCAGTTCCTGGCGCAGCCCGGGGTCATTCTTGAGCCGCAGTATGGCTTCTTTGATTGCATCGACATCGCCGTAGGGGACAACGATGCCGCAGTTCTCCCTGGCCACGATCTTGCTTCCGGCTATGCCGTCACTCACCAGGATTGGCTTAGAGCACATCATAGCTTCAAATATTTTGTTCGGGGTAGAATGCCTGAAATTGGCGTAGCCGGAATCGTAAAAAACAAAAAGGATATCCGCCTCCAGACTCCTTTTGATAACCTCTTCATATGGTATAAACCCGAGGTAATCGAAACTGCTTAGCTTCGCCTTCCCATATTCAACGATACCTTTATCCAGCTCCCTCCCGGCCATCACCAATCGAACTCCGTCCAGATCGCCCACGGCATCTATCATGTTCTCCAGGCCTCGAAATTTGCCCATCCATCCGGCATAGAATATGCAGGTTTCTGAATCAGGCTTCGCTGTCGGTTCTGCAACCGGATATTCCTCCGGGGAATTATAGATATAAAGCACCTTTTTGATTCTTTCGCTTTTGACTTCCTCATACATAGATTCGCTGACCAGGAACAAAATATCGCTGAAGCCGGTCCCAAATTTCTCCGCGAATGCAGCTAACCTCCTCAGGATGCCGGGAATTCGCCCCGAGAAACCGCTGGTGTAGAGATCCAGGATCATATAGCAGAGTTTGGTTCTCGTGATAAGCTTGGCGACTATAGCCGGTGGCAGGGTATCGAAATTGAAGGCATGGACTATGTCAGGGTTGGTCTTCAAGATGAAGTATAATTCGTAGAGCCACCACACCGGAAGATAAAGGAGAATGAAAACCGTTTCGTAGGGGGCCTTGAGACGAAACCGGTGTGCCGTAAACGAGTCTACCTTCTCCGTCTTCGGAAACTTTGCGTCCCGATCCCATACCAATAGGTGAACATCGTGCCCTGCCCGGGACAGCGTCCTGGCGAGCTTGTGTGAGCCGACATGCGTTGCTTCTGAGCGGGCCAGAACGATTTTCATAGCATCTCCACTAGTGGGGTTGCAGATTGTAGCTGTCTCGGTACTGAGCCGCGAGTGTCATGCTGCCTTGGTTCTCCGGCGCGACGCGAGCAAGACTTCCCTTATTTCCCAGCGTATCGCGCCCAAAGTCCAGGCGAGGTTTCTGAGGGTGAAGAAGAACGGCAGCAGCAGTATGCAGGCCTCCCTTTTCTTGATCAGGATCGCGATGGTCCGGGGCAGGTGGACAAGGGGCAATAGAACGAGCGCTAGCAGCCCAAAGGGTGATAATAAGACGCCAAGTAGAACGGCGGCCAGCAGCACAAGTATTGTAAAGGGCGTTTGGAGTATCATACCCAGTCCCGCCTGGCGGTCGTGAGGTCTTTTGAATTTTCGGGCTACGTTCAAGCGATAGTAAGCGTAGTCATGCTGTTGCTTGAGGTAGCCTTTCAGGTCGTCACGCCAGTAGTGTCTACACCGGGCATCCTTTTTCAGCACCAGGCGATAACCTCCGGCGCTGATTCTTCGACTTATGTCGGCATCGTAGGCTATCCTCATCTCTTCATCAAACATTCCCACTTCGGCTAGGGTCTGGCGGCGATAGGCAGTGTTCATCGTGTAGAGGTGGTCGGTGTATTCCGGAACTTGGTCCAGCCGAAATTCCATATCGTAGCCCATGAGCCTCCCGACAATGCTTCGATTGGCAGTTACGCAGTACCCCCCAACTGCCCCAACTGCCGGATCGTCGAACGCTGGCATAGCCTTTTCTAGCCAGTCCTCCTCTATGATGGCATCGGAGTCGAGCGAGATTATAATATCGTGTTGAGCCGTCTCCACAC
>CAZNSC010000283.1:0-2110 GCA_964575695.1 uncultured Dehalococcoidales bacterium
ATACTCTCGCCAGCTACCAATACCCCTACCTCCATTGTAGTCATGCCGCCCACCTGGACACCGACGCCTATCCCGCCTACGAATACGCGGGTGGTCCCGGATACGCCAACACGGGAGCTGCCTATTCCGACCCCAACCCCTATCCCGCCCACCTTCACACCCTCACCCACACCTACCTTTACGCTTGTTCCTATTCCAATCCCAACGAGCACGCCGATACCGGTCATTGTACCGCCGACCAGCCCACCACCTCCATCACGAGAGTGTTGTAGGACTTGCACCACCGGTAAAGCCTGTGGAGATTCTTGTATCTCAAGAAGCAAGACTTGTGACAAACCGCCGGGATGTGCTTGCAATGCATATTAACGCGATTTGTCAGAAAGCATCGAATACATACCCTTCAGGTATTAGGTCCTAAAACATTACATAAGGAAACGATTATGTCAAAGTCAGAAAAAGCAGGGGCAACAGAGGACATCTTAGCTGGTTGTTTGGCTGGTTGCCTGTCGCTTCCTTTAGTTATCCTTACTGAGATACTGAAAGGGATGACCGGAACCACTTCTGGAAAAAGGCCGGATTGGGTAAGAAAATATTATCCAAGAATGAAAAACACTAGACGAAGTAAGTGGTATGATTAGTTATTAGAAAACGCGGACTCACGACAGCCGGTAGCTGCCGACCAGCGGGTCCTCCTCGGTGTATGTGCACGCAAGCCAAACCCATACATTGGGTAAGGTTTGATAAGGTTTTCACCCTGGACGCCTTAACAAGCGCGTTCTTTTGTCAGAGCGAAGAAAGAAGATAGCTAGTACAGCGGGGCGGAAATAGCCCTATAGTTCGTAGTAACGACTTCAGTCGTTTTTAGGCTGGCTAAGCGACTGAAGTCGCTACTACAAACTGTTCGCTTACTTCCGCCGCTATGTACTAGTTTTTCAATTGGGGAGGCCAAAACATTTTGCTGTTTGTGAAAAGAACTGTAACAGCAGGTGTTGATCTTGGCGAACTCAGCATAAATAATATCGAAGTCTTCCAGGAAGACAAGGAGATTATTATCACTCTGCCCCGAGCAAAGGTGCTGAATGCCACTCTGGACAGTTACGAAATCGAAGATTACAAGGGAGGCAAGCCAGAAAATGTTGACCCGACGATGTTGCAGGAGGGGTTGGAAGCTGGCAGACAGCAGATAGCAACAACGGCCTGTGTGGATGAAATCCTGGAACGCGCAACGGCGGACGCCAAGAGGGCATATGAGCAAATCGTTGGCTTTGTTGACCTGACGGACTACAAGGTTATTGTGAATACTACACCGGTCGGAGAATGCTCTATGAACGTCGTTGAGAAGGGTACAGGGCAATAGAACTTTTAAGCCTGTTTTCGACACACCCCTAACAAGTTGAGTACTCCGACTACGGATAGCGCTTTGTGAAATTCTTCCGTGCAAAGGTGTTGACTTTCCCTCTACCTGCTGGTATTACTCGTTACACTACACTACACTACACTGGACGGAGGTTCTGGATGAATGCGACTGTGTCCTGCGCCGGGCACATTCCAGCAGTGCGGGGCCTGGCTTTGTGGGGGTTGTAGCTGCTCAGCGGGCGGTGGGGGCCAGGTTAGGTGGTGGGGATTCCCTGGATCGTGTAAGTGCAGAGCATCATAGCCCAGATCTTGGAGAAAGATAATGGTACGCGGAGAGATTCCCATATCCGCCAGGAATCTCATGCAGCTAGCTCCAATGCATATACGTTCTCTTCAGCCAGCCAAGCAACATATTGGAGGGCTTGTTGGATGTCATCTGGCTCCAGATACGGATAAGCTTCCAGGATCTCCTCGAAATCCATTCCATTTGCGACCAGGTTGACAATCAAAGACACCGTGACACGCGTGTCTCGAATGCAAGCACGCCCGCCCATTACGTCCGGGTCGAAAGTAATCCGATCAAAACCTAGCATAGACTCTCCACCTCTGGTTTTACTACTATCTTTGTCAAGGTCTTCACTCAGCCATATTATACCATACTTCTCGGCCAAATTGCCAAGGTCCCCTTCGGTGGGGTGCGTTCGGATTTGGGGGCGAACTGTCCTGATGACCTAACCCCCCGGCCCCCTTCCCT
>CAZNSC010000284.1:0-2078 GCA_964575695.1 uncultured Dehalococcoidales bacterium
GACCAGTGTTACTCCCGCAAATCACCTTACAACCTAAGTCAACTGGCGACAACCAGCGTCAGGTTCAGCCAGGAGGTGCTGCCATGAAGGATCAGGGCTGCATCCTCCAAATGCTTAATTCACGCCGCTGGCACGGTTTCAATCTTGTGCCACAACAACCCGGAGCAAGATACCCCCCTTGGTCAAGTGGAAGGAATACCAGCTTGGTAACCGATAGACAACGCATGCGGGGGGTCACCCCCTCCGGGCTAATAGAGGAGGTGATAGGAAAAATCGCATAGCTAATCATCCCATGGTAACAGATATGAATGCCAGCTATGTGAGATAAGAAAACAACGACCATTTAGCTATGAAAACAACAAATAAAAGGAGAAAGAGATGTCAGATAACAACCAAGAAGAAGAAAACCTGGGACAGGAAGTAGACGAACTGCTGGAAGAGGGATTCAGCCAGAAAGAAATCGAGGCTAGAGGCTATTCCCCTTCCCTGGTCAGGCAGCGTATCCGCAAAAGAGTAAAGGCAGGCAAAGAGCCTTTTGCAACAAATCCGCCGAAAGACAGTTCGCTGGCTCTTAGGAAAGAAAAGGAGTCGGTGCTGCCGGAGTGGCTCGAAGCCGATGTCGCCGAGATATTTGACGGCAATATCAGGGACCGGAAGATATTCATGGCCGGCATGAGCGTGCCACTGATGGGGCTCCGGATGTTCGGCGAGACGACAAAGCCATTGATCGATCTGCTAGCTACCTGGCAGAAGGGACAGGCGGAGGCAGCCAGAGCCATGCAGGGTGGCGGTTATGAAACGGCTCAATTGGCAGCTCAGCAGGTGATATCCCAGGTGATGCCGCAGGTGCTCGGTGCGGTCAAAGATAACGCTGTAGCTGCTTCTCCCGACCCGGTGGGTTCCATGATGACCCGAACTATGGAGCCTTATTTCCAGCAGATGATGGGGAACCTGATGGGCAGCTTTATGCAGTTCGGCCAGAATCCGGGGATAATGCCCGGCATGGTGCAGCCCGGTTTTGTACCGCCACAAGGAGGCCAGCCTAATCCGCCACAACAAAGTAGCAAAACAGGTCAACCAACACCGGGGCATGGTTCGCGCACTTCCGGTGTCGAGCAAGCCAGTAAAGACGAAATAGAGGAGGCATTCGATGTTTAATCAGTTTCAGGAACAAGCAAGGCAGATGGGCACCAGTGGAGAAATGCTGATAGATGCTGACCCCGCCAAAGAATTCTTCCGGGTGAAGCTGCGTAATATAAAACCCGAGAATGCGGGGCCTCAGTTCACTAAAGGAATCGTTGAGGCTTTATCTTTCCTGGCAAAGTCCATGAACCTGACAGTTAAGGAGCATATAGCAGGGGAGGAAGAGCCAAATGAATAGTCAGCAGGACAACTATAAGGAAACTATAAATCTGATCTCGATCTTGGTATTCATCGGGCTAAGTGAAATGGTGAGGACAATGTTGGCCCATGACATTGAGGAACGGCTTGGACGAAAACTTACGGATTGGGAGTGGCAGTACTTTATGCAAGAAAGTAACCGAAAAGCAGAGCTGGAATCTCGCCAGCGAATAGTCAGTCAATGGCAGCAACAACTGGCTGACAGGCAAATAATTCACGACTTCGTGTGGAGAGAGAGGTAGTCACAATGGAAACGGAGCTTCGACCCTTTCGCGGCGGTTTCAAGCGTCCTTTCGGTGCGGGCTGGTTTATTCGGGAGTACCTTCGGGGCAATGGCCCCGAAGGCTCCACCAGGATCGACCCCGAGCGCGGTGCTCCGCAATCGGACATCAACTACGAATACAAGGTTTCCCTGGCCACGGCTACAGCCCGTACCCGGGCCGAAAAGAGGATCAGTAACCTTGTGCTCGCCGGAGAGGATGTTACTGAAGAACTTGCTGAGAAGATATATCAGCAGGAACTAAAGAAAATATCCCACAAGTTTACGCGCATGAGGTATCATTCTTTCCTCAAGTATTTCGGGACGCTGAAAAAACTGGGATGGGTCGAAGCAAGCTCGGAAACCGAGAACTCGGCGATGCAGGACCATTATCCTGAAGCGCCGGATAGGGTATACT
>CAZNSC010000285.1:0-1736 GCA_964575695.1 uncultured Dehalococcoidales bacterium
CATCCATTCTGCCCTGACAGGAGTAAGCATCAAAGAGGTAATACAGGCTGGAGGGGCAGATTTTAGCAAATCTGGCGCTCTTGACCTCCCATGAGTCAACCCATTTGCATACCGAGCACCGGGCACAGTTCCAAGCGTTCTTCCTTAAGTCCCAGTAATACTTTCGGTGCCAGTCATCCTTGGGTAGCGATTTGCCTTTTTCCATTACCATTTCGGTTTCCTCCTTTTAAGGTAATGACCACTCTCTAGAAGCATAGTTTACCCGGGTTCAAAATATTATTGGGGTCGAAGGCATTCTTGACCACCTTCATTACTGAGGTATAGGTAGCTGCCCGGCTATAGACCATATCGGCCCAGGGGCCGTAGGGGGTGGTGAAGAGACCACCCATACTTATTGCCAGCTCACTGGCTTCCAGGTGGAGACGGCGAACCCGGTCCACTTCTTTAGCATCATCCGGGTCAACGGGGAAGCCGAACTGACAGAAACAGACCCGCGCTCTTTCTATTGGTTGGAGATAAACACCTATATCCTTGGTGGGGTATCCATATTTGGCGGCTATGCTATCCATAGCCCTGGTGAACTCGTGAACTCTGTCCAGGGTGGTGTAGAAAAAGATATCCTGGCAGGAGCCCTTGTAGCGGAGCTTCCAGTAGCCATCCTTTTGCCACGCTTTGCGCAGCATCTTCAATATAGTCCCTTCAAGTCCCGGGATGCCGCCTACGGTACGCCGCGGCTCAAAGTGGAGTTCTGAGGCGACCTCCATCAGGGCTTCCTCTTCGTATTCTATCTTCTCTTCGGGAAGCCGGTGCAGGCCGGATAAACAGAGGATAATCGTCCACGGCGGAAGGGTCTCCCTCAAGGTATTAAACTCATCTGGCCACTCTTCAGCCAGGATAGCGGCTAGATTGAAGTTATTCAAGACAAGGCACTCGTTGCCCAGCATACGCCGCTGTATTCGGTATACGGGCTCGGCAACATCTTCAATCCGCTCGAAGGGCATGAAGAAGACCTTATCCATGGTAGGTAGCCACTCGGCCATCAGGTTGGACCAGGTCATAATGCCCAGTGTCCCCTGAGCCCCCAGGAAAAGCCTGGTGCTTGGAATCAGGGCGTCGGGGAAATTTTGCCCCTTCATCCCCTTACCCATGGCGGTGCCTGTCCAGAACAGGTCGCCGCTGGCCAGGACCATCTCGCAGGTAAGGAAGACCTCATTATACTCACTCTTGGGGATGAGGATTGGCTCTCTTTCCATGGCGCTGGTGAGTACCGACTTTGCCGGGTGAGGTAGCAGTGGATTACAGACCATCAGTCCCTGCTTTTCCAGCTCCTCCTGCACCTGGGCCCAGTTAGCGCCGGGCTCTACCTTCACCTTCTTGTTCCGGCCATCGACCTCCAGGACCTTGTTCATCCGGGAAAGGTCAAGTATAATTCCCCCCTGGCTGGGTATGCCGGCCCCGTAGAAACTGACGCTTGAAGAGCGAGGGGTTACCGGTATCATGTGCTCATTGGCATACTTAACAACCCCCTGAATTTCCTCGGTGTTCTTGGGGGAGACAACGTAGCTCGGCATCCTGGGCTGAACCAGGCTATAGTCTTTGGAGTATTCCTCAAGCCTTTTCGGGTCATCGACAACGTATTTCGAACCCACAATGCCTGCCAGTTCCTCTTTTATAGCCATGTTTGACCTCCTTGACTAGATATTGAATAATCATTAATCGCATCGCGATTTTCCTCA
>CAZNSC010000285.1:1754-2057 GCA_964575695.1 uncultured Dehalococcoidales bacterium
CGGAGATTTCAATATAAGCTAGAATTTATAATATAGCATACCTTTTGCTTAAATTGCTAAACAAGCCCATAATATCATAAGCCCTCGTTTTTGTAAAAAGACCGAAGAGCTATCATTCATTATTTAGGATTGAAGCTGCTCGGTCAATAGATGGTTAAGGTTTTATCTCTCCAATTTTTATTGACTAGCGAGCTAGACTTCCCCTAACCGGTGTGTTATACTTATGCTTGCCAATTTTCTGCGCCCCATTCAAGTGAAGCTGAAAAGTGAAAGATGGAAATTTTGGATGGGATGAGTTCAATA
>CAZNSC010000286.1:0-2037 GCA_964575695.1 uncultured Dehalococcoidales bacterium
GAATCCACACTCCGGTTTCCTTCTGGGAACGGGAGCAAAACAGAGCGCTGGCAAGAGTAGATAGTTGTCGTATCATTCTTAATCGGAAGGGTTATTTAGAGGCTAACTAACCCAAGGGGGTAAAAAATTGAGGTACGCAGAGACAGGGGTTAATTTAGAAATTGATCTATCCCGAGGCAACATTGAGAAGGAAGGAACTGACCCAAGATTAACTGAACTTCACCTGGGGGGTCTAGGTACCAACGCCAAGATATTATGGGATAGGGTTCCCCCAGAAGTTGAGCCCTTTTCTCCTGATAATCTACTGATATTCAGCACTGGTCTTTTAGGTGGCACACCGGCTCCTGGCGCTAATCGTACCATTGTTTCTACCTTTTCTCCTCAGACTTTGTTAATGGCATATTCAATGATGGGAGGGTTTTGGGCACCAGAACTGAAGTTTGCCGGTTATGATAAAGTGATCATTCGTGGCAAGTCCCCCAGCCTGGTCTATTTGTGGATACACAATGACAAAGTAGAAATACGTGACGCCTCTCATTTGCGGGGTAAAGGCGCTGTTGAAACTGTGGAGCTTATTCGACAGGAGCTTAAGGAGCCGAAAGCCCAGGTGGCTACTATTGGCCTGGCCGGTGAAAACAGGGTCTATTTTGCCTCCATCGAGCAGGGCAGGTCCAGTGCCAGCCGACTGGGAATAGGAGCCGTTATGGGAGACAAAGGTGTCAAGGCGATAGCTGTCCGCGGAACAAAGGACATCAATATTGCCCGACCGGCTGAGTTCATGGAGCTTTGCAACGATGTGCTGAAATATATACAATACCGAGCAGAAAATCCAATTACGGGGGTACCGCCCATTCTAGCCGGGCTTGGGTCTCCGCAAGAGATGGCACTCTTTGATGAGAAGTGGCACACCACCAGTTTCACCTGGGGAAATGCCCGGACCCGGAGAAAGGATTTTTGGACCGAGGAAGTCGAAAAGAAGTGGCGGGAGGCTCAAGAAACTACACGGACGCGGTTAATAAGCTGCTATAACTGTCCGATGAAATGCGGGGCATTAATTTCCGTCCCCGGAATTTCAACTTACATGATGAAATGCTACTCGAAGCTTACTTATACCATGGCGGCCTATTCAGACTTGGATTTTGGTTTCAAAATCGCTCAGCGTGCCACGGAGTATGGAGTGGACGGATTCACGACCCCGCAGGTTATGGCCTTCGCCCTTGAGCTTTATGAAGCCGGCATTTTGACCGACCAGGACATGCCGGGAATGCCGGCCGATAACGAGGGGAGATTTTACTGGCTGCTTGATAGAATTGTCCGGCGAGAAGGGATTGGAGATGTTTTGGCCAATGGCACCTATTGGGCGGCCCAACAGATTGGCAAGGGCGCAGAGGCGTACGCTCATAATAACATCAAGAAACATGAGCAGCTGCCTCTCAAGCTTGGAATGCTTAATCCTATATACTTCCTCATGTATTCTACCGGTGAGAAGGCGAACATTACCCAGATTGAAGGGCAGTTCCCCCAGGAGCCTTTTGCTACGAGAGAGCAGAGAGAGGCGTTTGCAAAGGATTGGTTCCAGGTTCCCGATGAAAAGTTTAAGCAGTATTTTGTGGACTGGGAACCACGCACCATGCCATATGCCCCGACTATTCAGGCAACCTGTGAAATTGTTGACTGGATGGAGAAGATGCATTACATTGATGACGCCCTCGGGGTCTGCGCTGGCTTGTCATCATTCCCCCTGAAGCCTCCCTATCATATACACAATTACCCGGCTATTATCTCATCAGCGACCGGGATTGATATTGATGAAGCCGGACTATCGCAAGCCGCCAAGAGGAACCGAAATTTACTCAGGGCCGTTAATGTAAGAAGAGGCATGAGGAAAGCTGATGAGAAGCCGCCTGAAGACCACTGGAAGAATAGATTTCCCGAGCTCGAAGCCAATCTGCTTGACGAGTATTACAAATTTAAGGGATGGAATGATAAAGGTATTCCTACTAAAGAGACCTTGCACGAATTAGGCTTGGATTACGT
>CAZNSC010000287.1:0-2022 GCA_964575695.1 uncultured Dehalococcoidales bacterium
TGATATCGAAATCTGGAACCTGGTCTATCTCTTCCTTTCCTTCCGTACGGACATAATCTCTGAACCAGGCGAGTCTCCGGTTGGTATCATTAGCTATGGCTTTGGGGATTAGTAATCCCGACGGCGGCGCAGGAATAAGACCTTAAATCGCAAAGCCAGTCTATTTCGTTACTTCGGACTCAGTGGGCAGAATGAGTATTGTTACCAGGGTATCAATACTCATTTTTTATTAGTGCTACAGACGCCCTCTTCCTTCCTGAGGTGGGCCTTGGGCGACAGTTCCCGAACTCTTGTTTGAGAAGAAGCGGCTGATACCAGTGGCACAGCAATTACTTATCTCTTATTCAGAAGTCTGAACGAAACGACGTTCAGTTATCTAGTTGAACATAAGCCCATTTTGTTGGACGAGATTCGCCAGATTAAGTACACCAGTTTGACACATTTTAGTCGCAGACCTATAATCTTAGCATTCTCTTCGTAACGAGAAGGACATCATGGAACTCAGCATATCTCCAATCCACATGGGCTTTAATACGGTTTACGCCGTAAAGGGGGGAGGGGCTATCTTGATTGATGGTGGATTCCCCCATAAATTAGCCAACTTCAAGGATGGATTGGCTAAAGCCTTGATACAGCCAGAAGAAATCAAACTTATTATACTCACGCACGGACACTGGGACCATATCGGTTCTACAAGGGACATCAAGCAGCTGACCGGGGCAAGGGTACTAATGCACGAAAAAGACATGCACTACCTAGCCGAAGTAAAACAGACCAGTCCTGCTGGTTTCACTCCTTGGGGGAAGATCATGAGCGCGCTACACAATTTAATTACGCCTTTTATACATATACCAACATTTGAAGTCGATATAGTAGCTGGAGACGAGGAGCTATCGCTGTCTGAATACGGTATTTCAGGTCGGCTGATCTGTACTCCAGGACATACTTGGGGTTCGGTTAGTGTACTGCTGAATAGCGGCGAGGTGTTTGTGGGATGTTTGGCGATGAATTTATTCCCATTGCGTCTTAATCCAGGCCTACCAATATGGGGTGATGATATACAACTGGTAAAAGATGGCTGGAAGAAACTATTGGATATGGGCGCAAAGACCGTCTATCCGGCCCATGGAAAACCTTTCCTCGCGCAGGTAATGCGCAAATTAACAGCGTAAACGGGAAAGAATAAAGCGATATTCAACAACCTTCATCGTGGAATGGATGCCAAAACGATTGATAGATAACATAGATCTTATATGCTAAAATCATACGTCCAATTTTACACATATGCCCATGTTTATGCGCTATTAACAAAGAAGTATATGTAAAATCCACCCCCCTTAATAAAACAGCACTGCATTCCGTCACGTCAATTATAGACTGGCCAATTTGAGTAATATAATTGCCATTGGTTGACTCTAAACGAAAGCTTGCTGACTTAGAAAGTTGAGAATCTGAAGCTAAAAGGTGGTAATGATATTACCTAATGGTGGGCGGTAGAGGACTTGAACCTCTGACCTCCTGTGTGTAAGACAGACGCTCTAACCAACTGAGCTAACCGCCCCTTAATGGCGCGCTTGGCGGGTCTCGAACCCACGGCCTCAGCCTCCGCAGGGCTGCGCTCTATCCAACTGAGCTACAAGCGCTTGGAGATGGTGCCGAAGGGGAGATTTGAACTCCCACGCCCTTACGGACACTACGCCCTGAACGTAGCGCGTCTGCCATTCCGCCACTTCGGCCAGAGGGAATTGTGCTTTCAAGGGAGATTATAGCTGGCCTGGTTTGGGGTGTCAATGCCAAAACCGGGACTGGTTAACGGCTTTGACGGGAGATAAAGCGGCTCCCCAGGGGAATGTTCGATTTCCCCGGCTGCTTAAAAGGTGTCACGGTTGCCGCTGGCCATTACTCTGGGCTGGAGGTCGAATGCGGGCCTTAGGCGGCTATATTAATCCTTTCTGGCGGGCTCCGGTTATCATCTCCGGCTCCGACCACCACTTGTCTATCCCCAGGTCATCGGCGATGGTA
>CAZNSC010000288.1:0-2011 GCA_964575695.1 uncultured Dehalococcoidales bacterium
ACAACCTAGACCGACACTCTGGCTATACCCTCATATAGTGCTAGCTTTTTCCCAGGCTTATGATTTGCTGACCATCCTTCAGGTAGTGCTTAAATGTTAGGCCGATAGCTCTGGCGGCAGGTTCATACATCGCATAAATAGACTCATATTCCTCCCGAGTGACGCCAAATCCCTCAAGAAGCTCTGCTGGGTTGGTCCCGAATTTTTCCAGTGTTGCTTGCGGTGGCAGTGTTGTCAGTGTAACCTCAGCCTTATCCGGGGATGATTTGCTCGACGTGACTTCCGCACCCATCGGAAGCACTTGAAGTGTCAGCAGGTGCTCCATCACTTCATCAGCCCCGCGACCTTTGAGATCGCCCAATGAAGCCTCAAACGTCTCGCCCATGTGGTCGACAAGTTCCTTGAGCGCTATATTTCGCTCTTTCAGGAAGCCGGCTATGCCAGCGACGGTGGCCGCAATGATCATTTGCGCTCCGTCCAACAACACCTCTTTGGGTATTTCGTTCTTCGCCATTTGACTCCCCTTTGTCACCATTCTGTTTGATGGAACACCAGACTCAAGAATGAATGCCCTGGGCCGCCTTCTTCATCGCTTCCATGTTGCGGCTCGCCACTTCCATGGTCTTCTGGTATTCTCCTTTGGGACTGCACTCCACCATTTCGCTATCCTCTTCGATGGCTGGTGTGTGCCCGGGTGGCAGGTAGTAGACCTCACCGGCTTCGATCACTTCTTCACGGTCACGGTATTTGATGCGCATCCTTCCCTTCATCAGGTGGCCCCAGTGTGGCCACTGGCACCGGTCATCCGGCAATCCTTCAAACATCGGAGTGGCGTCCATACCGGCCGCCCATTCAGTATCGCGACTATATAATCTGCCGTCTTGGAATGCCACCGGGATATCCTGCTTCATTGCCCGCATTTCCTATTCCTTGCTGATCGTTTGTCTTCACGAAGATTATCACAAATACAGGATTACAAAGTCGTAAAGTCGTACGGGAAAACATTACAAAACTATGACATTTTGGGATGCCACTTGCCATGGGCGGCTATAACCTGGCCCACTTTTTGAAGATAACTGTACTGTCTTAGGTGATATCGCCGCCAACTGGTTTACGGCACATAGGTATTGCAGGAGAGGCCACACACCAGTCAGGCAGGCGACTGCAAAAGGGATAGAAAGATAACAAACAAATTCAGGATGCGCCCAGACAATGTGTAAATGGAACGCCGAGGTGAGCCGCGCTTTTCTAACGCCGGGTATTGACAAATGCGGTCAGGGTCAGTAGAATGATAATTAGCAATCGAGCAGCTCGATTGCTAATTTTAGGCCTTTGGTTTAGCAATCTAAAGAGGCGATTGCTAATAAGAATAGCGGCGAGGTGGGAGAGATGAACAAACCAAGTATCAAACGGCGTTGCCCGAAATGCGGTGGTAATTTGTTCCTCTATCACGAGCATATTGGGTGGTACCAACGATGTCTTCAGTGCTCTTTGACCATCTACCTGGATCCAGTCTTCGAGGTCAAGGGCCAAGGGGAGTTGGATGCGGCGGTGACAAAGATCGGGGCAAGTAAGATTACCCAGGTCTAGTCAGTATCTCGCGGCTAGTATTTCAACAATATTTGTAGGGAGGGAGAAGAACAATGGTAATGCAGCGATGGGATCCTTTCAGAGACTTGCGCCAGATGGAGGACACCATGAACCGGCTCTGGCGCGGCTTCGGGGGCACACCAAGTTACAGGGAACGCTCGGAAGACTGGAACATACTGATTGACGTCATCCAGAAGAAAGACGAGATTGAGGTGAAGGCTTCGGTCCCGGGAGTCAAACCGGAAGGAATCGATGTTGCCGTCGAGGACAATATCTTAACCATAAGGGCGGAAAGGGGCCTCGAGAGCGAGGGGGGAGAGTCATCCTATTTAATACAGGAACGTCCGGCAGGTTCCTTCTATAGGGCCCTTCGGCTCCCCGACATGGTTGACGCCGACAAGATCCAGTGCAGCTACGATGG
>CAZNSC010000289.1:0-1633 GCA_964575695.1 uncultured Dehalococcoidales bacterium
CATTCTGCCCACGTAAACTTCGTTCATCAGCATGATGCCGAGGGTACTGGCCCGCCACCTGTCTCCGCCTTTAGGAGTTGGTATATGTAGCCGATTGAGTCTTTCGGCCAGCCTTTGAAGGGATAGGTTTTCGTTGGCAAAGGTGTAAAAGATCAATCTTAACGTCTGGGCTTTCTCGGGATCTTCCTCCAAGGTTGCCTTTTCTTTGTCGTAATGAAAGCCGAACGGTGGAACGCCAGCATTAATCACTTTACCCTGCCTTGCCTTCTCTCGGCTGCCTCTTACGGTACGCTCTCGTATTTTCTCCCGTTCATACTCAGCCACCAAGCCCCTCATATTGAAGAACATCCTGTCCTCAGGCGATGTGCCCATATCCTGGGTAATAAACTCCAGCTTAATTCCCTGTTTCTCAAACTCTTCGGCCAGAATCATTTGGTGATAGAGCTTCCGCGATAGCCTATCTGGGTCATAGGCCATCACTATATCCACTCTACCTTCCCTAGCTGCTTGGCGTAAACGGTTCAGGGCTGGCCTATCAAGCTCGGCTCCACTGCGACCATCGTCAATGAAAGTGTCTTTATCTCCATCAAGTACTGAAGTCCAGCCCTTTTCCAGACATCTTTTCTTTAATTCTTCAATCTGACTTGGAATGCCATATTTCTCAGCCTGTTTATCGGTGCTGACTCTGGCGTATAGTGCCGTTCTCATCTTCGTCCCCCGTTTCTCTTTGACATTATCCGTCCGTAATTGATTCTTTAAAGCATCCGATAGCGTCTTCCTGCTGATATTGTATTGTTATTGTGTACTAAGTTCAAACACTTTAAAGAGCGAAAGAAGTAGCTTTAAAAAGGCACTATCATTACCATACGTCGAAGTGACAATGATATAAGGTCGTTCTTGGAATTTCCTGAAGTCACTCTGCCTCTGGATCTGAGCTATGACCAAGAATTCCCCCAAGTGTCCCACCGATAAACGCTCCGGGAGGACCACCTAAGAAACCGCCAACCACCGCTCCAAATGTTACGCCTGCCAAGGTATTGTTGCCTCGAATGCTTTCCTTCCTATCTCTGGACAAAGGTGCTCTTTTTCTGTCATGTTGGATACGTGCAGTTCTGCTTGTTCTGGTTCCTTTCTTACGGTTGCATGTAATACAAGCTGGAAACAGGTTATTTGGGTGATTTGTTCCACCCTTGGCTTTAGCCACTGAATGTTCTACTTCCCAAGCGCCTCTATCACTAGAAATAGCATAGTTTGTGAAACTGAGCTTCTTCCCACAGATATGGCAGTGACCGTCCGTCCGGTCATATATACGACGTAATATTTCAACATCATAGGACATAAATCTATCTCCTTATTGGCTTCTTTGCTGTCCCCCACCCAATGCATTCAATAGTGCCACCACAACAGTTGCGATCCCTACCGCGGCAGCACCGTCCCGAATTGTTTCCCAAGTCGTTGGCGGTATCGAGTATTCGGGTAGCCAATTCATGTTCCAACCTCCACAATACGCACACTTTCTTTGGCCTATGTCAAAAAGCCGAAGTTGCGTATTACAATTCCGACACACAGCAATCGGGGTCAATAGGTAGTTTCTAAGTTGTTCAATTTGGCGCCTTTGAGCCTCTGTTTCTTG
>CAZNSC010000289.1:1643-2005 GCA_964575695.1 uncultured Dehalococcoidales bacterium
CTATGGCTATAGATTCTTTTGCTCTACAGGCTTCCAGAGACCCCTGTAATGTTGCGCGTTCCTTTTCCAGTTTCTGAACATTATCCTTTAACTCAGTAATTTCCTTCTCTAAGATCTCCACCGATCTCCCAGAAGAGAGTTGTTCAAGACCATTCCGTATTAAAGTTTCCACAGTCGCCGAGACGCTCTGGCCTGTTGTATCAGCATATGCCTTTAGCTTCTCGTTCAGTTCGATCTGAAGTCGTGCGTAAACTGCCTTGCTTGGCATTTTCACATCCTCCTTCCCTATAACAATATAATCAATCTAGCAGAATGTCTCCATTTTGTCAAGTAGTTGTCTCTATATTAATGATCATCAAGGT
>CAZNSC010000290.1:0-1995 GCA_964575695.1 uncultured Dehalococcoidales bacterium
GAACGAGCGCTTGCGTGAGATTATG
The DNA here is from genome assembly GCA_964575695.1 of uncultured Dehalococcoidales bacterium. Lineage (GTDB taxonomy): Bacteria > Chloroflexota > Dehalococcoidia > Dehalococcoidales > W111 > CAZNSC01. Next base: position 26 of record CAZNSC010000290.1, read on the forward strand.
GTGCTGGGCAAGAGGTTTGGCAGTAGAGAGCTCAATATCATTGATTCTGCAAGTATGCCCGGATTGCGTGGCAGCTATAAATATGATGATGAGGGGGTGCCGTCAACCAAGACTTATCTCATCCGGGAAGGTATATTAGTGGGCAGGCTGCATTCCCGCGAGACAGCCGCCAAGATGAAGGAGAAGCCTACCAGTAACGCGCGGGCCGTTAGCTATCGCTACCCACCCATTGTCCGCATGACCAATACCTATATTGAACCAGGGGCAGTCTCTTTTAATGATATGCTGGGCGATATCAAGGAAGGGATATATGCCAAGAACTGGTATGGTGGCATGACCAGCATGGAGATGTTTACTTTCTCTGCCGGTGAAGCCTATATGATTCGCCATGGCAAGCTGGCCGAGGCGCTGAGGCCGGTAGTGCTTACCGGAAATGTGTTCACCACCCTGAGCAATATAGATGCCATTGGCGATGACCTGGAGATGAACCAGGGTGGCGGCTGTGGCAAAGGGGAGCAGATGCCCCTCCCTGTTTCCAACGGCAGTCCCCATATACGAATTCGTCATTGCTTAATCGGGGGCAGGTAAGGTGGAGAGAATTCTGGAGCAGGCCAGGAGAGTGGCTGAAGAGGCGGAGGTCTTCATGGTTTCTTCTGAGGAAACCCCGGTCCGGTTTGAGGCCAACCGCCTGAAACATATTCAGCACAAGCAGAGCACCAGTGTGGCGTTGCGTATCGTCAGGCAGAGTAGGGTGGGCTATGCCGTGGCTACCGAGCTGGATGACGGCCAGAGCTTGATTGATAATGCCGCCGAAGTAGCCCAGTTCGGCGCTTCAGCCCGGTTTGAGCTTCCTTCTCCTATCTCTTATCCATCAGTTGAAGTCTTCGACCCTGATGTAGAATCGGTAACCACAGAGGCGATGATTAACCTTGGTGAGGAGTTGATAGACGCGGTTAGGAATCATACCCCTGATATTGTGTGTGAAGCGGGGGCGACCAAGGCTGTGATCTCGGTCCGTATCCTAAATTCTCGTGGCGGCCAGGCATCCTACAGGAAAAGCATCTTCGCTCTGGATATCGAGGGTAATCTAATCCGTGATACAGATATGCTCTTTGTCGGTGAAAGTGAAAGCTCCTGCCATCCCCTTTCTCAAACAAAGGCTATATCTGATACAGTGATTCGGCAACTTGAGCTGGCCAGAGAACGTGCCTCGGCACCAAGCCGACCACTGCCGGTCATTTTTACGCCGCACGGGGTAGCCAGTGCCTTAATCGCACCGCTGATGGCGGCTTTTAATGGTAAGACAGTTCTGGAAGGAGCCTCACCCATAGGCAATCGCCTTGGTCAGCGGGTTTTTGATGATAAGCTGTGGCTGTGGGATGACCCTACTGTAGCTTACTCTCCGCAAAGTCGCATCTGCGATGATGAGAGCACGCCCAGTCAGCGTACCTCTCTTGTTGAGCAGGGGATGGTAAAAAGCTTTCTCTACGACCTGCAGATCGCAGCTCTGGCCGGTGCCCGGAGTACCGGCAATGGCAGCCGGCACGGCGGCGGTTTACCGGCTCCTTCACCCAGTGCCTTTATTCTGGCGACAGGCAGCACCGCCTTTGATGAGATGGTAAACGACATGAAGGAAGGGCTGATTATTGAGCAGCTCATGGGAGCCGGGCAGGGCAACATTCTGGGTGGTGATTTCAGCGGCAACGTCCTGCTTGGTTATAAGGTGGAAAGTGGTAAAATAGTAGGTAGGGTAAAAGATACCATGGTCTCGGGAAATGTTTATCAGGTTCTTCAAAAGATAACAGCCATTGGCAGTGAGGCTAAGTGGGTGGGTGGCTTCCTTCACACACCTCACCTCTACTGCCCCAGCCTCTCAGTAGCGAGCAAAGGATAGCAGGGGAGTTAAAGAGGGGCGAAGCCCCTCTCATAGACCAGTTCCCCTTCCCCTTGATAAGGGGAAGGGGATAAAG
>CAZNSC010000291.1:0-1994 GCA_964575695.1 uncultured Dehalococcoidales bacterium
GTTTATACATTCCGATTTCCCATTCGCTGATCGTTTGCTGGCGAGTGCCTAGCTCCTCGGCTAGCTTAGCCTGGGTTAGCTTGAGGTGTCGCCTTAGCGCTCGAATCCGTTGCCCATCCCATCCAATTCTCTTGTGCTGCTGAGTCATCTTGCTTATATTTTACACGGTATAGTGTAAATAATCAAGGATAGCTTGTTGCGAAACACCTCCAGACTCATCTAAGTAGACACTTTGTATTGTAGCATTTACTTGGCCAAGACAAGGGCCGAATTGACTCATAATTAATGTTACCGAAAGTGGTATCGTTGCCTCACAATAAGTGTTACCAAAAGGAGGGCGACATGACAAGAGGCAGCATACGAGAATACACAGAGGCAGTACTAGGGCGGTATTTGATGGCATCAAAGGCAGAGAAAGGCAAGATATTGGATGAATTCACCAAAGTCACTGGTTGCCATCGAAAAACAGCTATCAGGCTCCTTCTTGGCAAGAGCAAGCCTGGAGTAAAGAAAAAGCGGGGGCATTCTAGGAGATATGGACCTGGTGTAGTCGCAGCATTGAGGTTGGCATGGGAAGCCACCGATCGCTTATGTTCTAAACGCCTACAGCCATTTCTACCGGAGCTGGTAGCAGTTCTGCGAAAACATGGTGAGGGCAGTACTGTGAGTGCCGAAGTTGAAGAGCAGCTTTGCCAGATAAGCCCAGCTACTATTGACAGATTATTGCGCCCCTGGCGCAGAATTGGAGGGCGTCGTCCTTTTAGTACCACTAAACCTGGGAGTTTGCTTAAGAATTCTATACCCATCCGTACCTTCGCCGATTGGCAAGAGAATCATCCTGGCTTCCTGGAAGCTGACCTGGTAGCTCACTGTGGTGAGAGTGTCGAAGGTTTCTATCTCACCTCATTGTCTACCGTTGATGTAGCCAGTGGATGGTCTGAGTGCATTGGAGTCTGGGGAAAGGGACAAAGTCGTGTTAGGGCCGCTGTCCATAGAATCAGGCAACGGTTACCATTTAGTATGTTGGGATTGGACTCAGATAATGGCAGCGAATTTATTAACCAGCACCTGTATACCTATTGTCGTGATGAAGGTATCACGTTCACACGCTCTCGCTCTTACAAAAAGAATGACAGTTGTCATGTAGAGCAAAAGAACTGGTCAGTCATAAGACGGCTTATAGGCTACGATCGGTACAGGTCTCATGCTGCTTTAGAGGCTCTTAATCGCGTGTATTACCTTCTCCGTCTTTATATCAACTTCTTCCAGCCGGTGATGAAGCTAAAACATAAATCCAGGAACGGGGCTAAGGTACTCAAGGTATATGACACGGCACAAACGCCATATCAACGATTACTAAAATCGGGCGTGCTTACAGATGCTAAGAAACAGGAGTTGGCAACGATTTACACCGGACTCAACCCTGTTCTCCTGTTGAAGCAGATCAATGAAAGCTTGGAATCTCTATGGGACATGGCAGAACGCCCTGTCAAACAACAAGAAAAGGTCAAAAGTAAGGCTTCGGTAACATGATTTATGACGCAACTACACCCTCTTCGGTAACACTTTTATTTGACGCAACACGTATCTTAGCTTCATGTAACGTCGTGAATATCTCACGATTGAGCAACTCATCCCTTAGTTTCCCATTGAATGACTCTATGTATCCGTTTTCCCATGGACTACCTGGTTCTATGAACAGCGTTTTCACTCCAAGCCGATCCAGCCAGTTTCGTATTGCCTTTGCGGTAAATTCAGGGCCATTATCCGATCTGATGTGTTCCGGGATTCCCCTGAATACGAACAGATGAAACAACTGGTCAATAACGTCCTGTAAACTGATGCGACGGTTAACCACTATCGCCAGACATTCTCTGGCGTGTTCATCCAGGATGGTGAGTATCCGAAATGCCCGACCGTCAGCTGTCCGCGCTGTTAGGAAATCATAGCTCCAGACATGGTCCTTGTGCTCCGGCCTTAGCCTGATGCAGGAG
>CAZNSC010000292.1:0-1990 GCA_964575695.1 uncultured Dehalococcoidales bacterium
TGTTGATCGTTGGGGACCTAGAAGATTGATCTTTGGAGGTAGTATCCTTCTCTTCATGGGTTTTCTGCTACTGGGTCGTGTCTCTTCTTCATACTGTTTAGGCACCCAACTGCTAATCTTCTTCGCTCTTCCTATCGTTGATATGTTTATGCCGTATGCCTCGGTGATTATCCGCTCAAGTTGTTTGAAACTAATGTTGAATATTTGTCCAATTTCTGGGTCTGCGAGGCCAGCTTCTTTGGCAACTAGCACGGCAGATTTATAAGCTTCATCACCATGCAATTTTCTTATGTGATCCCCTAGATTGCCGTCGCCGTTGGTATGGCAAACTGGGCAACTTAGTATTTCTGTTATAAGCTTGTTCCTAGTCATACTGTCGGCCATTTGTCGATTTTTTCCTACCACGGAGCCTCGATGTCAGACACGTTTCCCGCCTTCCCGTTCCCAACGCAAGGCTGATTCACGCGATACCTTGGGGCCTACCGGCACAATGTAAGTGCCCGGGTAATTAACCTGATGCTCCCTACACCGCTCTTCAACACTACGGTCGGTGATACCTCGATGTGCTATTCTGCCGCCAGGCCACTTGAGTTGATACCTTGTCGTCCTACGTACCATATCTCACCTCTGCAATGCAAGTTTCGGAAGACTATCCTTTAGATTTCTTTGGATAGAATGTACGCCCACACTTATTGCAGCGATACCGCTGCTTCTTGCCGTTTCTGGTCATGATAAAACCTATTCTCACAACCTTAGTCGAACGGCATTCCGGACAGTTCATAGTGTGCTCCATACATACATATCTACATATTACTCCATTGGAATTGCATTGTCAAGAGCCTTAGCATGGGCAAATTCAATAAGCGCAATTGAAGCAGTACTACTCACAGTCACAATACGTCATGTATGTTCTCCTACGATATCTGTGCGTACAGTCGTGACTCTGCAAGACATCTGTAAGAAACTAATTGCCCGTTCGTAATACACATTCGTTCGAAACTAGCCCTTTTTAGGCATTAATCACGCTTTGTCCCATGATTTGATTAACTCCGCTAGTTTCGTAAAGAGGCGCTTGAAGTTTTCCATTGACTCAGGTGGCAGGTCGGATGCAGACTTAACTCGTAAATCATTGCGGATAAGTTTCGCCGGTCTTCCCTTATTGAATTTATCAATCCCTTTGTCTTTGAGAGCAGCTCCGATACGCTTGACAAGCTGGGGCTGCTTATGAGACTTCAAGCTCAGTTTTGTACTCCCTAACTCTTTTTGGTAGGCGCTGTTTACGTAGGGTAGATAGAATCCTTCTGTGAACATATCCTCCAAGGTTGCTTCACTTCGAGATTCTGCGAACAAGTCACCCACTTTGAGGATATGAATCTGCTTGCTCCGGTATTTGGCCAGCCATTTTTTAATTAATGCTTCTCCAGCGGTTGCGCCAGCCTTATCACTATCGAAAAGTACAACTACGTTCAAATCTTGGCCGCACATAAACGTTGCAAGATATGCAGCTTCGGATGCACCGCCAGCAGCTGTCATCTGAAGCCTGTCATCAAGCCCATACTCACCATTCCGCTTTGCGATTTCGCTCATCCCATTGATATACCAAAAGTCCTCAGGGCCCTCTACAACCAGATTGTATTTGGATACGAGCAGGCTCTGACTAGCTGACATTCCCAGTTTAGCGAATAAAGAAAAGCGCGCATCCTCGTCAGCGCTGAACAAGTCATCGGTCACTATGGTTCCACTTTCCTTCCTCTCTATTATGCGAATTCGTTCAGGCTTAGTAAGATCAATCATGAATGGCAGGTGAGTAGCAAAGATCAGTTGGTTTCCACTGCAGTAAGCTTCAAGCCGATCTAGCAGGTCAATCTGTGCCTTTGGATGAAGATGCAAACCAGGCTCATCTAGTAGCAGGACAGCCCCTTTAAGCGACCCCTGAGTCTCATGAGCAAAGTGCAGATCAAATGAGAAAAACCATTGGAATCCCCTAGAC
>CAZNSC010000293.1:0-1983 GCA_964575695.1 uncultured Dehalococcoidales bacterium
GCAATGGCTTTGGAGCCATCGTCCTGGCGTCCATTGAGCACATTGACCTGCCAGTGCCTGCGCTCATACCTGCCCAGGTTGAGCACCTCAAAGGGCTGGCAGTCGGGGATGTCCAGGAGGCGCTTGCGGGAAACTTGAATGGCATAGCGGGAGAGGTCGCAACCAATCCAGCGGCGCCCAAGTTTCTCGGCCACGGCCATAGTTGTTCCGGAGCCACAGAAGAAGTCAGCCACAAGGTCACCCAGGGTTGAGGACGCAGCTATGATGCGCTCCAGCAATCCTGGGGGTTTCTCAGTATCGTAATCGGTTTTTTCGGCAGACCATGAGACAATTCCCTGAATATCGTCCCACAGGGATTGAACGGTGCGTCCTTCCATTTCATCTAGGTACTGCTTCAGGCGCGGCACGCCGTTCTCCGTGTAGAACAATCGCCCCTCAGTATCAAGCTTGGCCATAGTAGTTTCAGGACATCGCCAGATGCCTTCCTTCCCCTTCCAGCTATACTTGTATCCCCCCCCACTCAGTCCGTATGCAGAAAGGTCGCGAGATAAGAATCGGCGACCGTCCTTGTCCTTGTATCTGTAGTAGCGGTCAATGTACCACTCTTCGTAATCCGTTTTCGGGTTGGTCCAGGTCAGGCGGCTCCCTTTGCTGTAAAACAGAATATAGTCATGGTTCTGACCATACGTGGAAGAATCGCTGTGGGCTGAAGTCCGTTTCCACACAATGTCGGCCTGAAAATTTTCAGGGCCGAACACCTCATCCAACAATAGTCGCAAGTGGCTGTTAACGTGCCAGTCACAGTGAATGTAGATGCTTCCATCTTCGGCGAGTGACTCTCGAGCCAGCATGAGCCGCTCATACATCATTTGGAGATAAGATTCCAGCCCACGCCCCCAAGTATCCCGGTAAGCAGTCTCCTCAATAATGGAGGCCTGCTTCAGCCACTCTTCGTCACCCACCCGCGCCCGGTAGGAGAAGTCCTGGCCGGTGGCGAAGGGCGGGTCAATGTAGATGAGGTCAATCTTGCCCGCCAGTGGCTCCAGTCCGATGGAGGAGTCGCCCTGAAGGAGTGAAGCCATGACATACTTGTTCTCACCCCAGATGAGCTTGTTCTTCCAGGAGGTGTCAGTTCTGGCTTCAAAGAGCGGTGGGGAAGGCAAGCCAGCTAACATGGGCGTTTGCTCACGGGTGGCGCGGGACTGGTTGACGGTCTCAACGACCTGGAAAGGGAGGGCGATACGCTCCACCTGGACACGCTTACCGGGCCAGACTAGCTCCGTTCTGGTCGGAGTCAGATATTCCTTTTTACCGGCTTCGGCCACGTGACCCTCCTGTGTTTAATGTCAGTTTATTGAGGTTACTATTCCCGCAACAGTCACTACTATGCCACCACATCCTAATAATGCCCCGCCAAAAGTGAACCTCATCATTGCCCGGTCCCTCGTGAGTGTAATATCCCAATCTTTTAACCGCTCCGCCTGCTCCGGTGTTGGAAACGCAGGCAAGCGAAACCAATCGGGCACCTTAAGCTTTACCTTCGCCACCTCCCGTTCAGCTTTTCCCTCAACTTCCCTCTTAACCCACAACAAATCGGAGAATCCCGCCACAAAACTCCATACCGCTCCCGTAAAAGCTGCACCCCCCACTATTAGCAATGCTAGAATTAAGCCACTCACTTCTCACTCTCGCTGTTTTTGGATTCGGCATGGCTAACCCTCTGAGTGTCCCTGAGTTCCTCAACACTAACCTGGAGAGCTTCGGCTAGCTTCCGCAAGGTGCGCGGCATGGCTTTTTGTTTACCGTTCTCGATGCGGTTGATGGTGACCCGATTGACACCGGCTAGTTGTGCCAAATCGGTTAGGGATAGGACGCGCTGCTCTCTCAGCCTTCTTAGATTACCGTTCATTACCTTCTGCTCTCCTAGTGTGCCGTCTTAGAAATAGGTTGAATAATTCCCAGGGCATTTGATCACCTGTATCC
>CAZNSC010000294.1:0-1110 GCA_964575695.1 uncultured Dehalococcoidales bacterium
GAATAGAACTGTACAATCGTTATGGCATCTAACACCTTCCCCTATACTCAACCACATTCGCTGTGAACTGACAGTCCCTGCCTCCAGATGTTGTGTATGGACCAGTGAGGGTGAAAGCTGCGATCTCTCCTATGTGCGAAGTCAAGCCGATAGGATTGTTTTTTAAGAACCCAACCAGTCTCCTATTCGTGGTTCCCTCAAAGCGGGACCGCAAGTAAAATATCCGAAGTATTCAGAGGGGCTGACAAACTGCAATACGTGGTTGTCGCATCGTACACTCACATCAATCGCTCGCCATACCCTGTTTGATAACGGTTTTGCGTTCTTAAGCTGTATCAGCAAAAGCATATGAGCTGTTGTCCAAGATCATTCTGCGTATACGTAATAGAAGGTTACGAGCCACCGCTACGATAGCCCGTTTGGCGCCAGCCCGTGCCTTGATTTGTTCATACTTATTCCGCATAGTCCTGTCTTTTCTGATCAACCACCAAGATGCTTCCACAAGAGCCACTCGCACACTATCTTTACCTATGCCCGTGATACGGCCCATTCGTACCTTGTCTGCACTTGTATACTGTGAAGGTGTTAGTCCCACGTAGGCAGCCAGTTTATCTGCACGGCGGAAACGGGACACATCCTGTAACTCTAGTAAGATTTCCATAGCTGTAAGGGTACCCACTCCAGGGATACTGGTCAGCACTTCGACCCTTTCACGGTAAAGAGGCGTTTTTGCCAAATCTTTGAGCATACAGGTCTGCTTGTCAATCAGTCCCGCAAGAAACCCATATTGCTCTAGCAGGCAATTAAAGCTCTGCTGCATCCATCGATTTCCAAAACGCACTCGCTGCAAGTTTCCCAGGTATATTTGCGTCCAGGGCCCTCTAGGCGCTGGAAGATGAATACCGTAAAATGCCAATTCCGACTTGATACGATTCTGTGTGCGCACCCGGTCACCTATCAGCTTTCTGCGACGGCGCAAAACCTGTCGATGGTAGAGCTCTTCTTGGCTAGGCACCCAGACACGTTTGAGAAGCCCTTTAGCAAGAAGATGCGAAAGCTTTCTACTGTCGCGGCGATCAGTCTTAACACGATTACCGTACTCCAGGGGAA
>CAZNSC010000294.1:1120-1973 GCA_964575695.1 uncultured Dehalococcoidales bacterium
GGAACCAAGCTCGGAGGGGTAACGATACAATCAACTCCGTGCCGCTCCAACCGCTCATATAGCCAGAAGCCAAAATAACCGGCCTCATAAACACCCTGGATTTGATTTTCTTTGTAACGATCCAATAAACGATGAAGCGCATCCCAGGACCCCGGGATGCTGCCGCTGAAAAGCTCAACCTCTCGGGTTCGAATCGTTACATGCCACGTGGTTTTGTGAAGGTCTATCCCGGCAAATAGTTCTTCACCAGAAATGTTCCGCTTTCTACCTTTTTCCATGATGCACCTCCTGTTTGGTTGGGTTAGACTGGTTGGATTACGAATCTAACATCCACAAACAGAATGACCAATCTCTCGCATCATAGTTACTGCAATAAAGCACCAAAATTGAAAGGTCCCAAACAGATGTGATATACAAATGAGGCCCGCTTTCAAACACTGATTTTGAGGAGATTTACAGCTTAGAACAAATGCCGTGCCTCGAAGTGACCTACTGTTGACCTCATCTCCGGTTCTGGGGTAAACTAAAAGTTGATAACATTCGGTTTGCCAAACTGTTTAGAGGAAGACAACGTCCATGTTTGGATTAGGCGTTCCAGAATTCCTTATCATTGCACTGATCATCCTGCTTATTTTTGGTGCCAAGTGGCTTCCCGGTATTGGTAAAGGCCTTGGCAAGACGGTCAAGGAAATCAAGGGCATTGAGAAGGACATCAGTGGGGTCAAGGAGTCGGCGGAAAAGGCAGGGACAGGTGAAGAATCGGCATCAAAGGAAGAAGGAAAATCCATTGAAAGCAAGGTGGTCGAGTCCGTCCAGAAGAAGGTGACCGAGTCCGTGAAAAGCAAGGTGACAG
>CAZNSC010000295.1:0-1967 GCA_964575695.1 uncultured Dehalococcoidales bacterium
CGCCAGGGCAGAAGAATAGGCTTCATAGGTTCTGGAATCAAACAATACGAATACCACTTCTTTGAGTGAGGTTGCCTGTTCTTTGAGAAATGAAACCACAGCCCGGATAGCGACCCTTGCTGCATCACCCACAGGGTAACCATAGACGCCGGTGCTTATTGAAGGAAAGGATATGCTAGTTAGATTATGCTCTGCGGCTACCTTCAGGCTCTCACGGTAGGCACTTGCCAGGAGGTCAGCCTCGTTGCTACCTCCGCCACGCCAGACAGGGCCGACGGTATGGATTACATATTTAGCTTGCAGGTTTCCGCCGGTAGTAATGACCGCTTTGCCCGTCGGCAAACGCCCCTGCTTTGATACAATTCGTTTACAATCCTCCAGTATGGCCGGGCCGCCGGCCCGGTGGATAGCCCCGTCGACACCCCCACCCCCCATAAGGCCAGAATTGGCAGCATTCACAATGGCATCGGTGGTCTGCCGGGTGATATCTCCCTGGACTATGGACAGCTTTGCCCGCCCAATTATAATTTCTTTGGCTTGATTTCCCATTGTTCACCCCTCACTGACCTTGATTTAAATCAGGATATCTTTGCAAAAATACACCTTCCGGGTCAACGACATTCCTCAGAATTCGGATTTCTTCCCCTGTCGGACTCTCTGTCTCCACTGCACGGGAAGTGTCAAGCTGGAATCCCGTATTTTGTGCCACTATATCAGGCGTAAGACCAGGGTGATACGAAGCCAGATAAGCCCGCTTGGTTTCATTATCGAAGCGAATAATCCCCATCGTGGTTACAACCGCGGTCGGCCCCCCACGAGGCAAGCCAGCTTCCTCTCTGGTGCCGGGGCCGCTGAGCCAGCCGGGACTGGTTAAATAGTCTAACTTTTCTGGAAAGCGCCGCTTCTCGTGACGGGCGATTATGATAGTACGCTTTGCCAGACAGGCGATATCACAGGCACCTCCGCTTCCAGTAAAGCGAGCCGAGGGGTGGTGATAATCCCCAACGGATGTAGAATTGATATTACCAAATATATCTACCTGCGCACCACCCAGAAAACCAACATCTACATGTCCGGATTGAAGGATGGAAAAGACATCAATTAAACCGCTGGCAGTAGAAGATAGTCGCATTACCCTTGGGTCAGAAACTGCCATGGGCAGGTGGGCAAGCTGGGGGTCCACCGTACCCGTTTCAAAGATGAGCACGCACTTGGGAGCATGAGTATGCTGAGCCAGCATCCCGCCGAGCATGGGAAGTCCAGTTCCAGTAAAGACAACCTCTCCATCTTGAATTTCCCGTGCTGCAGCAACCGCCATCAACTCTAATAGCGTGTAATCCTTACTCTTAGCCACTTATGCTCCCCTCTTAATGTCAGGACTATAGCCTAAGACAGGGTCAGCTTTGATTTGCTCCAGCCTATCATCCCCAATCTTTGACAAATATTGTTGAAAGTCCCTGACACCATAAACAAACTCATCCAAATATTCGTCAAAGCCCTCATTGCTTGCTGCCTGGCGGTGATAAAGGTTTATCTGGTAGGGGTCATAGTCATAATACCGGTAGCAGGCATAAGGATGAGCCCCGTAGGGTACATGCACAATATGGTCAACCCTGTAGAAAGGAATATGATTCTGCTCTGGCTCAGCCCTCAACATTTCTGGCTCAACAACTTCTTCACAGGTAACAATCAGCTTTTTGGCACATAGCGCCTGTTGAACATCGCCGAAGCTCTGACCGTATATTTTAACCGTTCCCTCGGTTGTTACCTGCTGTGCGTGGATAACACATATATCAACATTAATGGCCGGCACCAGCACTATCTTATCACCGGTAAAGGGGCAGTTCATAACATACAGTTTTTTCTTGGCGATTTTAGAATCCTTCTGCCTTAAGCTGTTATCAAAACCCTCTTGAGCAATTATGTCTGTGCCGAGCTGGCTTCTGGTGGGAAAGAAGGGTATACCC
>CAZNSC010000296.1:0-1958 GCA_964575695.1 uncultured Dehalococcoidales bacterium
GCTGATAGCTGGACTATGGTCAGTTCGGATACCGGATTGGAGGGGTGCACCACCACCGAAAGGGCGTCGGTGGCTACCTGAATCTCATATGGCTCCACACCGTTGGCTTGAGCCTCGTCGATTTCTTTCTGCTTTATCGGGCGCGAGGCTTGGCAGATGTCGGTAGTGCCGTTGATAAGGGCGGCGATGCCCGCTCCGGAGCCGGGGCCGCTGACGGCAATGCTCACCCCCGGATTCATCTCCATGAACTCCTCGGCCCATATCGAGGATAGCGGCGTCACCGTGTTGGAGCCGATAATCTTGAACGAGCTCCCGCTGGTGCCGGGACAACCGGCCAGGGCGACAGCGGCAACTATTAAGACCGCTGCCGGCAGTATAAACCACTTTTTGACTAGATTACTAAACAAACTGTTTACTCCTTATTTATTAGATTAATAAAAAAGCCTTAAACCGGCTGTTATTTTCACCTACTATCAGTCTAATAGGTGAACTTTAAGGACGGTTTAAGGCCTGGTTAAGATTTGGTTAAACTTTGGGGGGTTTTATTGAAGAAGCTACCCGGATGGGTAGGCTAAAGCTGAAAGTGGAGCCCCTCCCCTCCTCGCTCTCCACCCGGATATTACCACCGTGGGCCTCAACTATGTGCTTGGCAATAGCCAGCCCCATGCCGGTGCCCTCCCCTGCACGGACTTTATCCCCCTTGTAGAAGCGCTCGAAGACATGGGTCAGGTCTTCCCCGGCGATGCCCCGGCCGGTGTCGGCTATATCCACGGCGACGGAATCGCCTTCTCCCCGGGTGGTAACCGTGATTCTGCCGCCAGTGTCGGTGAACTTGATAGCGTTGTGCAGCAGATTAACTATTACCTGCCGGACTCTGGCCTTATCCGCCGGGACTGAGGGCAGGCCAGCGGCCAACTCTTTAACCACGGTGAGCTTCTTCCTCTCCGCCTGGGGGCTGAGCTGGGTGGTAACCTCCTTTACTAAATTATTGAGGTTTAGCGGCTCCAGTTTTAGCTCGGCTTTACCCGTCTCGATGCGGGAAAGCTCGGTCAGTTCCGCTACCAGCTGGGTCAGCCGGTCTACCTCGCTGTCAATACGGTTAAGAAAATCTCTGGCCGCTTTCTTATCATCAACGGCACCTCCGTGCAGGGTTTCCACCATCGCCTTGATTCCGGCCAGCGGGGTGCGGAATTCATGCGATATGTTGCCGATAAGCTCGCGCCGGGTCGCCTGCAGGTTTCTTAGCTCGGTAAGGTCCTGGAACAGGAGCAGGACACTGCTGTGAGCAACGGGTACGGCGATTGCCCTTAAGTATCGCTTTGAGATGCCCGATTCATACTGGACTGATTGCATCTTGGCTGTCTTGAGGCACAGCTTTAATAGCTCATCTATCTCGTGGTCACGCACCGCCTCGATGAGCGGCTTATTCCTGGCGTCCTTGATGCCAAATAGTTTTTCGACAGCCTGGTTAGCCAGCGAGATGTTGCCCTCGGCATCGGTCAGTATGACGCCGTCAGCCATGTTGTCCAGGATGGTGGCCAGCCTGGCCCTGTCTTCCGATATCGTTTCCACCGTTTCTTTAAGCCTAGCCGACATTTCATTGAAAGCATGAGCCAGCTCCCCCACCTCGTCCCTGGCCTCTATGGCTATCTTCTGCCCCAGTTCTCCAGAGGTGATTCTCCGGGAAGCGGCGGTGAGCTTGCGTATTGGCCGGGTGGTGAAGCGGGCAATAAGCCAGGCCGCCAGGATGACCAGCACCGCTGCCACCGCCATAGAGATAACAATGCTTACCGTCACCCTGCGGACCACGCTTCCAACTGTGGTCAGCGGTAGCGAGACTCGGGCTACCCCCAGAATCTCGCCCTGATAAGAAACGGGCACGGCCACATACATCATCCTCAGCCCCAGAGTGGTGCTGTAGCGGGTGCTCTCACCCAGGCCGCTGCTCAGGACATCTA
>CAZNSC010000297.1:0-1940 GCA_964575695.1 uncultured Dehalococcoidales bacterium
TTCTCGTGGGGTCGGATATTTTTATAAGAGACAGATGAAATGAGCCCCTGCCCTTTTTTCGTCCGGACGCGCGTCTCGTCTCCGGAGGCCCTCATATTGAGGCACAGGTGGCTCAGACCTTTCCGGCAGTTGCGGCACCTTCCGCAGGACCTCAGCAGCGATACCACGACGCCGTCCCCCGGGCTTAATCCCGTCACCCCCTCGCCGACCTGGTCGATATACCCGGCTGATTCATGTCCCGCGATGCAGGGCATCTTGCCGGGCAGCTCACCCTTGAACATGTGAATATCGCTGTGACAGACGGCCGTCGCCGCCAGCTTGACCATGACCTCGCCTGCGCGCGGCGGGTCGATGTCCACTTCCTCAATCACCAGGGGCTTGCCCGGCTCGTAACAGACTGCGGCCTTCAAGTCTACCTCCTTTTGAAGATTCGGCTTATTTTCAACACCAGTCTATTTCCGGAGCGGCATAAAGTCAAATCGGTTTGACAGGGCCGCGCGGGAAAACCTATCATAGTCATGACCACACCGAAGAAATACAGAGCAAAGGAGAACACACCAATGACCAGCCCTAGGATACTGAACATGGTCTACACGGAATGCGTCGATGCCGACGAGGCGAAATTCAATAAATGGTATAACGAGGTACACGTACCCATGCTCTTCAAAAATCCCGGGTTGAAAAAGGTCACGCGCTACCAGCGCGTTGGCGACAACCAAGAGCAGGCCCAATACCTGGCGATCTACGAATTCGATACCACGGAAGAACAGAAGGCTTTCCTTGACAGCAAGGAATTCAAGGCTGCGGGGGCGGACGTAGAGGAGACCTGGCATGGCGGCGGGTTCGAAATCAAGGGGGTCGCCGTTTACGAGCCGATCAAGACCTGGGAAAAATAACTACCGAATTCTAACTTCTTCCATTCTTAATTCTATCTTCTGCCTTGTAAACTTTAGACCGGAGCGATAAACCGGCGAGAGTAAAAAGGCAGGACTTGGAATTAATGACGACCGGCTGGTTTGAGTCCGCGGGGACTTTTAGGCGGTGCACGGCCGAGAAGGCCTTGTTCATCGGCCTTTGTGCCGCCGACCTGGGACTGACCATCCTATCCACTTACCTGGGCTTCGCGGAGCTCAATCCCTTTATCAGGTTCCTCTTTCACCTGCCGCTGCTGCTGCTTTTCGTTAAGCTCTTCATCCCTGTCCTGATTGCCTGGTTCATGCCGGGGAAGCTGCTGCTACCATCGATCGCCCTGCTGGCCCTCATCGTTGCCTGGAACATCAAAGAGCTGGTGGTCTTCTTTGTGTAACGGAATGTGACAATTAACGAATAACAAGTATTAAACAAGCAATAAGTAATAAGATCAAAAATTAAACCCCGCCTCTCCGTGTGTATGGAAGGGTGGGGATTTGTTTTTTTAATGGAGCTTGCTACTCGCGGCTTGTTATTTATTCCGGCCTTCAGCGCGCCCCGGCCCGTGATAGCGCTTCTTCCTTGCCGCAGAGTGTCCCCATGGTCTCCAGGTAAAGCTTGGCGGCGCTCACACGGAGGTGTTTCGTGTTGTAGTCCGGGTCCGATTTCAGCTTGCTGTACCTGCTGTTCAGGTGGTGCTCCACCGTCTTTATGTCGATGAAAAGGGTGTCGGCGATGGCCGAGTTTGTATAGCCCTGAGATAGCAGGCTGAGGATCTCCAATTCTCTGGTGGTCAACTGCTTCAGGAAGGGGCATTCCGGCTTGCCGGCGAACATGAAAGAGGCCAGCGGCGGGTCGAGAATAACCTGGCCCTGGCTGACCGCCAGTATCGTCCGGCAAAGCTGGTCGATCTTGTCCAGCGACTGCTTCAGGAAAAGCGCCATGCCGCTCTCACCGCACAGCGCCAGCTTGCGCAGCAGCTCGATATCCTGCGAGCTGTAGAAGACGATCAGTATGACGATGCCCATCCC
>CAZNSC010000298.1:0-1908 GCA_964575695.1 uncultured Dehalococcoidales bacterium
CTGGTCAGGTGGTGAGTCTTTTACATGGCCAGGTGACCAGGTCGTTATTGAGCGACTTGGCTCATTCCCCCCGCCTGGACTTCCCTGCCAGCGCCAGCAGTACACTACTACATTTATTGTAGACTGGTGGTCGGTTTCGGACTGGGCAACTATTACCGTTTCTCCCCTGTCAACGTGACAAGACAGATTTCCGAATCAGCCCAGGTATTATCGCCAGATTTCCTGATTTCTTCGATGAGCTTAGCAATACCTGCCTGGTAATCACTCTCCTGGATAGCCATTAGTTGTGAGGTGCGGTATCGTGGAGAGGCATACTCGAGGAACTGTTTCAGGCCTTCCTTGTCGTGCTGGTGCTGGCGACTGATCTGGATATTCGAAAACCCTACCTCTTTCATCCTCGCTGCAAATTCTTCAACCGGCAGGAAGTCCTTAAAATCTCGTTGTCTGCTCGTAGGAAAGTACGTGTAGACAATCCAGCCAGGCATTGACCAGGGGTCGAAGTTGGTCATTACGAAACGTCCGCCAGGTTTTAAGACCCGGTATGTTTCAAGGATCATCCTTGGCTTGTCCAATACGTGGTGATAGGAGAACTGGTTGGTGATGTAATCGAAGCTATTGTCTTTGAAGGGGGGCCTGGCACTGTTCCCCTGAACCCAGGCGATAGCGGTGCATCGCTTCTGGGCCTGCCGCAGCATCCCCTGAAACAGATCCAGCCCTATCATCAATTGGTCAGGAAACTCCTTGCGATTGGCAGAGAGTTGTTTGCCTGTGCCACAACCCATATCGAGTACCCGGACATCGGAAGAGTGCCAGCTTGGCCGCTCGTTCAGGAATCTAATCAAATTCGGGTCAATATTGTGGTCGCGGAGTGGCTCGTCATATAGGGAAGCGATAACGTCATAATTGACTCGCTGCGATGAAAGAAAGTCCATGGACAAAATACTCCTTGATATGCAACACGAACACCATCGCAATTTTTGATCACATGCCGACCGGGTAGCACCGAAGGATCAGGTGGCGGGAATGAGGAATAACTGTTCCTTGGGGAGTCGAACTATCTCCAGAAACGCGGGATGAGCCCACCCGTTCGGTTCATATATGAGCGGTATTCCTCCCCAAAGTGTTCCAGCAGCATCTGTTCCTCGCGCGCGATGCGATACAGGTACAATGGAGTCAGAGATACCAAAGCGGACAGACCTGCCATCCAGTTTTGTAGTAACAAGGCTTGAGCGAGTGCACTTAACCAGCCTGCGGCGTACATAGGGTGCCGGATATAGCCATATACGCCCTGTGTTACGAGCGAGTGCCCCTTAAAGGTTTGTACCGCCAGTGAAAAGTTGTGGCCAAGTTCGGCGTGGGATCTCCAAAACAACCATAGCGCCACGGCAGAAACTACGGCGCCTAGCCAGCCAGCCCATATAGACAGACCACAATCTGCAAAATCCAACCAGGAGGTCAGCACATACGTGAGAGGTATGATCGTAAATCCTACGAACGAAAGATTTAGCAGGACTCGATCCAGTCCGGTCTGGCGGTCATCTACAATTCTATTCTGCTTGATTCTCCTGCCATACGGTATCCGAATCGCCCCTGTCGCAATCCAGCCGATCAAGAAAAGAACCTCGAAGATATTATCCAGCATGGCTAAACCTCTGTTTCCCAAGCCCATGCGTGCAAGACGTTGATCTTTCTGAGTACAGTGGCGCACAAATTTGTACTGGGTTCCCGGTAGGCTATGTCATTCCCTGGCCCGCGGGCCAGGGAATGACAATGACACTATCCGGAACGAACTTACGCAATGCCCCACTAAGAGGATATCCGAAAAGGTGTAGGATGAACTTTTCCCCACCCACGGTCCCGAGCGCCCAATGGTCCCCTGCACAGGGGAAAGCCCCCCCACGGGGCTGC
>CAZNSC010000299.1:0-1896 GCA_964575695.1 uncultured Dehalococcoidales bacterium
GGTCTGAGGCGTCCCTATTTACCGTGAGTTCAAGAAGTTCCTGTAATTGCATTGATACCTCCCTGGTACTTAATTACTCCGTTTATTAATAACGGGATTCCGTCACTTTTGTCATGTCGGGGCTGGCGATGAGTTGAATCTTTGAACATGACCGGGATTCCATATAAACACCAGATTAGTGAATAGCGTACCCGTAATACCAAGCGGGAGGAATGGGACTGTGCAGCTGACAGTCGTCTTGATAAGAAACATAGGGCAAATGGCGCCATTCGAAAATCCTTGGAACATCACATCCATCAAGCTGACATTGTTGCCTATCTTCCGTTACATGGGATATACAGAGGATGGGAACTCGTTCGAGAGCTTGGAAGGAAGATGAGAATTCATACGCTCCTTATGGCTGTCCTGGCGACAATATGTACACCGGGTATACTGGAGGGCAGATGCCCGCAGTGCGGGCTGGAGTGCCGTGGTTGGGCGTTGCGTAACCCACGACATCAAACATGTCCTAAATGTGGCAGTGGACTTGAGATTAAAAAAAGCAATGGCACAATTTCTAAAGGTTACTCCCCTTTCAATGCTGAAGGGCGCCTTCTGAGTCCACCCGGTAAGGTCACTAATCCAGATGAGAGTGCAAAGAACAGCCATGACAAGGACAAATAGCGGTTCTGCAATTAACCAAGAGACAAAGTGTTTCGGCGTTGCGCAATCACGCGCAGTAATATGCGGGGACTGATTACGTGCCCAGCGCCTGAAAATTGCCGCTCTCTTCAACGATCACCGTGTATCCCTCTAGGCTGGAAGGAATTTGGCCTTTTAGCTCCTCGGTCTTTCCGGTGATGTAGACCTTAATACACGGCTTGCATTCGTACTCACCTTGGGCAATACCCGTGACGCCGGGTAACGATATGAGTCTCTGGCTATGCTTTTTGATCACCGATTCAATCGTCTCACCAAGCATGATACCACCCTTCTTCAAGACCGAATCCTGGCACACAGCTCTAGTGCAACGACTGTGTTATTCAAAGGCCACAACGGGAAGAAGTTACCCCTCTTCCCGTGTGTATATTCCGGTAGAACGTGCCGTTATTCAGTTGGGTGTTACTTTCCATCGACGGTTACGCCAAAGTGATCAAGGACCAGGTCGATACGGTTCGCAATAGCATAGGTGCCGGTCTGGTTACCCGCGAACAGGAGGCCTACTGGGTTACAGCTCGCGTTGTCAGTAACCAGCAGAGACCCAGAGTCGCCGGGTTGGATAAAGGCGGCAGTGCTCTCGATGATGATCTGGTGCTGAAAATAGGCGTACCAATTCGGGCCATAGCCTACTATCACTGTAGCGTTGACTCCTGTGATCTCTCCCTTTGTCAGCTGCGTTGTGCGCCCGAACTTCTGTACGGCCATACCTACCGTTGCTCCGATCCAAGTACTGTTCGGGATCCCATATCCACCCAGGGACATTGGTGTGGAAGTATCGAGAGTGCAATCTTCTCCAGGGAGCGTTATGGCGATAGCGGCATCAATGTGGTTATCAAAACTGTAACCGTCTATTGGCTCATAAGCAACCAGCTGCCCCAGATAGAGGCTAGGATCATAAACTTGGCCAGGGGCGTCCAGTCTTCCGGGCTGCATGACGTAGTCTCCGAGTGCCGCCAGACTATCGATGGCATAAGGGGCATACACATGAGTGTTGCTCAGAGCATATGTTCTACCGTCACCATCTTTTACTCGACAGGCAATAGTTCCCGCAGACACGCTGTGGACGTTGCCGGTGGAGATACCGATAGGTACAGGGCGAGGCCAGATGTCGGTTGTTTCAAGTTGACCAGCCCCAACAACGCTAATATTAACCGAATCACTACCGGTCTTACCGCCTGAATCGGTCACCGATGCGGT
>CAZNSC010000300.1:0-1888 GCA_964575695.1 uncultured Dehalococcoidales bacterium
CCTCCAGGTCGCCGATATCTATGCCCAGCTCTAAAGCGGTAGTAGCCACCACGCCGACGAGGTGGCCGTGAAAAAGCTCTTGCTCTATCTGGCGTCTTTCTTCGGGGAGATAGCCTGCCCGATAGGGCTTGATTCGCTGAGCCAGGAGCGGTTCATTAAGTTGTTGTTTGGAGTAGTTGTAAATAAGCTCGGTCAGCTTGCGGGTTCGGGCGAAGGTGAGGGTGCGGGAGCCCTGGCGCACCAGCTCGGCGAAGAGGAAGGAGGCCTCGGTATTGCTGCTGCGGCGGGTTGCTTTTGCCTCATCGATAATCGGGGGGTTCCACAGCACAAAGTCCTTCGCCCCGTGGGGCGAGCTATCCTTGTCAATCACCTCAAAGGGCAAATCCACCAGCTTCTCGATGTGCTCCCTGGGGTTGGCAATGGTGGCGGAGCAGCAGACAAATTGGGGGTTGGCTCCATAGAGGGCGCAAATGCGCCGCAGTCGTCGCAAGATATTGCCTACATGAGAGCCAAAGACACCCCGGTAGACATGGGCTTCGTCAACTACTACGTACCTCAGTCGGCGGAAAAACCTTGACCAGGACTGGTAGTTGGGAAGAATGCCCAGGTGAAGCATATCCGGATTGGTGAGCACAATCTGGGCTGACCTTTTTATGAAGGAGCGCTCCTCCTGAGGGGTGTCACCATCGAAGGTGGCATAGCTTATCTGGGGAAAGGGTGGGGAGGCAAGCTCACCCAGGCTGCGTAGTTGATCCTGGGCCAAGGCTTTGGTGGGGAATAGATATAGGGCGCGGCTGCCCTTGTCGGTCAAAATCGCCTGCAGCACCGGCAGGTTATAGCACAAGGTCTTGCCGCTGGCCGCCGGTGTGACCACCATAACATTCTTCCCGGAGCAGGCGGCGTTAACTGCTGCCGCCTGGTGGCTGTACAGTGGGAAAACCCCTGCCCTTCGCAATGCCGAATCCAACTCTGAGTGGAGGGGGTTATCTAGCTCCCCGTAGTTCGCCTCTTTTTTCGGGAGGTGTTCGGTGTGGACTATCTGGTTACGGTAGGGGCTCAGACCTCTGATGTGCTCGATGAAGGCTGCAGTATCCATCTCTGCTACGTGAAGGGCATAACCTCGATTTCATAATCCAATATCTCGATATCAAACTTGCTGTGGCTGATGAAGTCAACCACGTTTGACAGTACGCTGTTAACCTGGGGGGTGCTATTGCTGACGCAAGCTATTCCCAGAGTAGCCAGTTGCCATAGCTCCTGGTCATCAACCTCAGCGATGGAGACATTGTACTTGTTTCTTACCCTGGTGACGATGGACTTCAACACCCGTCGCTTGTCTTTGAGTGACTGATTTTCGGGGAAGCGAAGCTTTAACTTGCATACACCAAGGTTCATCTTTGTCGCTGTAAGGCTGAGCCGAGCACTATCGAAACCAATATACACCACGTAGCTTCGAAATACAACTGAGGTGATAGCCTTGCCGGGGTATTCGTTTTACTTTCCACAGTTTTTTGATACAATATAATTGCTGAGGCGAAATATGAGATCAATCCTGCGCCGGAACATATTTATTTACTTGCTCATCCTAGTGGCAGTGATAGCGTTGGTGGTCACTCTCTTGCCTAGAGGCGAGGGTACCCCAGAGGGGAACATAGGTCACGTGGCAGCCCTGGCAAGGGGGGAGTCGGTAGTCATAGATGGTGACATCATCATCCCCACCGGGGTGGTGCAAATCGAGCACGATGATGATTCTATCGCCGTCTTCGATTCAGATGGGGAGACGAGGGTACTAAACTGTAAATATGCCGTAGAGTCGAGTGAAGACCTTAAGAACGCCCTGGTAAGCCGGGGCGTCCCCTCAGACTCAGCCGTTTTGGACAGCATAACC
>CAZNSC010000301.1:0-1886 GCA_964575695.1 uncultured Dehalococcoidales bacterium
GCCCCCCGATATGAACGGCGTACTCCTCAGCCCCCTTGCCGATTCTCTCGGCGGCTAGCTTTACCCCGTCGGCAAGGACGTCACCGAGGCCCTCCCGCCGGGCAATCTTCTCGAGCATGGCAATCATAGCCCGGTGATTGCCCCAGGTGAGCTCAATCCCGTCGGTATCCGCCTTGGTAATGAGACCATGCTCGTAGCATTCCATGGCAAAGGCGAGGATAGTACCCGTGGAGATAGTATCCAGTCCATAAGTGTCGCAGATGTAGCCTGCCATGGCTATTGCCTCGCTATTATTGTTGAGGCATATGGCTCCGAAAGCGGCCTGGGTTTCGTATTCCGCCCGGTGAATACCAGCTGGGTAGTTGTACTCCCCAGTTCCCTCTTTTAGTCTGCCCTTGCAGGCCGCTGGACAGCGCCAGCAGCCAGGTCTGCTCTCAACTCTGGCATCTACCACATCCTTGTGAAGAGCTGAGACATCGGACAGGTCAATGACGCCAATGCCGCCCCAGTTTTTAACCGGTGTATCGCCGCTGTGGGCTGACTCGGCGGTGTGGCCGCTGGTGCCGTACCTGTGGAAATCCTCAAGGAATGGGGAAGCCTTCATCTCGGCTATGTGCTCCTGCCGCAACCTGTTGGCCGCCTCGCTATCGGCTAGGGGAACCTTTAGCTCTCCCTTGGCGACCACTGCCTTGAGCTTTTTGGCGCCCATCACCGCCCCCAAACCAGAGCGCCCGGCGGCATCAACTCTATTGTTCATAAGACAGGCAACAAGGGAGAGTTTCTCCCCGGCCGGACCGATGCTGACGACCTTAGCCGTTTTGCCGTGTTCCGCCTGAAGCCTGTCATCAGTTTCATAGGTGCCCTTTCCCCAGAGGTGAGCCGCCTCTTTTAATTGGGCCTGGCCATTGTCAACAAGAAGGTAGATTGGCTTTTCGGAGATGCCGCTAAAAAATACACCATCATAGCCGGCGAACCTGAGGTTAGGGCCGAAATCCCCACCGCAGTTGGCATCTCCCCACCCGCCAGTAAGCGGCGATTTGGCCACCGCTACGTAGCGGCACCCAAAGGGTGCCGGGGTGCCGGTGAGTGGGCCGGTAACCAGGCCGAGCGTATTCTCCTCTCCCAGGGGGTTCACCCCGCCCTTCTGGTGGTCGTAAAGGACCCTGGCGCCAAGGCCGTAGCCTCCGATGAAATCTCGATAGAGGCTCTCGTCAGGCGTTTCCTCTTTTATCTCCCCTGTAGAGAGATTCACGAACAATAGCTTTCCCATATATCCTGTGGTCATCGCTTACTCCGGTCCGGGTCGGTTTCTAATACATTACACTAGTTCCCAGTTTGATATCAAGGTAGAAAGATGGTGCTTAAACGAAGGTTCGCTGGAGAGAACATCACCGGGATTAAGTGAGGCAGTTAAATGAGCATTCTTCTCTAAAACCAGTAAAAACCGCGCTTAGCTGGCTGATTCCTGACCCCTTTGTTGCTCGGTCACTTTTTCGCTTTATTCAGCCTCATTACCCTGTTCTGACTAAGATAATCAGGACTTTCCTCTCATACTCTAGTACTAATTACCCCCCAAAATTAATACATTTGGGGGATTCCCATGCCGATTTCAATGAGGCATACTGACACATATCAAATATAGTCGTGTTTAGAAAATATTAAGAAAAGTCGAAGGAATTTAAGAAAGGATTAGGTTATGGCGGTCTTGTTTGAGGGCCAATCAACTAAGAAAGGGGGTGAATAAGGATGAAAAGTATACTAATTAGCTTTATGACCATGGCTTTGGTAGGTGCTCTAATCGGTGGTGGCGTTTACGCTTACTTTAGCGACGCGGAGTCCAGCGCGGGCAATACCTTTACCGCGGGCACGCTTGACCTGCAGGTCGA
>CAZNSC010000302.1:0-1883 GCA_964575695.1 uncultured Dehalococcoidales bacterium
AGGTTGGAGGCGGAGAAGGTCAGCGGGTCATCCTCGGGGTCGGTGGCGGAGATGGTGAACTCGAGCAGCTTTCCTTCAGTGACTATCTTGCTGCCGATGGGGTTAAGTACCGGCGGGTAGTTGGTCGTTCCTGAATCATACTCATAGGCTCCCATGTCGGGGGCAGAGCCTGAATATGGCCATGGAGAACTGGCATCGTTAAAACCGGGAAGGATTACCCCGCTGTCTATGTTTGGGGAGCTTGATTGTAAGCGGAAGTTCCCGCTCGAAGCATTAACAAATCGGGCATTTCCGTATATACCATTTGCCTCCTGGCCTGTATAATCCTGGAACTCCTCAAAGGTAGGAAACTTGCCGTCATTATTGGGGCCGCCTTCCTCTCCCCAGCGGAACTTCTCTGAGCTGGAGCCGGAGAGCCAGCCGTTGTAGTCGAATTTGTTGCTCGGGTTACCGGCAGGGCCTCGCCAGTACAGGGCGGTGCTATTGACCTGGACGATATTATTGAGCCAGGTCTGGTTGTTAGCGTACTGGTTGCTTCCGAATATTGAGGGGCCGTTGCCTGAGCCGGAGTCATACATGGTGTTATGATACACATAGAGATATCCATTAGAGGTAGAGCCCATCTTCATAAGGGCGTCGTAGCAGTCCCACATCTCGTTTCGCACAACATACATCGGGCCGACTGCTACCGGAGCTAAACCGAATGCCATATGCTCAATTTCATGAATCTTGTTGTTGAAGACAGCGACGTTTACATTTGCTCCCTCGATCTCTAACCCGTCATCATCAGGCATGTCGTGGACATAGTTATCATATATAAAGCTGTTGGAGACCACGCCGCTCCACAGGTATTTCCCGCTACCGCTCATGCCCATCCCATCCCTGAAGCTGCCGTAGATTTCGTTTCCCTTTATTACAAAGCCGCCCTGGCTGCCGGGACCGTCACTGGTGATGAATATTCCCATCGTCTCGTGTTCGGTCCCGGTGCGGTATATCTTGTTCCCTATAATGGCGCTATGGTCAGAGCCATATCTGAGCCAGATACCGCCTCTTGCCCAGTTGTCTCCCGACCAGTAGCCCTCCTCGCAGATGTTGTTCTCAATAATCAGGTAACGGCTTCCCTCAGCAATAACCGGGTTCTGGGCTGCATTCTTAAGGTAGAAATCTTTAATCCTGATGTAGTCAGAATCCTGAAGGCTGAAATTATATTCGCTGGACTTTTGACCATCGATTATCGCACCGTGTTCGACAGTGCTTTCAAATGTGATATAGTTGTTCTCGGTGCCTGACCTGGAGCTTAGGGTTACCTGCTCGTTATAGGTGCCGGGGCCGACCAGGACCCTGTCGCCGGCGGTTACCAGGCTGGCGGCGTGCTGGATAGTTCTCCAGGGATTTGACTCCGAGCCATCGCCGGTGTCGTCAC
This sequence comes from uncultured Dehalococcoidales bacterium, assembly GCA_964575695.1. GTDB lineage: Bacteria > Chloroflexota > Dehalococcoidia > Dehalococcoidales > W111 > CAZNSC01. The sequence continues at coordinate 1,424 of CAZNSC010000302.1, forward strand.
TACCTGTGGTGGCGACATAATAGGTATCGCCATCAGAGGGGGGATCAAAGGTGCGGGTGCGCACTGTAGCCGTGATGGGATTGGTGCCGGTGACACCATCAGGGTCATTGTAGGTAACCCTGACCTCATACTCAGTATCAGGCTCAAGGGCAAAGATGACCGCCCGCCACTGGAATGCCCAGGGATTAGTCGTGGTTATATTCGGGTCTTGTCCGCCGGGGTAATAGGTAATTTCAGCGCGGCGGTCTGCCGTCATGGGTATACCCGGTCTCCAGGTCGGTGAGCCGACCTGCCTGTACTCCAGGGTGGTCGTGTTGTTGCCGTTGACATCGCCGGAGAAGCCGGAGATAACCCCCATGTTTTCAAAGGCGGGAAACAGGGAGAGGCTTTCTGTAGTGGTTGAGTCTGATGCCGCTGAGGCTGGTGCGGGGAGGCTGATTACCAGAAGTGAGGCTAGAAG
>CAZNSC010000303.1:0-1878 GCA_964575695.1 uncultured Dehalococcoidales bacterium
GTATGAGATTGTTGACAGAGCCAATCTGCCCAGGGAGGAATTGATTGTCACTCTGGAGGAACTCGTGCGGCGAGGGTTGGTATTCTCTGGAAAGACAAGCGCCGGTGACAAGGGGTATGCCCTACACCAGGTTGGCTTTGGGTTTCCCCAGACCTTTTTCTGGAAGGGGGAAGAGACGCCGTATGCCAAGGCCATGGCCAGGCTGGTGGCTAAGTACTTCAACCGACAGGTGACGCGGGCGGCCTATGGTGGTGCCGAGACCAAGGTCAACCGCTATATTCCTGTGGGCGAGAGTATTAAGCATGACGTCCAGGCAGTCTACCCTTACGATTCCATGCGCCAAGTCATTGAGCAGGCAGAGATAATCGCGGTAGCACACTGCGGCTGCCGAGTTGCCGCCCGGCTTCTTGAGAAGGGCTGTGACCATCCTCTGGAGGTGTGCCTGAAGTTTGGTGATATGGCTCAATATGTTATCGAGAGGGGATTGGGCAGGCAAATCACAAGGGAGGAGGCGCTGGAGATCAACAGAAAAGCCGAAGAGGCGGGATTGGTTCACCTTGTTGATAATGCTCTGGGTGATATCAAGCATAACTGCAATTGCTGTGGTTGCAGCTGCTGGTCAGTAGGTACCATACGGAGAAGGAAAATCCCCAGGGATGTCCTTATGGCCACCTACTTTATCCGGGAGACAGATGAGGAGCTGTGTAACGGCTGCGGCGACTGCGTGGGACTATGCCCGGTTAATGCTCTGACCATTGAGGACGATGTTGCTGTCGTAGACAAGGACTGGTGTATTGGCTGTGGTCTCTGCGTCGTCCACTGCCCGACATCGGCGGCAAAGCTGGAGGCAAGGTCAGATGTGCTGCCACCACCTAACTCCAAACAATTGCACGAGAGAATACTGGTGGAAAAGGGGCTGAAAGAATACGGCTGATAGCTCCCCGCTACAGCGCCTGTGCCATCGAAGGCGACAGGTTTCGGCGGTCAGAGTCGGGTGAAGAGGGAGCATCAGGCCTTGTCTTTAGAAATCCGCGCCGCCCCGGGCGCGGTGAATGCTGTCGAGGCCAAGGACGTATCCCCCCGAACGCAGTCGATACAGGGCCATTCTGCTTGCATCGGGCAATAGAGAATAGCCACTCTGAAGGTTGATAAACACTGCGTCCAATGTCAGTGGACAGGTATGTGAGTGCAATGATAAAATGCCCGATAGCTCTAGTCACGGAGGTACCTTGAATAAGGATAGACTTAGCCAGTTTGAGGCCATCTTCAACCCACAGTCCGTCGCCATCGTTGGCGCTTCCAAGGGAAAGAAGGTGGGTAGCCTTGCGCTCCGCAATTTCCTGGCCGCCGGGTACAAGGGCAGGGTATTCCCGGTAAACCCGGCCGAGAAGGAAATCATGGGGCTCAAGGCCTATCCCAGTGTCCGGGAGATACCAGAGCCGGTGGACTACGTGATTGTGGTGGTTCCATCGGCTTCAGTTCTGGACGTAATTGATGATTGCATTGCCAAAGGGGTGAAGGCGGTGCAACTGTTTACCGCCGGCTTCGCTGAGAGTGGCGAAGAGGCAGCGGCACGACTGGAGGAAGAAATGGTGGCCCGCGCCCGAAAGGCGGGCATGCGTGTGGTCGGCCCCAACTGCGCCGGCATTTCCGTTCCTGCTAAGCGAATACCACTGGAAAGCAGCGGGGTTGTCGGTAAGCCGGGGGATATTGCCGTGCTCGCCCAGAGCGGTGGCAATACCGAGGTCCTCGCCGATGTCGGCCTTGGCCGTGATATCCGCTACAGCAAGCTCATCAGCTTTGGCAATGCCTCAGACCTCGATGCTATCGACTTTCTGGAGTATCTTAAGGAGGACCCGGAGACGAAGACTATCGCCC
>CAZNSC010000304.1:0-1864 GCA_964575695.1 uncultured Dehalococcoidales bacterium
AGCGATTTATTGACGCTCTGATTTCAGGGGTGCTACTATTGAGTTGTGACGAAGGTTTAACGACCGGTTATTCTCAAAGGAGGTGCAATCATGGAAGTAGTAGAGAATTTGGTTAAGGCAACTCTTGGGGAGATTGAGAAAGTACTCAGCACCAGAACTGTAGTAGGTGAGCCTATCACTGTTGAAGGCGCAACTCTAATTCCCCTGATAAGTGTCGGCTTTGGTTTTGGCGCCGGAGGTGGTGAAGGTAAGGGAGAGGCTAAACAAAAAGGGGAAGGCGCTGGAGGTGGCACTGGAGGTGGTGCTTGGGTAAAGCCTGTTGCTGTAGTCATCGTTGATAAAGAAGGTGTGAGGATAGAGCCAATCAAGGGAGGTATGACAAGCGCAATAGAAAAGATAGGTGAGACAATACCCCAGACGATTGAAAAATGTATTGAAAAATGTGCGGAAAAATGGAGCGAACGGAAAAAGGAAGGGTAGAAGTAATTGTGGGTCGTTGCTACTCTGGCTGGGCTAGCTGGTCTCATTGTCATTCTTCTCTGTGTGCCGCTTGATATATCACTCCATATGGATGTGTATGGCAGGACGAAGTTTAGTTTAAGGCTGAGATGGCTCTTTGGTCTGGTTAGTAAGGAAATAAGAAGAGGGAAAAAGAAACCTGAAGAGAAGAAGGCGGCTGAAGGCAGGCCAAAGCCCAGGAGGAGAAAGATAGGTGCCAGGTTTATCTTTGAGATTTTACGAACCAAAGGTCTGCCGGAACAATTAAAGCGTTTGCTGAAGAATGTCCTTGGTAGCTTTAAGATTAGAGACCTCAAAGCAAATTTCAGGGTAGGGCTTGATAACCCGGCTGATACAGGGCTTCTCTTTGCCATAGTTGGGCCAGCTAATCTCTTCCTGTCTTCCACTTTTTCCCATGAAATAAAGTTGCAGCCTGCTTTTGATGAGGCTGTCTTCGAAGGCTATTCATATGGGACGGTAAGATTGTGGCCTATAAAGTTAGTCGCATCTTTCCTGAGATTTCCCTTCTCGTTAGCTGCAGTAAGAGTAGTCAGGAAGCTCGTCTTGCGTAAATGGAAAAGAAAGAAGTAAGAATAGACGATTTTGTGACAGTCGCGGGAATCACCCTGATTCCAGTGGTACAGGTTTCACGGAACTATTGGTGCGGTGATAGCGTCATTTCATTTTTTGGCGTTAAGCAGCCGGTTAGTATTGTAGTGGTTTCTCCGTCAGTGAAGAAGGCCTTCAGGTTAACCGGAGAGGAAGTTCCGCTAGACCAGTTCATACAGGAAGTACCTGACATAGAAGAAATACTGGAAGGGCTTTAGTTTCTTTCATGCGCTATTGACACTTCTCCAATCATGATATAATCTTACTTAAACTATTGATGAATAGGAGGCATAATCAAATGGAGAAGTCTTCCACAGGATTGGATGCAAATGTTGCTGGGTTGCTATGTTATGTTTTGGGCCAGGGTAAGTATTTCTGACGGCCAAAGCGTTCCATCTGAAGCAGTTGAATGGATATGAAGATCGATTCTCACATGCTTATTGGCAATTCGACTTATAATCCGAGGGCTTTTTCAAAAGCCTCTTCTTTGGTTTTGCAGTCAATACACAAAGTGGTGACCGGTCTGGCCTTTAGACGTTTGACGGAAATGTCTTCCCCACATTTTTCGCAAACGCCGAAGCTGCCGGTTTCAATACGGTCCAGCGCTTTTTTGATTTTCTTAATCAGTTTATTCTCTCTGTCCCGAATACGAAGCATGAAATTACGATCGGCCTCGAGGGATGCTCGATCGGTTGGATCCGGAAAATTTTCCTTGGGCGTTGTCATGCCTGAAACCGTGTTGTCTGCATGGCTGAGC
>CAZNSC010000305.1:0-1860 GCA_964575695.1 uncultured Dehalococcoidales bacterium
ACTCGGGTCTGTTGATCAGTTATCACTTTGACCTGGCCGCCGGGGCGGCCATAATACTGGTGACCATCGTCATCTTCTTTATCGTGTTCACCGTACAAAACCTGCGTCAGCGCCAGGTGCTTATTCCCAAGGAGACAAACCATGCTTAATCTAAGGAAGAACGCTGTTTTACCGTCGGCTGGAGCCGGTGGTCCCGCCGTCGGTGTCGGCACTCCCTATATCAGGGCGAAGAGGCTCAGTGTTGGTTACCCCGGCGAGGTTGTCGTCGCCGACATTAGCTTCGAGGTGCCCCCCGGGGAGGCCTTCGCTCTCATCGGGACCAACGGCTCGGGCAAGTCCACCCTGCTCAAGACAATCGTGGGACTGCTGGCACCGATGGGAGGCCAGCTCTCCGTTTTCGGGGTGCCTCCCGGTAATAACCACGCCCGAATCGCCTACCTCGGCCAGTTCCACCACTCCGGGTTTGTCCTGCCGCTCCGCGCCATCGACGTCGTGCGCATGGGGCGGTTTCCGCACCGCGGGCTGTGGCGGCGAATCGGGCGGCAGGACGACGAAATCGTTCTGGCTGCCCTGAGGACGATGGGTATCGAAAAGCTGGCCGATGTGCCGTTGCGCTCCCTATCGGGCGGTCAGCAGCAGCGCACCTATCTGGCCCAGGTGCTGGCCCATCAGGCCGACCTGCTTGTTCTTGACGAGCCATCCACGGGCCTGGATGCTGGCGGCCGCGAACTCTACCTGCGGGCGATCAACGAAGAGGTGCGCCGGGGAGCCTCGGTCATCATTGCCACTCATAATATTCATGACGAAGCCGCCCTCTGCCGGCAGGTGATGCTCCTGGCCCGCAAGGTCGTTTCGATAGGTGCGCCCGAGGAGGTGATAACGCCTGAGGCTTTGTTCGAGACCTTTGGCATCGCCGTTGCCGGTGAGAACAGCGTCCAGGTGTTTGAGTGTCAGCGCCGTGATGATACCCAGGGTCTCGGCCCCAATGTACCCCGGCGCTAATCTTTACCCTGTTGCCGTCTTCTTAAAGAGCAAAAGATGATAGTTGTTAATGTGGACCCGGTGGCGTTTCATATCGGCCCGCTGGCGGTGCGCTGGTATGGCCTGATGTACCTCGTCGGCATTACCGTTGGCTTGCTGGTGGCCTGGCCTTACGCCAAGTCTAAAGGCATCACCGAGGAACAGCTTGAGAAGGTCATCTATTGGGCTATTCCGGCCGGCCTGGTCGGTGCCAGGCTGTACTTCGTCATTCAGCAGCCTCTGGGGCCCTACCTCGCCCAGCCTTGGCGTATCCTGGCGGTCTGGGAGGGTGGGATGGCTTTCTATGGGGCCATCTTCGCCGTGGTCATTGTCTTGCTTGTAGCGGGATGGCGCCTCAAAATCTCCATCTTGAAACTGCTGGATGTCACCGCAATCTTTGGTGCCGTAGGTCAGTTCTTTGGCCGCATCGGCAACTTCATTAACGGGGGTGTCATCGGTTACCCTACCAACCTGCCCTGGGGAGTAGTATACGCCCATCCCAACTCGTTCGCGCCTCGACATGACATAGCCTATCATCCTGCGGCTTTATATGAGGCTCTAATCAATATAATACTGTTCGGCCTTCTTTGGTGGCTTCGCAATAGACTTAAAGCAGGCATGCTGTTCTTCGTCTACATTCTTGGCTACTCCCTGAGTCAAATAATCGTGTTCTTCTGGCGAGATAACGAAGTCCTATTCCTTGGTCTGAAACAGGCGCAGTTGACCGCTATAGCAGTAATAATAGTTAGTGTGGCCGTTTTCCTTGTGCTGCTCAGACGGCAACGCAAGTCCACGGCTAAGACATGAAATAACTGGTAGGGCAAGGCTCCTGCTCTAGAC
>CAZNSC010000306.1:0-1847 GCA_964575695.1 uncultured Dehalococcoidales bacterium
ACCCCATCCAGTAAACTAAGTCTTTGGGGAATCAACTCCCCAAAGTTTCAACTAGCAAAGGATGGGATAACTATGGCGGAGATTCGCCCATTTCGGGGGGTGCGTTACAATCAAAAGTTGGTCGGTGACCTGGCTTCTGTTATCTGCCCTCCATACGATGTCATTACCCCGCAGATGGAGGAAGAGCTTTATCACCGCAGTGAGTATAACTTTGTCCGAGTGGAGCACAGCCGGCAGTTGCCGCAGGATACCACCACCGACAACAGGTATACCCGTTCAGCAGCCACTCTGGAGCAGTGGCTGAAGCTGGGCGTTCTCAACATTGACGAGGCGCCAGCTATTTATCTCCACGACCACTATTTTACATATCAGGGGAAGCAGCATAAACGCCGTGGCATAATCGCCTCTGTTAGGTTGGAAGAGTGGGATAAGGGGGTGGTTCGCCCTCACGAGGGCACGTTGGCTGAGCCGGGGAGTGACCGACTGAGCCTGTTGTGGGCGCTCCAGGCCAATACCAGCTCAATTTTGGCTCTGTATGAGGACGAGAATGGGCGTGTCTCCTCGCTGTTGGTGCGGGAGGAGCGAGGTCAGCCTGTAATTAGCCTGAACACTGCTGATGGGGAGGCGCATAGCATTTGGGCTGTCACTGACCCTGGGGTTATCAATCAGATATGTGCTGGCTTGGCTCGCCAACCGCTTTATATTGCCGATGGGCATCACCGCTATGAGAGCGCCCTTACCTACCAGCGGGAAAAACAGTCGTGCGCCTCATCATTCTCAGGGGAGGAGGGTTTTAACTTCGTCACCATGACACTGGTGAGCCTCGCCGACCCGGGGGTTGTTATTCTACCACCTCACCGTCTGGTTCGTGGTATATCAAAGGCAAGCCTGCGTGAGTTGCCGGCTGAGCTGAGGTCGCTCTTCGAGGTGGAAGAGCTGCCACTAAATATGACCGGCGTCTGGCAGCAGGTTGATGCTTTGCTGGCGGAGAAGGATACCGGGCAGGTTAACCTGGTCCTTTTCGGTTTAGATTCGGAGCATCTTCTTTTACTGAGGTTGCGCGACTTCACTGCCACTAGCGAGATGATGCCCTACTTCCACAGTGACCTGTACAAGAGGTTGGATGTTAGTATTATTGACCATGTCATACTGGAGAAGATGCTGGGGCTGGGTGGGGGTGGAGAGGAAGCGGTCCTTGCCTATAGCTATGATAAGCGTGAGGCGGTGGACAGGGTATTAAATGGGGAATACCAGCTGGCTTTCTTATTAAGTCCGATTAAGGCGGAGATGATTAAAGCCATTGCTGATGATGGTGACCGCTTGCCCAGAAAATCAACCTACTTTTATCCCAAAATGCCGGCGGGATTAATTTTGCGTCGGCTGGAATAGTCAGCGCCCTCTCTATGAGGCTGTCCTGCTCAGGACATTCTGCGCCTGATCCGAATTGCTCCTGCTATTGCCCCTCCTATTACCGCGGCTATAATCCCTCCGACCAAGGGCCAATTGACTGGTCGCTCGGCTTCCGGCGTCGCCGTCGGAGATGCCTCTTCAGGCGCTGGTGGGGTTGGTGGTGCTGACACTGCTTCCTTGACCACAAACGAATTGGTAAGCCCACCAATATCCACTATATAGGTACCGGCAGCGTTCTTTGATGCGGTAAAGCTGACCTGCTGGCTACCGCCAGCGGCAACGTCAACCTGTTCGGTTGTTTCCACCTCGCCATTTATCTTAAGCACCGCCTCATAGCTGCCCAATTCACTGCCATTGTTGGTGACTATAGCCGTGATAGCAACTTCAGTGCCGGCATCGACCTCAGCGGGTGAGATGGTTAGTGAGCTTAGGGTGAA
>CAZNSC010000307.1:0-1840 GCA_964575695.1 uncultured Dehalococcoidales bacterium
GCAACAACCGGTTATCTACCTTTGCTATCAGTGGGGCAATACCCAGGGTCCTGGCCCGGAGTTCACAGTAAAAGGCAACAGCGAGGAAGAACAGAATCGCCGGGATAATAGCTGCCGCCATGACATGGATGTAAGCTATCCCGGTGATTCCCACGAGCATGAAAGCGGAGGCACCCATTATCGGTGGCATTACCTGTCCCCCGGATGAGGCTGAGGCTTCAATGGCACCAGCCTGCTCCGGTTTATACCCCACCCGTTTCATCAGGGGTATGGTATAAGATCCGGTAATACCGACATTGGCCATAGCCGAACCGGTTACACTCCCTACCAGCAGACTGGACACTACTGCTGCCTGGGCTGGTCCTCCCCTGAATTTCCTTCCCACTGCCTTTCCAAGCTCAAAGAAAAAGTCAATAGCCCCCGATACCCGCAGTATGCCCCCAAAGAGGATAAACAGGAATATAAAGTTGGCCGTGATGCTCCCGGAAACCCCGTACATACCGTCCATACCGATACATATCCGGGACACTAAGTCGGCGAAGGAGAAAGGAAAATGATACAAAACACCGGGGAAATAATGACCAAAGAGAAAATAGATTATAAATACCAGGGCAACAATGGGCAGGACCAGTCCAAAGGCCTCCCTGCAGGCTTCAAGGGCCAATATAACGAGGAGGGAGCCAATTATCAAATCCGCTGTAATAGGATACCCGCACCGCCACTGGAGTGCATCCTGGAAATACCACACATAGGCAGTGCCAACCAGAACCAGCAGTATAGGGACTAATATGAGGCGCCAGAGCCACGGTTTTTCCTTGAGGGTGAGCAAAAAAACCAGTGTCAAGCTGAAAGCATAGTGAATATTTATATGCTCAATGGCCCCTACTAACAGGTGTTGCGTATAGGCAAGATGATAGAGAGACATGGCTATTGCCACTACTGCTACAGCAATGTCTGCTACCTTGCCAGGGATATTCGCTTCCGTGGCCCTTACTTCTCCTTTGAAACCGACCAAAAGCCCCTCCTTTCGTTGAAAGCCTCTCGCCTCATACTTATTTTAGCGGTGGAGTTTTGCCACCGATGTAAAGCTTAACCCCCTTTTCCTTGAGAAACTTCAGGGTGCCGGGGTGAAAACCATCCTCTGAGTTGATAGGAGCAAAGCCCATAGTCTTTGGCGTTATAAATTTGACATGGGCAATATAAGTTCCCCATTCCTTATAATGATCATACTGTACCTTGGTTATTTCATACGCCACCTCATCAGGCATACTGGCATCAGCCAGATAGGCATTCATAACGCTTACGACACCAGCACCATCTGGTTGATTTTGTCCAAAGGTCAATGGCGGGACATACATATAACCTGTAGGCCAGCGTTTTTTCTTTGACACCCGTTTAACCTCTGCCTCGGTTGGTCCAATGAAGTAAATTTTCTTGAGCGCTACCAGTTCAGCAAATGAGGGGTGGGTTGCCCAGATAGGTTTGCCGGCCTCATCAGCCGACAGCCCGATGACAACTAACATGGCATCGACCAGTCCGTCCTTTATCGCTGCCCTGCCTTCTTTCCAGCCTAGATATTGGGGATGAATTTTATCCATCATTCCCCACATGTCTCCCAGAAGGAGCTCTGACATCTGGCTAATAGAACTGGCTCTCTTGCCCATGGCTATTTTCTTACCTACCAGGTCTTCCTTTGTCTTGATTTTTGGGTTCAGGGAAATCAGCGCATAGGTGCCAACATAGTTTAGTCCCACTACCCTCAGGTTAGTGTATTTTTTCTTGAAAGGCTTCCCTCCTTCAATTGCGGTCCAGTAGGTTAAGTCGGTGACTACACCAAAGG
>CAZNSC010000308.1:0-1832 GCA_964575695.1 uncultured Dehalococcoidales bacterium
TCAAGATTATATCCACGCCTTGCCAGCAACCAGAGGTCATCCTCAGCCAAATCTATGCCCATTGCTGAGCTAATAAGCTCGGCATAATCTGATGGCTCAAGAGCATAGGCTCCACCCCATGTGCCCACGTAAACACAGATACCTGTCATGTCCTCCATTTCTTTAGTTTGTAATTGCCAAAAGACCGCTTCTGGCATGTTCTCATATTCAGTCAGTGCCCAAGTAAGCTCCTTTGGGCCCTTCGTGTTAGGTGCGTCTACTGCACCTCGCAGATGCCTACCAGCAACCGGTGAGGTTGCTAGTCCGAGTGCCCACCCTTTCATGATTCGGTAAGGGTCTAATGAATCCTGCCCTTTCATATGGATGGCAAATCTTTCCGAGCCTTTACCTAATTTCTGAGAAGCCTCCTTTATTCCATCTGCCAAAAAATCGCCAATTCCCTCGCGATAGGCAAGCCTTCTTGCCATTTCTATCATCGCATCCTCATTTCCCCAGTTAAGCTCCAGCCCATCACTTTCTTCTTTAGTAAGCAAACCCTTTTCGTAACATTCAAATGCCCAAGATAAAACCACGGAAGCAAAGTCTCCGTCCAGACCTAGCTGATTAACCAAAAGGTGGAATTTGAGAGATGCTGCTGGATCATCCACATCTAACCTCTGGGAATATAGGGCAGAATTTATCCAATATCCTGTTCCCTTCGTACCCTTGTATTTACCCTCCCCTATTTCAGAAAAGGGCATACACCCTATAGGACAGCTAACACAAGCCATAACCTTTTTCCTATAGCTAGGAATACCTGAGCCTAGGTTAGTGAGTCTCTTCCTTTTTTCGACCGGCCAATATGCTTCTTGCCCATTCCTTATGATGTCACAAGTATCCCAGATCGGACTTTCAGGTAGGAAGGATGCTTCTATGATTCCTTTGCGATATGGTCCTGCAGTAGGAGATGCCTTAACCTTGGCTAAAGCGACATCCACCGCATTAATAAACCTTCCCGGCTGAGCTACTTTAATTGCTCCATGTCCACGTACTGCCAGAGCTTTAAGCTTCTTATTTCCCATTATGCAGCCTACCCCTGAACCACCTGCAACCTTAGCACAATCAGTAATTATGCAAGAACCTCTGACCAAGTTCTCGCCAGCGGGGCCTATTGATACCACCTCTATTCTATCATCGCCCAATTCTCTTCGTAGAATTTCCTCTGTTTCATAGGTTGTCTTACCCCAAACAGAGCTCGCATCTCTTAATTCTGCATCCCCATCATGTATCCACAGATAAACAGGATTTTCTGCCCTGCCCGTAATCACTACATGGTCGAAGCCGGCATATTTTAGCTCTGCTCCAAAGTCACCACCCAAATTTGCCGAGCCTTTGCCATTATTGAATGCATTTTTTGTATCAACTGAGACCCTACACGCACCTGGTGCCAATGTACCTACCAAACAGCCAACGCCAAAAATGAGCATATTCTCAGGGTCCGACCACTTGGTTTTGGGGTCCATTTCATTTAGCAAAATGAAGCTACTGATAGCTCTACCGCCAATAAATCTTTTTGCGTACTTTTCTGTATCTTGGCTCGATATTTCCCTACCACTTAGATCGACTCTCAATATCTTTCCAGCTAGACCACCGCTAATCCGATCTATCTTCACTTCACCTCACCTAATGCTCCATAAATACAGTATTTCACACATAGTAGAGTAGCTTCCCCCTCACAAAAATCACAGGTTGACTCAATAGACCATTTAATTTTACCGGTTCGGTTGCTCCTTAGAACTTTGATACTGGATAGCTCTGGAGAGAAAACTCTCCCATGATGGAAAGAACATACT
>CAZNSC010000309.1:0-208 GCA_964575695.1 uncultured Dehalococcoidales bacterium
ATTATAAGCATTACCAGCCTGCACGTATCGGTAATAATCTTCAAGCAACCGCATAAGCGCTCCGGGCAGTCCGTAGCTAAAGAGCGGGAAGACCATTACAATCGAGTCGGCGGCGGCCATGCTTCGTAACATATCTTCTGGATAACTACCCTTCAACCTGGCCCTGACGGTTAGCAACGTCTTATTATATTCCCTATCGGCGAGTAAC
>CAZNSC010000309.1:218-1831 GCA_964575695.1 uncultured Dehalococcoidales bacterium
TTTAAATACTTGGCAAATGGCAGTATTGTCCTCTTTGGACCTCGTTACATAGACATTTACCTGCTTATCCATACCGGGATGAACGATATCGGCGCTACCTCTGTGCTTTACGGTAAGGTCAATGAAGGTACTGGCCTCTTCATCGTCAATATCTTTGCCGTATCCGATAATGACCTGTAGCTCATGGCTGCCGGTGCCTTTATCGATGGCATTTTTTATTGTTGAAGAGAAATGCCCGAATATAACCGGGGTCATATAAATGGTCATCCCGTATTTTTGAGCATTCTTCTTTATCTCATTCAGCCTATCCTTGTTGACACATTCTCCGGGGTGTTTTGTCAAGCAGGCGAAGCAGCCAAGACAGGGGGCGGCATTATCCCTCCCCAGCTCGGCTACTTCGACGCTATATCCCTTTTCTTTCACAATTTCAAGGATGCTGGTCTTCAATGCCTCTGAGAGCTCTGTTTTCGAGTCCTTATCCACTAAAAGAATGGCATTCATTGACACTGGTCTTTTTTACCACTTTATCGGGGTTTCGGTATAATGTCAAAACGTGAGGCAGAAAACCAGCTCAAAAGTTCTGCCTATTGTCACCCCAGCTCCACTTAGGGGGACGGTACCTAGAACTCCCCGACGATCTATACAAGATCGGCTGGGGAGAGTCTTTTCAGTAACCTTTGCTTGGACACCACGGTAGCCCTAAGTGTACGGAACCCAGAACTTCTGAACTTGCACTATAGCTTTCTACGCAATGCTTGGCGCATGTGTCCGATTACTCTGCCCCCAATATTCGCCGATCAATCCTTGCTATTGCACCCTGTCGAGTTAGGCCTTGGGCCAAGTGCCATGTCCATATCTTTCGGAGCAATCGCTCTCCATTATCAGCCAAGGAGCGTAAGTTGAGCTTTGAAACAGATCCTCCATGAACGATAGTGCTTCTCGCGCTATAGAAATCCTTAAGATCTTGGAATGCTTCATGCTTATCTTCACCAGCCTCTCCCAAAACCATTGCACCTCTTAGCCCAAATCTATAGCTTAGCTCATTTTGTTCAGAGTCCTTAAGAAGCAAAGCCTCTAACCCAATCGCATAGTCAACAATTCTGTCGTCAAATCGCGTTCGGGCTAACCCATCAATTAAACGTCTTAATGGTAGGCTTAGGTAGTGTGATGGGGAAAGCATTATTTCCTTCACACTAGGCCACATCACCTGCAATTGCTGCCGGGCAGTTAGATCAATTGGGACAGTGACCTTGCCTGGAAAAGGCCCGAACTGTCGGGGCATGCGACTGCCATATGTCGTCGTTCCAGTCGCATTCGGGCCAAATCTGGTAGTCATCCCAATCGGCAGCAGTGTGAACCCACCTTCAACAACAATCGCTAGATTGGCCACAATAGCTTCTCGGATTGCATAGAGTCTTGTGGCTGTCTGTGCGGCATCATCGTGCCGGTGTCTGAGTCCAATGTCCAATATGCACCAATTATCAGAAGGGGATAATTGGAGGGAGAACGGAGGAGTGGACACAGTCCCTTCACTTCCTAATTCCCACAACTCCTCCGCTTCAATCATCCGAATTCTGACACCTTCTTCAAGTTCAATTGAGGTTCCACCGATG
>CAZNSC010000310.1:0-1818 GCA_964575695.1 uncultured Dehalococcoidales bacterium
GACCTTCCCTTCCACTACCTGCTTCTCGCTGACCAGGTAGCCCTGCTCTTCCAGGCCGTGCAGGGTCGGATAAAGGGTGCCGGGACTGAGTTTGTAACCGTGGCCTGCCAATTCCTGGATGAGCCACAGCCCATAGACTGGCCCTTGCCCGGCGTGGTATAGGATATGCAATTTAATGAAGCCGAGAAATAGACTGCGCAGCATGGGTAATTCCACATTATCGACTTTCGTTATCGAATAGCGATATTATAGCCAGTAGAACAAGTGCCGTCAATTCGTGTGGAGTTGCTGGAATGAAATTCCCCCAGCGCTTCACACCTTCATAAGTGCGCCGAAAACAACATGCCATCCCAGGTAAAGCGAGAGGCGCATCGTGAGAGGAGCCAGGAACCCAAACTTCCTGAAGAGATACGCGCCTATAAGATTCATGCTATAGGACACGATTATCATAAATATGGGAATAATCGATTGCTCCAGCACGCCCGTCTGAGATATCACACTGATCATACCGAGCGGTTCGCACAGGGACAGCACGATAGCCACACCCCAGAAAACCTGCTCCTGCCATCTGTTTCGCAGGATCAACCAGAGAAGAAGCGGGATTGGAATCAGGTGCAAGACTATTTCGGCTTCAATCCCTCCCTGTGCGTAAAACAGGATTGAGATTGGGAATGGTACGTTGATTTCCCCAAGAGGCTGAATCAGATTAAGCAGGATGAGTATGCCGGCTGCACCCAAGCCAATCGCCGTAGGGATTAGGAGCCAGTGCTTAGAGGAAGTCCCCCACATCTCTGGGAAGCCTGTTTTCTGAGACAACCACATCCCAACCAGGCCCAAGATTGTGAGTGGAATGAGAGATTGCCAACTGGAACCCGCCGCTTGCGCTGGCACGATTACTCGCACTGGCGTAAGTGCGAGTATCATCTTGATCATCACGAGCATCGCAACCAGGCTGGCATAAACTTTGATCGATACTGAAACGCTCTTCTTGGGAGATAGCGTAGTAAATCCCCTGTTTTCTGTTTCGAATTTGTTTGCAAAACCGGTGTTCATAGTTGATCTCCTTTTCTTAGTTTTATCTGGGTAATCCGCCTCAGATTGGTTGTCCAGGGCCCCCTTCCTGGCCAGTGCTGATGCAATTCACGGAAAGCAGCGGCAGGCCCAGGTCGCGTATTTTGATGAGCAGACCATGCAATGCAGACTGGTCAGGGATGGGGCCTACCAGCCGAGTCACGCCATCTTTCTCGTGGGTTATGGATAGATCGTTGAGCCATTTGGACCAACTGCTGTCCAGATGTCCTTTGACTTTGATCTGGTACATAGCACCTGTTACGATCGAGGTCTGGGGTTCGTGATCCTGTTCGTTGAGGGAGATATCCTCGGCTGTCGTTTGTTTAACCGCTTGTTTACTCATAGCAATCACCGTCTGCTTAAGCCTTGCTGTCTTGTCTGCCTATAGCATATCAGTAAACCAGGGAAGATGTCAGCGACCAAAAGGCGTATTAGGGGGTTTATTTTGAGCAACGGGTGGAGGGCAATAAAAAAAGTCCCCTCGCGAGCGTTAGTAGGCTCGCGAGGGGATGCCGGGCAGACCTCACCCCATGAGCGTCACAACATACCTAATTCTCTGGCGCGGGCCACGGCCTCTGATTCTTCCCACCATTTTTCAATACCCAGGTCCTCAATGATTCGCTGGACCGAACAGTAACCGGGACCGTATGTTATCATCCCACCGGAATGGGTGGAAGAACCGCACACATAGAGATTCTTGATGGGTGTACTATGCTCGGAACATATCTCATTGGGTCTGTAATAGCC
>CAZNSC010000311.1:0-475 GCA_964575695.1 uncultured Dehalococcoidales bacterium
AGTCTAGGGCGTGCCCAAAGTGCTATTTTGCCTGTGGAAACCTGACCGAGGTCGTTGATGGGAGGCACCAGGGGTTAATAATTGAGGGGCCTGAATATGAGACCATCAATGCTTTTGGCGGGCTTTGCCTCATCGATGATATCAGAGAAATTGCGTATCTAAATGACATATGCGATAGATTGGGTATGGACACCATAACGGCGGGCAATCTCTCAGCCTTCACCATAGAGGTGTCCCGTAGAAAATCGATAGGCGAGAAGCTTGAATATGGCGACGTTGATGGTATTGCTGATTTATTGAATAAGATTGCTCGAAAAGAGGGAATTGGGGCTATTCTGGCTGAAGGTATAAGGCATGCCAGCCGGGAGTGGGGCTTGGAAGATTTGGCTATACATGCCAAAGGCATGGAGCCTCCGGGCTATGAGCCCAGGGTTTTGAAAGGAATGGGACTGGCCTATGCTACCTCGGACAGAGG
>CAZNSC010000311.1:485-1815 GCA_964575695.1 uncultured Dehalococcoidales bacterium
TCTACGGGCAACCTTCTACAAACTGGAACTGGCGGGAATCATCGCTCCAGACCAAATCGAGGGCAAAGCTGAGCTATTTGCTGAATGGGAGGACAGGCTAACGATTATGGATGCCCTGATTATCTGCCGGTTTTTCCGGGATCTTTATTTGTGGGACGAATTAGCTCTGGTCATAAAGGGCACAACCGGGATGGAGTTAGACAAGGAGCATCTAAGGGGAATAGCGGCCAATATCATAAATAAGACCCACGAGTTTAACCTGCGGGAAGGCATGTCAAAAGCGGATGACACATTGCCCAAGAGGTTTTTCAAAGAAAAGCTCAAGGACAGCGGCAAGGTGCTTTTGAAATCCGACTTTGATAGGATGGTGTCTGATTATTACAAGCTTAGAGGATGGGATTAAACTTAGCTTCTAAGTAGGGGGAGGAGCCCTTTACCTCTAGTCTTGCTCTGGTGTCTCCTCTGGCGTGCTCTTGAATAGAACCAAACGTGGGCCAGCTTCAGTATCTTGGAAATCTATGCCTACCCCCTCAAGGGCTGCCGATAGTTGTTCCTCAATCACCAGAACTGTCGCCTCTTCGTGTTTTACTACCTGGTCGTTTTCTTTTTCAGCATCTACGACTAAGCTAAGCTGCCCCAACTCATCGGCAACAAGTCTCAACACAGACTCTGGCTGGTCTAGGGCTTGTGAAGATACTCTCTTCAGTTCCTCTTTGGCAGTTTCCGTCACGCTTAACATTCTTAACCTCCTTTTCCCTTCTGCGGCCTGAAAAGCCGCACATTCCTCAGCGCTGAGAACGAAGTGGTTCTGCAATCAGAGTGCTGGATTGACGTATCGGCAAAACCTGCTGGATGACCTCGCCTCTTTTAATTTTTCGGCAAAGTAAAGAATATCCAGTACTTGACTAAACTCAGGGGAATTTAATTAAGTAGGGGATAACCTAAACTGAACCAATGTGAGCATTATAAACTAAAAGAATTTGTTTTGTAAAGGTTTGAGTCAACCGGGTTGAACATTCCATCCTTTTATTGCTACAATTATCTGCGATGAGAGCCAATGTCCTTGCCCGGTGACATTTTGGAGTGGAGGGCTTTCATTTAGATAGGGAATATAAATGGTTGCTAAATATAACCCTCAGGAAATAGAAAAGAAATGGCAGCAGAAATGGGCTGAGGACAGGCTGTATGAGGTTACTGAAGAAGATGCCAGGCCCAAGTGGTACGCCCTGACCATGTTCCCCTATACCTCAGGTGACCTCCATATCGGGCACTGGTATGCTATGGCTCCCTCTGACGTTCATGCCCGATTCAAACGTATGCAGGGCTATAA
>CAZNSC010000312.1:0-1796 GCA_964575695.1 uncultured Dehalococcoidales bacterium
CCAGTATAGTCAGGCAATGAAGAAAAGATTTGTCTGCAACAGGGTATCAGCTGTCATGTTATATTCCCCGAATAGAACGAAACAAGCTTTTACGGTTTTACCCTTGGGATGATGTGCTCACGGCAGCTATTGCCTGGTTCTATCATTAAGAATGACAGTGGGGGGCTGCCTTCAGCTAATCCTGGAGTTTGCTGCCTGGATCTCACTTTCTAGACTGACAGACCCACATGGTAGCCTTCGCTAATGGCATCCATAATGGTACGTGGATTAACACAATCCCCTATCAAGTGTATCCGGGGAATACTCTCTTTGACTTTGTCGAAGAGAGATTGCTCGGGTAAGGCTCCGGCCGCAATCACGATACTACCTTCCAAGGTTTCCCTCTGGCCATCCTTGGTTGTTATCTCCAGGCCCTTTTCTGTAACCTGATGGTAAGTCACACCAGTGAACATTACAACGCCAGCTGCTTCAAGTCTGGACAAGAGATACGGCCTGATAGTAGGATTCACTTTGGCTGCTACTTCAGAACCGCGACGCAAAATAGTGACCTTCTTGCCTTGATTGGCAAGATACTCCGCTAGCTCACACGCAACAAGTTCAGCACCAATAATCACTACCTGCGGCCCAACTTCTGCTTTGCCTTCTAACACATCCACAGCATAAACCGGGGCAATCTTATCTAGACCCGGAATATCAGGAGTAATCACCTTGCCTCCTGTAGCCAACACAAGTTCATCAGGAGCAAATCCTTTAATTGCCTTCGCAGTGGCTTTCTTTTGTAACTTCACAGCTACGTTGCACTTTTCCAATTGTGTCTCTAGATAACTGGTCAGAGTAGCTACTCTATCCTTATGTGGGGCGGTGGAAGCCGCTTTCAACTGACCACCTAAACTAGACTCTTTCACCTCACGGAAAAGCTTGATCAGTAATAATATGGATCGTCGAAGGAATCGTATGATGTGGTACTTGTGGCTGTTTCATAATCAGGAGTTCTTTCTGGAGGCATTTTGTACAGATAGAATTTCCGATAGTTGTTTTCTTTTACTTCAATAGGTTTCCAACCAGGGACCTCAAACGATTCCATGACGATTCTTGTTCCCTGCTTGAGCTCTCGTTCAAACTTGGGCCTCAAGGCTGCTGACGCACTGGGATAAAGATAGCAGAGTATTACTGAAGCATCCGATAGGTCCACATCCATAATGTCCCCTTCGATGAAAGTAACCCTGTCAGCCACATTACGATTCTCAGCTGCTTTTCTCGCCTCAACAACCTTTTCAGGGTCTATATCTATTCCGATGCATTTCCCAGCCCCTTTCTCTACTGCTTTAAACAACAGCCTGCCATCACCCGATCCCAGGTCATAGACAATGTCTGAGGAGGATACTGCTACAAGTTCAAAAAAGGTATCAAGGTACTCGGGTTGAGTCGGCACCCATCCTATGAATTTCGGCATCTCTGCTGCTCCAAAGGCTTCATTTTGGCTTTCATACACACCGCCAGATTACTAATAATATCTAGGCTAGCGAGCAATATTGCCACCGCCATCCACCGCAAGAACCGTTCCATATACGTAGCGAGCTTTGTCGGATACCAGAAAAGAGACCGCGTGTCCGATATCAGAAGGCTCACCTACGTGTTGCGCAGGGATTCCCGGGCTTTCGTATTTTCTCGTCCTCTCCGGTTGTTCTTTGTTTCCTACCGGGGTACCTGTCGGACCGATCCCCACCGCATTAACACGAATATTAGACGGAGCCAGATCAAGAGCGGCACTCATAGTCAAGTAATTGATGCCACCC
>CAZNSC010000313.1:0-1782 GCA_964575695.1 uncultured Dehalococcoidales bacterium
CCAGTGGAGCGGGCCCGCTCCTTCTACTGTGTATATGACCTGCACTGTGACCCAACCAATGACAGCGAGGTTCAAAGGGCAAAGGCCCTATTTAACGAGGCCAGTGAGGCGCTAATTAACGCGGGTGCGTTCTTTGATAGACCTTACGGAGCCTGGGCAGAAATGATGTACCGTCGAAGTGGGCCCTATGCCGAATACTTAAGGAAAATCAAGGCTCAACTGGACCCCAATAACATCATGAACCCAGGAAAACTATGCTTCTAAGCCAAAAGGAGGAGTCTAAATGATTAAGGAACTGGAAGAATACAGGCATTGGTGCTGGAACTGCTTTCGGGATAGCATGTGCAAACATGTCTTCACCTGGCACCTTAAAAGCGCAGACACCGACGATATCTGCCCTACCTTGAGTCGCTATAAATTCGATGCCTACGCAGCCCAGGGCAAAATGGGTGACTTGGCTCGAGCTATGATTGAAGGTGAACTGGAGTGGTCAGACAAACTGCTGGAGGTAATATATCAGGACCCGCTCTGCGGTGCCTGCGACTATATCTGCGGGCGTATTACCGAGAGACAACCGGGGCAGGTAATCCAGGCCATGAGAGCACAAGCCATCAAGGACGGCAAGTCCCCACCGGGTGGATTCAAAGCTTTTCTGGATGACCTGAGAGAGTATCTCAACCCCTATAAGAAGTATGACGCCGAGAGAATTAACTGGCTCAAAGGCCTCCCTGCTAAGCTGGCTGATGCAATCCCGGCCGGTGAGACCGGTGGTAAGACCAAAACCCTGCTCTATGTTGGCTGTTTCCCCCTCAGGGAACCTGGAGCCGAAAAGATGGCCCAGGATGCGGTCACTGCCCTTATCAAGGTCGGTTTAGATGTCGGCATTCTCGGGGAGAGGGAGCGCTGTTGTGGCAACCCATCCCTCAGGATGGGTGATGTAGACCAGTTCGTTTCTTTCGCCAGAGAGAACATCAAGATGTTCAACGAAATGGGGATAGAGAAGCTGGTCACTGTCTGCCCCTTCTGCTACAGCACCTTCAAGCGAGACTATCCTGATGTCGGCGATAAGATGAACTTTGAAGTGGTTCACATCCTTGAGCTGGTAGACCAGCTGATAAAACAGGGTAAACTCAAGCTCAGGAAGCCGGTTAACCTGACCGTGACCTATCACGATCCTTGCCACCTGGGAAGGCTCAGCGATTACGGGATTAGTGGCACCGATGATTTTGGTGGCAAATATAAAGAGCCAAGAAGCATCATAAAGGGCATTCCTGGCTTGAAACTGGTAGAAATGGACAGGATTAAGGATGATTCCTGGTGCTGTGGTGCTGGTGGTTGGCTGAGGAATGGATATCTCGACCTGGCCCGGTGGACAGCCGATAAGCGTATCGAGGAGGCTGAGAGTACCGGGGCTGAGGCTCTGGTCACCTACTGCCCCCACTGTGAGGAGAACCTGGGAGAGGCTATCCAGAGGCGGGGCAACAAGATGAAGGTATATGACCTGCTAGACCTTGTCCTGAAGGCACTGTAATAAACGAAGAAATAAAGGAGACGGTGAGGAAAGTTAAGGAAGCCAAATGGCAAGGCCTTTAAAGGCTTGACATATATTATGGTGTCTTGAAAGTCAATGCCAAAGGAGGTTAGTTATATGTCTCTGGAAAGCCAGGTATATAAAGCACTGGAAGACACTCTCGGACCGGAGAATATATCTCAAGAGCCGGCAATACTGGATACATATGCCTTCCAGATGGGGGCTAAGGCGCTACCGACTCACTTATGGCT
>CAZNSC010000314.1:0-1761 GCA_964575695.1 uncultured Dehalococcoidales bacterium
ATACCGGCCCCAGTCAAGGTAGTGTTTGGCACGCTCCCGCCAGACAAGGACTCTATACCTGCCATGCTCCGGACAGTCCTTTTCCAGATAGACTTTCCCGTCTTCAGCCACCCTTCTGGCCGGAATCCGCGACAGACAATCAGGGCACAGGCTCTCTGTTTCCCCCAATAACTCGCTCACCAACTCAATACCTCTTTCTCACCGCGATTAGAGCATAGCCAAACTTTCTGTCCGTAAGCAGTTGCCGGAATTGTCCAATCCGGGCACCGGTATCCGGGCTAAGCTCTGCCGATAACCGATGCAAGAACCCCTCCCAGCCGCCAAAGTCAATGCCCATCTGATAACCTATCTTTCTTAACGACACCGAGTGGTCTTCAATGTGGGGAGCATGAAAACCAGCGCCTTCAAAGATGGTCACATAATCTTCTGTTGACCTCGCCCCCGCCATACAGGGAATGAGGGGGAAGCCAGCCAGGTTCAACTCACCAGGGCATCCACTGGGTGCCTCCCCGCGGAGGGTGATGTCAGTAACAACCAGCCGGCCGCCGGGTTTCAAAACACGGCTCATCTCCGAAGCTGCCTTCTCCTTGTTGGGCAGGATAGAGAACGAACACTCAGATATTATGGCGTCGAAGGTGGCCTCCATAAATGGCAACTCTTCGGCGTCGGTGACCACGAATTCGGCACTGCCCCTCAGTGTTTCGGCATGGCTCCGGGCGAGGGCAATCATCTTCGGCGACAGGTCAGCACCGACCACACGGCACCCGTATTCTCGTGCCAGCAGAACAGGGGTTCCCCCCTTGCCGCAGGCAATATCAAGAACCGTATCGTCCCCGTCAATTGCCGCCACCTCCGCCACCCTCCGTGTCAGTGCCAGGCCACCGGGATGTAAGGCGTCTTTCAGAAACGAATTAAAAGTATCTGTCTCATATACAGCGGCCACAGATGCCTTCAGTGTCCTACTTCTGCTCAATCATCTTCTCCGCTTTTGCCAGCTTATCAAGAGCGACGTCCTCAGTTATGTAACCATCGCCACACTTGGGGCATCTCAGACCTTCCTGCTTGGCCTCGATATCCAGATAGAACAGGTTTATCTCTGCCAGCTCCATCTTTTCCTTATCTTTGAAACAATGCCATTCAACCATAATTCACCCCGGGACTATCATTGACCTGTGGGAGTAAGCGGTGTGCACGACATAGCCACCATCAGCGACAGAATACTCGACGTAGAATGTGGCGTTTGATAGTGCCAGTTTAGCCAAATACCGATCCCCATCAGGCTGGAATAGTTTCTCTCCTGTGGTCTCACCATGGTAGATAACCTGCCTGATATCGTCATCAAGGATATGCCTTTCCTCCAGTAACGAGGCAACGGCGTCACTCTTTATCAGTTGTACGTCCTGATAATTCTCCATAAAGCCTCCCCATAAGCAATGATTCTCCCTGATTGCCGTACCAGGGGGCAGGCACCTCAGCCGGAGCAGTTCTTCTGCCTTCGATAACAAATCCACGGCATCTATAATGCCGCCTACACGGTAGTAAACTTAGGTGCCTGCATCGGGTCAGCATTCCTCACCCGGCACTGCAGCGCCCGACACGCCAGAGCGCCTATCTCCGGGGTGCGGATATCCCAGGAGGTCAGATAATTCTGGTTGGCCAGACCTCCCCAGCCGTGAGGCACCGAAACCACCTGGGGATGTATGTCACGGGTGACCGCCGCCTTCCCCTCACACATCCCAAACTGGGTCTCAACAATCACCA
>CAZNSC010000315.1:0-1752 GCA_964575695.1 uncultured Dehalococcoidales bacterium
GCCCATTTCCAGAGAGAGATAACCGAGGAGGATGTACTCAATGCACCTATAGTTTCCTGGCCCCTTGGCTTATTTGATGCCTGTGGTATGAGCGATGGTGCCGCCGCTGCCATCGTAACTACACCCGAAATAGCCAAGAAGCTTAAAAAGGACTATATACTGGTTAAGGGGCTAGGGGTGGCGGTTGGCGCCGGACAATCATACATGCAACCAGAATTCGACTTCGTCCATATTCCAGAAACTGAAGCCGCAGCAAAACTCGCCTACAAAGAAGCGGGAATAACCAACCCTCGCGAGGAGATAAGCCTAGCGTTGGTACATGATTGCTTCAGCATTACCGAACTTCTAATCTACGAAGATTTAGGCTTCAGTCCTAGAGGTAAAGCCCCGGAGGACATTAAGGCTGGCAGGTTTACTTTGGAAGGTGAGCAACCAGTTAATACTGACGGTGGCTTAAAATGTTTTGGGCATCCCCTCTCAGCCAGCGGAATCAGGATGACCTACGAAGTCTATAATCAATTGCTGGGCAGAGCCGAAAAGAGACAGGTCAAGAATGCCAAAACTGGCTTAACACACAACGTGGGTAGCAATGTTGGCATCCATGTCGGGGCGGTAAGTATCTTTGGCTTGCCAGATTAATAAGGAGGAGCTGGATTGGTTGGTATAACCTCATACGGCGCTTATGTACCCTTGTTCCGACTGGACCGACAGGCGATAGGGGGCAGAGGTGAGAAGGCTATCCGTGGTTTTGACGAAGACAGCATCACTATGGCAGTAGCTGCGTCCAGAGATTGCTTGAACGGGATGGGCAGGGACAAAGTAGACGGTCTGTACTTCGCCACCACCACTCCCCCTTATGCTGAGAAGCTGGGAGCAACCATAGTAGCTATGGGAGCTAACCTCAGGCGAGATATCACCGCCGCTGATTTTGCCAATGGTCTAAGGGCAGGTACAAGTGCCCTCAAACTAGCCTTGGATACAGTTAAAGCTGGCTCAGCCAAGAATGTGCTGGTAGCAGCCTCTGATTGCCGTTTGGGAACACCACGCTCCGCCTTTGAGCAGAACAGCGGCGATGGGGCTAGTGCCCTGCTGATTGGAGATACAGATGTCGCCGTTACTGTAGAAGCCAGCTACTCAATCTCTGACGAGATAGTAGATGTATGGCGGCCTGATGGTGAGCAATTTGTCCGCTCCTGGGAGGACAGGTTCACCGCCACAATGGGCTATCTGCCAGTTGTCCATGAGGCGGTCTCTGGCTTGATGAAAAAATATAACTATAGCCCTGCTGATTTTAGTAAGGTCATCTTCCCTGCGCCTAATGCCAGAAGAAGCATGGAGGTAGCGAGGAGCCTGGGGTTTGACGCCAAGACCCAGCTACAGAACCCCCTGTTTGATGTCATGGGCAATACCGGTGCTGCCTTTCCCCTGATGCTATTGATAGCGGCGCTGGAAGAAGCCAAGGCTGGCGACCGTATCCTGCTGGCCAGCTACGGTAATGGCAGCGATGCCCTCGTCCTGCAGGTGAACGAACAGATAGAAAAAATCAGGGATAGACGAGGAATGAAGGGGCATCTGGCATCTAAGAGGGTGATTAATGATTATATGAAGTACCTGCAGTGGCGAGAGCTCTTACCAACAGAACCAGGTATTTCAACTGTGGAGTTTTATTCAGCCGTAGTAGCCTGGAGGGAACGCGACCAGAACCTTCGTTTAGAAGGCTCCAGGTGCAAGGTCTGCGGAACAGTCCAGTTC
>CAZNSC010000316.1:0-1751 GCA_964575695.1 uncultured Dehalococcoidales bacterium
CAATTCAGGGATTTCACCTCCGTAAAGTGACCCGGACAATACTGAGCACAAAAGCACTAAATGAAGAACCGTAACACTCGTAACCGCAGGTCGTAGGTTCGAATCTGTTTTTGCTTTTAGATTCCATCAGAAATTAACAAACAGCCACTATGTTAGCTGCGTGCCTATCCGTGCAGCTACTATGGGTAGTTATTACGCTTCTTCTCCAAAGGAGTTAGATAATTGAAGAGAAAATCCATTTTAGTATATTGAATAACCAAAAGGGATGGCTCCGGCTACAATAGAAAGAAGGTGTATCGCTTAACACCAATCTAAAGTAGGAGGAGCCATCACCAATGCAGAATACCGCAGCCAGGAAACGGAAGCAAGTGCCCGAGGGATATCTAGTCATAGGAGTCGACCCGCATAAGAAGAGGCATGCCGCGGTCGCTATCACTCAAGATTTCACCACCCGGGCCAAATTCAAGTTCGACAACACACGAGAGGGTCTGGAAACGATGTTAGACCGTGCCAGAGTGGAGATGGTGAAATCCGGTTGCCGGGGTGTTATGTTCGCCATCGAGACGGGAGGCCACTACTGGCGTAATATAGCTTACTACCTTGATGAGCGGGGTATTCCATTCCGTTTCATCAATCAATATACCTTGAAGCGGAGACGCGAAGGCAAGGACCTCAATCACAGGAAGAACGACTATCGGGACAGTGAGGTGGCGGCGCAGCTCTTATGTACCGGGGAATTTGTTGAGAGTGTCATCCCGCACGGCGTTTATGCAGAACTTCGTACCGCTCACAACGCCTATCAGCGGCTGGTGAAGGAAAGAACCAGAATCACCAACCTGGTAAAAGGACTTCTGGACGCGCTTTTTCCCGAGTTTACTCAAATCTTCAAAGACCCCGGTGGGCTGACGGCTCTGAGTGTACTTTCCACATGCCCTATGCCGAGAGTGGTCGCCGGGATGACGGAGGATGAATTTGTAGCTACAATCGAAGCCCGGCACAGAGGGCGACGCCTGATGCGGAAGAAACTAAAAGCGCTCCATGACTCAGCGAAAACATCAATCGGGATCGATGCTGGCGCCCGCTCGTTGTCTTATGAGATAGCATTCCTGGTCGATAAGCTTGAGCTTATTAGACGACATATTCGCATTATGGAAGGGACACTGGTCAGACTGGTAGATGAAACAGAAGAAGGGAAATACCTGCTCTCGATAAGAGGGCTTAACTATATTGCTGTAGCCGGGTTACTGGCCGAACTCGGCTGCTTCAAATTATACCGAAGTGCCAAGCAAATGATAAAGATGGCTGGCAGCAACCCCACCGAGTCGGAATCAGCTGGCAAGAAGAGAGCAAAAACGCCGATGAGCAAGCAAGGTCGTCCGTTACTGAGATACTGCGCCTGGACGTCGGTCATACCGATGTTGCGATTCAATCCTGATTTCCGTGCCTGGGCAAAGCAGAGACGAGAACGGCCGGTTCATGCTAATCCTCTCAGCGGAAGAGAAGTTGTCGGGGCAGCACTTAACAGGCTACTGCGCTTGGCCTTTGCCCTGGTTAAGAATCAGACCTATTACCAGAATATAAAACCGGCACTGATAACGGTAGCAGTCTAAAATATCGGAGGTGTTATAATTGCATCAGGGTGGGCAGGGAGACGCCGCTGTCCATTTTGGGAGCTCATTTGAGCCAACCCGTGTGCACAACATGGTGCCCCTGCCCTCCTGGCCAAACCCGTATGAGGTATGATGGGACTC
>CAZNSC010000317.1:0-1746 GCA_964575695.1 uncultured Dehalococcoidales bacterium
TTTTCCTGCAGAGCTTAATGACACTCCCAATAGCACCATCGTGTCCTTCGTCACAAATGAGGAGCAATAAAGGGAAATCGGTAAAATCTGGAACAGCGCTGTAAGCAAAATTCCTCGATGGTCACGAGCCGACCCTTGCTCAGTACAATGCGACACGAGCATGTAACAGAGACACAGGGCAGACCACGAAACAAATACGACCTGCGTCGTAACTACGAGAAAGGTGCTTTCATCCAAAAAGTAAAATAGAAGGGCAATAACCATCGAATGGCCTAGCGAGTTCATGAGCACGTTGGATCGGTCAAGCTCATCCAGGCTATTCAGTGAAAGTAACTTGTATGCTTGTTCCAGGTAACCTGGATGATCAGCTTGGAGAACTGTAAATGAAGGGAGCCAGATCAGCCTGTAGTAAACCATTACCGTGGCGATGGAGGCAATGAAACAGTAACCAAAAAACTCCCACTCCCTGGTGTGGAGGACCCCATTCAAACCCAAAAGAGATATCAAAATCACGGAGCCCAGGATCACTATGACGGTGAATAGCACAAGAGCCTGTGGCGAGGGTAGTACTGTCACACCGTCAGGATTGTTTATGTCGATTAAACCGTACAAAAGGTAGCCGCATACTATACCCGTCGCTTGAAGAAGAAGGAAATGGCTGGATCGGCCCATCATATTTCTCTTCCGTGATTGGCTCCGTCACCGGCTGTTCCAGGACTGCTCAAGAACGGTCTGTCCGGCCATGTCGCGAGGTACCCTCGTCTCAGGGTGGATGACCTATCCTGAAACAGCTCTGAGAACTGCAGGCTATTTATGGGACAGAAGAATGGCATTACTATGTTTAACCGGCTACCCCGAATGAACACGCAAGGCTTCCCTGAAGATCTGGGAAAACCTACTCGCCACGATCTCAACTGAATTAATCTCCTCTAGTCTTTTTTTGCCTGTCATCCCGATTTGCTGACGTAGTTCCCCGGAATCTATCAGGGCAAGCAAAACCTCAGTCCATTCATCAAGTGTCTTAGGCAGGAAGCCGTCGACGCCGTCACGAATTAGTTCCCGGTATGATGGGATCGGTGATGCAACCACAGGTACTCCGCATGCCATGTAAGCGAGAGGTTTGGACCAGGCTTTCTGTAAATAGAAGGGATTATTCAGCGGCATGGGGGCAATTCCTATGGCAGCGCGAGATAAGACCCGCCCAATTTCATCGATATTCCACTCCACGAATTCTGTTGGCAGGTTGTATCGGGACCGAAGAATCTGTTCATTATCCGTGAAGCCGAATAAGGGAGCTGGCCGCATCCTATCCGCAACCAACTGAAATTGAATGGGAGTGGACGATTTTGCATGTGCGGCCTCTAGAGCCGGGCGCACAAGCTCTACAAGTAGAAGACCCCATCGAGTGCCCTCCCACACGATGTTCAGGGGTAGGGTGTCCTCGTAGGTACACCTATGACAGCCATAGTCACTGTGAGGTATGCAATCCGCGATCCCCCTCGCTAGGACATTGAGCTGGCACATCAGTGCTGCCTGGCCCGCAGAGCTCGTAATAATACCGTCACATCGCCGAATCACCCTGAAAAGATCCAGTTTAGGGTCACTCGTTATCCTCAATTTGCCCAGCTTCCACCGCACACGGCGAAGAACTCCTTTCCAGCCGGTCCCATAGGATGAGATGCCGCTTAAGTCTAAGATGTCGTCCGTCATAACACTAGCATAGCGGGAGAAAAAGGGGTCTTCAAC
>CAZNSC010000318.1:0-1730 GCA_964575695.1 uncultured Dehalococcoidales bacterium
ATGCCGACTAGTGAGCCGTATGGGTATCGGGCATCAGCTACGATGCCCGTGATTGTGACCGGGGTGGCTGCAATTACAGCACAACCCACAAGAATAAGCGAGATGAAGAGTAAGATCCCGAAGTACCTTCTCACTATCGACAGGCTTCCGCAGTCTTAGTGGATTAGGAACAGTCCAAGAGCATCCTTCTATGGTATATGTAAAAAGGACTTCGTGTTTCTGCGCGTGTACATAAAAACAGATATGGCAAAGCCTAATCGATCCTGTGAAATTTGCGTGAGAAACAATAGTTATAGGTTCATAACCGTAAAGCATTCAGGTCAGTGGACTGAGAATGGAGAGAAGGGGGACAGTAGGATCAGGCCATGGTCAGAGCTTCTCGTGAATTCCAGGTTTTTGTGAAGCCGATTGGCCCAGTCTGCAATCTAAACTGTAGCTACTGCTACTATCTGAGGAAGGAACATCTCTATCCGAAGGCTGAACCGTTCCGCATGCCCGACGAAATCCTTGAGGAGTATATTATCCAGCATATCGAGGCTTCCCCTGAAAGGGTTATCAGGTTTTCCTGGCATGGTGGAGAGCCGACTCTGCTGGGCTTAGACTACTTTCACAAGATTGTGGCCTTGCAGCGCAGGCATCAGCCGCCTAACCAGCTTATCGCCAATGGCATTCAGACAAATGGGGTCCTCCTCGATGAGGACTGGTGCCGCTTTTTTGCAACAGAGGGGTTTACTGTTGGACTTAGCCTGGACGGCCCCAAAGAAATTCATGACAGATTCCGCGTTACCAAGGACCAGAAGCCCACTCACAAGCAAGCGATGCGAGGATATAAGCTCCTGAGAAAGCACCATATTTCCACCGATATCCTATGCGTGGTAAACGCGTATAATGTCAGGTTTTCCCTCCAGGTCTACCGATTCTTCAAGCAGATCAACGCCAAATACATAAACTTCCTCCCTATGGTCGAGCATCAGCCTAACGCCGAAGGCGGAGTCAGCCCCCTCAGCGTCCCCAGTCAAGCTTGGGGAACATTTCTCTGCACCATCTTCGACGAGTGGATAGACAGAGATATCGGACGGGTCAAAGTGCAGATATTCGAAGAGGCTGCCAGAACAGCCTTCAATCAGGAGCACTCGCTTTGCATCTTCCGACCGACCTGCGGCGACATTCCTGTCGTCGAACATAACGGAGACTTCTATTCATGCGACCATTTCGTAGATACTGAACACAGGCTTGGGAATATAAAAGAGACTAAGCTAGTCGAGCTGCTCGAGAGTCCAGCACAAAGAGCATTCGGAAAAGCCAAACTGAAGACTTTGCCACACTATTGCCGGGAATGCGAGGTCAAGGCTATGTGCAACGGCGCTTGTCCAAAAGACCGCTTCCTCAAGACAAGAGATGGAGAACAAGGACTGAACTACCTGTGTGCGGGCTATAAACGCTTTTTCACCCACTGCCAACCATTCGTCTCAATGGTAGCCGCCCAATGGAGCAAGGAAAAACAAGCCAGATCCCGTAATCCATCAGGTTAACTTCTGCTTAAGGAATGCAATCGTCCGATCCCAGGCTAGTTTGGCCGCTTCTGGGTTGTATCGAGGACCTGTGTCGTTGAAAAACGCATGTTCAGCACCCGGATACATGTATAACTTGTATTCCACATCTGCCTTCTTCAGTGCTGCCTCGTATGCGGGAATGCCCTGGTTGATCCGCTCATCATTACCAGCATAGTG
>CAZNSC010000319.1:0-1729 GCA_964575695.1 uncultured Dehalococcoidales bacterium
TGGCAATCCTTGCCTCCATCTCGCCCGGAAGGGCATCCGCGCACTCTTTGTCAATGGCGTGGACCTTAAATTCACCGTCGATTGACACATAAACCGTAATCGTTCCTGGGGTAAGGGTGATAGAATTGGCAAAGGTTACCAGGGCCAAATCGCTTTTCAGCTTGCTTGGGAATTTGATAATTTTCGGATCAATCAGTTCCATCATCCTGGGATGAAAGACCAAATACGTGACATGAAGGCTTGCTTTAGTGATCTCTATGAGCAACCACGGAATGTATCTGGCAAACCGCACCCACTGGCGCAATAACCCTTCGGTCTTTGGCGAGGGAAAAAGCAGGTCAGATGACATATAGGCAACGAGTGCGGAAGAAATTAGCCCTAGACTCATATGAAAGGAATCAAATTTGCCAGACAGTACGAGCCAAATACCGAACATAATGGCGAAGGTGAGGACGAATGGGTAGAAAGAGAGCCTTCTGTGTTGAACAGCGTTTGAAGAAGAGCCCTCCTTGCTGCCGGTGACAGAGCTTTCGACGTGCAGATTCTCTTGGCTTTCTGTATCCAACTGGCAAATCCTTCAAAATATCACAAATTCGGACCCCTTTATTACTTTCTTCTAAGATTGTCAAGGAGAAATACCGGCTTGCAGGTGTGAAGACTGAAAGGATTTGTATGGAGGAGTCCTTTTCTCGTTTCACGGTGGCAGGTTCACCCAGGTGCAGATGGCACAAGTGAACAGTGAATCCTTGATGTCTCGTGCCCATTATTGTATGGCTTCAAAGGCTGCCGGACTAAGATGAGGCCGGCTAGACGATTCCTTGTGATGACGACAGACAATTGCTATGATTATAGATCCTAATTTTCACTAAATTAGGGTATGAGATAGACATGATGAAAAGGTGACAGGAAAACCCGAAAGACCGTAAGGAGACATTGCGAATGTCTAAACTCCTACTCATTGATGACGAACAGTCGGTTAGGACGCTCCTCGGGCTATCTTTGCGCAGCGAAGGTTATGAGGTAATAACAGCAGAGAATGGAGAAAGAGGCTTAGAGCTGTTCCAGCAAGAAAGCCCGTCCATAGTGTTGACCGACATCAAAATGCCCGGCATGGACGGGATCGAAGTATTGCAGAAGATTAAGCAGACCAACCCTGAAGCTGAGGTGATAGTTATAACGGGGCATGGAGATATGGACGTGGCCATCCAAGCCTTACAGCTCAATGCATCCGATTTTATTACGAAGCCTATCATGGACCAAGCCCTATCGGTTGCCTTGAGACGGGCCAAGGAACGGCTGGAAATGAAGAGGATGCTCAGGCAATACACTAACAACCTGGAAGAAAAGGTGGCGGAAGCAACTCAAGAGCTAAGACAAAGGTACGAGTTTGAAGGCAATCTGATTCAGCATTCTATTGACGGCATAATCGCCGCTGACAAACAGGGAATCATTATAACCTTTAATCAGGGGGCGGAGAGAATATTTGGATATTCTAGGGATGAAGTTGCTGGGAAAATGGATATTAGAGGCCTTTATCCACCGGGGATAGCTGAAGAAATCATACACAGCCTCTATAACAAGAAACCGGACGTAGAGCAGATGGCTGATTGGCACGAGACCTTTGTGCTGGGGAAAGGCGGCGACAAAATACCAGTAAGGTTTTCCGGAACGAGACTGTATCGAAACGGCGACATAATTGGCAGTGTGGCCTTTTTCCACGACCTCAGAG
>CAZNSC010000320.1:0-1706 GCA_964575695.1 uncultured Dehalococcoidales bacterium
ATACGTTGATGACCTGGTAATGCCTCGAATGCTGCATGGCAAGGTGCTACGGAGTCCCCATCCCCACGCCAGAATCCTGGACATAGATACCAGCAGGGCAGGGAGTCTGCCCGGGGTGAAGGCGGTGGTTACGGGAAAGGATACCCGGGGCATAAAGTGGGACGACTGCCTGGCAGCCGTGACCGGCAGGCCCTGGCTGTGGACAAGGTGCGTTTCATTGGGGAGGGAGTGGCGGCTATAGCAGCCGTTGACCTGGATACCGCAGAGGAAGCCCTTGGGCTGATCAAGGTGGAATACGAGCCATTGCCGGCGGTGTTCGATGCCGAGGAAGCGATGAAGGAGGGCGCTCCACTAGTACACGAGAATGTGGAGCGTAACATCGGTCTCTACCGCAAGTGGGACCTGGGTGACACAGAAAGAGGCTTTCAGGAGTCAGACCACGTTCGGGAAGACAGGTTCACCTGTGCGGTACAGATGCATGCTTTTATAGAGCCCTGCGGCTACCTGGTAAACTACGACTCCCAGGGAAGGCTAACAGTATGGACTGGCACCCAGATACCCTACTTGATGAGAGGTGAACTTTCGGCGCTTCTGGGCATACCCTATGACAAGGTCAGGGTAATCAACCAGCATGTCGGTGGTGCATTTGGTGGCAAGAATAATTACTGGGAAGCCAGTGTTGGCGCGGCTCTTCTATCCCAGAAGACAGGAAGACCGGTGAAGATCGTCTTCGCCAAGGAAGAGGAGTTCTCTGCCAATTTACGGCGGCTACCAAAGGTGCTATACCTCAAGACAGGAGTGAAGAAAGATGGCACAATTGTGGCCCAAGAGGCCCGGGCCGTCACCAATGGAGGCGCCTACCTCGATGTGGGGGCAATAACCCTTTACAACATTGCTCTGGCACTAATGCTCCCGTTGAGAGTTCCCAATTTCAGTTACGAGTCATACAGGGCATATACCAATAACCCAGTTGCTGGACCGCAGAGGGGGCACGGGCAAAATCTACCCCGCTTTGCTGCCGAGACCCAGCTGGACATGATAGCCGAGGACCTGGGGCTGGACCCGGTTGAGATCAGGATGAGGAACGCTCTTCAGTCTGGGGACGTGACCGTCAATAAGATGAGGATAACCACCTGTGGCCTCAGCGAAGCCATCCAGAAGACAGCCGAGGCCACAGCCTGGAAGGAAAAGAGGGGTAAGGGTCAGCAGGTGGGTAAGGGCATCGGCATGGGTGTGAGCGGCTTTGCCTGCGGTATCAGGCTGGGGCAGCTTTCGGACAGCGGCGTTGTCATTAAGGTAAATGAAGATTCTTCTCTCACCATCCTTGCTGGCGATGCTGACGTCGGTCAAGGCTCCGACACCATGATGGCCATGATTGTCGCCGAGGTTTTGGGGCTTACCCTGAATGACATCTCAGTCATCTCAGCCGACACCAGCACCTGTCCCTTTGCTCCGGGGACCTTTGGCAGCCGGGTTACCTTCTATGGAGGCAATGCGGCCAGACTGGCAGCAGAGGATGTCAGACACCAACTGGCCCAGGTAGCTGCCCGGAATTTCGGCGTCTCCGAGGATGAAGTGGCATTCAAAGACAGAGCGGTTTGGGTCAGGGGGGAGAAGAGGGCTACCTTCGCTGAAGCAGTGAGAGCAGCCGAGGTGTCGAGCTTGCTGGGAGGACAAGGGGTCATCATAGGCAAGGGCTCCTACTC
>CAZNSC010000321.1:0-1697 GCA_964575695.1 uncultured Dehalococcoidales bacterium
GGCGGGTGCACCGCAGCGGCTGCGACCGATAATAGAAACCGCCCTCCTGCCCATGCTTGCCGGTGCCGGGCTATCTTCAGTCTTTGCTGACGTTTTGCGGCGGGAGAACAGGCGAACTGTACGGCTGATCGGGATGTTCAACAACGAGGTCGTCTACTCGGACAGCGAGCTAGACCTATTCTGAGGTCGTGTACAGGCCAGCTTAGGCGCGGTATTAGCGTCCGGAAACATTGAATAGAAAGGAGAGAAAATGATAACCGAACTGACGAAAGATGTCTACTGGGTGGGAGTTGTCGAC
Source organism: uncultured Dehalococcoidales bacterium (assembly GCA_964575695.1). Lineage (GTDB taxonomy): Bacteria > Chloroflexota > Dehalococcoidia > Dehalococcoidales > W111 > CAZNSC01. The sequence continues at coordinate 299 of CAZNSC010000321.1, forward strand.
TGGGCACTGAGACACTTTCACGGCTATGAACTGACCACGCACCGCGGGTCGTCGTATAATGCCTACCTTATCACCGACGAGAAGACTGTACTCGTGGACACGGTGTGGGGTCCCTTCCATGGACGGCTCATTGAGAACATCCGTGAAATCGTCGACCCGGCGAAGATTGATATTGTCGTTGCCAATCATGCCGAGGTCGACCATTCAGGCGCTCTGCCAGCAGTGATGCGCTCTGCCCCCAATGCTACCGTAATCGTCTCCAAGCGGGGCAGAGAGAGCGTGGAGGGGCACTTCCATAAGCCCTGGAACTTTCAGGCGGTTCAAACCGGGGACAGAGCCAGCATCGGTAAGAGGGAGCTGGTCTTTATCGAAGCCCCAATGCTGCACTGGCCGGACAGTATGTTCACCTACCTCACTGGCGACAATATCCTCATGCCTAATGATGCCTTCGGCCAGCACTATGCCAATGCCTTTCGCTTCAACGACGAGGTAACCCAGCAGGAGCTCTACGAGGAGGCGCTTAAGTATTACGCCAATATTCTCACCCCGTTCAGCAGTCTGGTCTCCAAAAAGATAGAGGAGGTGCTGGCGCTCAACCTGCCGGTCAATATGATTGCACCCAGCCACGGAATCATCTGGAGGAAAGACCCCATCCAGATTGTGAAGAAGTATCAGGAATGGGCGGCCCAGGTTCCAGAGAAGACAGCGGTAATACTCTACGACTCGATGTGGGGTGGAACGCGCCGCATGGCTGAGGCCATTGGTGACGGCCTGGCGGCTGAGGACATCCCCTACAAGACCTTCTACATACCTACCTCAGACAGAAACGATATCATCACCGAAGTTTTCAAGACCAAGGCTGTCATTGTAGGGTCACCAACCTTCAACCAGGGGCTGCTACCCACGATAACGCCGATACTTGAAGACCTCAAGGGACTCAGGTTCCAGAATAAGATTGGAGCCGCCTTCGGCTGCTATGGCTGGAGCGGGGAATCGGTGAAGATCATCGAAGACCATCTCGCCCAGTGCAAGATACCCCCGGTTACCGAAGGCGTTCGTGCCAAGTGGCAACCCAAAGCTGAGGACCTGGCCAGATGCCGGGAACTCGGCAATGCTGTAGCCCGCGCTATCAAGCAACAGTAACCGGCCATTTGAACGCATAAGCCCTCGGTGATATAGAACCAGAAGGCGCATCGCCAGAGGCGGAATACTGGCAGTGTTTGACTTCTACGTGATAAAAGTCGCATACAAACACCTCCGATAGGAATATATTTATATGATAAGTAAAGACGGACAGAAAGGAGGTGCTACGATGACCGCTATTACTGTCAGAAGAAGTCCGAGCCGAGCTTTGACGGTGGTGGAGCCTTTCTACCGCCCGGTAAGCTTTCTTGAAGAC
>CAZNSC010000322.1:0-1675 GCA_964575695.1 uncultured Dehalococcoidales bacterium
AATTTTTTCACCTGGTCCTTTGACCTCTCCAGAAGCGCCACTGTTTCCAGCAGTTCCTGAGACCTCCTCTTCAGCTCGTCGCCGCGTAATCCATGAACCTGGCCTATTAGACTGAGGTTCTCCCAGCAATTGAGGTGCTCCGAGATGGAGGTTTCCTGTGGGGACACGCCTATTAGCTCCTTTATTTTCAGGGGCTCTCGGCCAAGATCGTAGCCGAATATCGAGGCTATGCCGCTGCTGGGTTTGAGCAGGCAGCACAGCATATTGATGGTAGTCGTCTTTCCTGCCCCGTTGGGGCCAAGTAAGGAGAAAAGCTCGCCCTTCCTGATACCCAGATCAATGCTGTTTACGGCTACCAGACCGTTGAACTCCCTAGTAAGCTTCATGGTCTGGATGGCGAAGGCTTCCATTGGTGTGACTCCTCGATCAATTTATTTCTAACACATCCCAGGCCGGGTCAACTTGCAGTCTTGCTTGAGGGAGAGGATAGCACAGGGTATATAGGAATTCAAGAATGCCTATGCAAACGCTTGGCGTTTGCTCTGACTCTTATAATAATCTTCTGGCAAACAGAAGGCTAATTTGGTAAAATAGGCTAAACCTGATGACTATCTGGGGGTGAACTGGATGGAAGTAGATAGAGCAGCATAGATGCTAGACTTATTGATTGTCATTCTCTACTTCATAGGTATAGTAGGGATAGGTACATACGTTTATGTCAAGAGAAAAGCATCGAAACTGGATAGTTTCTTTGTCGCTGACCGGAGAGGGACCCGGCTACTTATAGCCGGGTCGCTTTGCGCCACTATTATTGGTGCTTCGGCTTCCGTAGGGCTGGCGGGATGGGGATTCAAATGGGGACTCAGCGGAGTCTGGTGGCTTCTGGTAGGAAGTGTCGGGCTATTTATACTAGCCATTTTCTTTGCCAAGAGAGTAAGAAGTTTTGGCCTTTACACCTTGCCCGAGCTTTTGGAAAAGCAGTATGCGGGGCGAGCGGGATTTGTGGCCTCCCTTCTCATCGTGGTCGCTTGGGTGGGCATCATAGCAGCCCAAATAGTGGCTGCCGGCAAAGTCCTGGGTGTGGTCATCGATGAACCGCTTTCACTTCTCATGTTCATCTGCGCGCTTGTCTTCATCATCTATACTGCCGTGGGAGGGCAGCACTCCATAGTCCGCACCGACCTGTTTCAATTTGGCCTCTTGATTGTGGGGGTCCTAGTAGTCTTCTCCTTTGTCCTTTCTCGTGTAGGTGGGTTCAACGGTTTTACCTCTGCTCTCTCATCAGATTACTTTGACTTCCCGGTGAGTTCACAGTTTGGATGGCGGGACTTATTATCTGTGCTGCTCTTGGTGGGGGCAACCTATGTGGTAGGCCCCGATATGTATTCCCGACTTTTCTGCGCCAATGATGCAAAGGTGGCCCGGACTTCGGCGTTTTCGGCAGGACTGATAATAATCCCGGTGGCCTTTTTGATTATCTTCATCGGAATGGGAGCCAAGGTCCTGTTCCCAGATATTGCCTCCGAGCAATCTCTTCCCACAGTAATCGAGGACGTATTACCTGTGGGAGTAAGTTGTCTGGTGATTGCGGGACTGCTGGCCGCCATAATGTCCTGTGCGGACACCTGTTTGCTCACCACAAGTACCATACTGACCGAGGACATCTGCAAGCGTC
>CAZNSC010000323.1:0-716 GCA_964575695.1 uncultured Dehalococcoidales bacterium
ATGTTATGCGTACCAAAATAATTATTCACCTGATTGATGGCAACTCTTCAACTCCGGTGGAAGATATGATAAAGGTGAACGCCGAACTCAGCTTATTTGACTCGGCTTTGGCTCAAAAAGCACAGCTTGTAGCAGTGAATAAGATTGACTTGCCTGAGGTGCAGGCCCGGCTAGGCGAGATACAGGATACCTTTGCTAAAGTCGGAACCACTCCGTTTTTCATTTCGGCAGCTACTGGGAGAGGTGTCGCCGAGCTTATGTCTGAAGCCGTGAGGCTGCTGGGTCAGGTTGTGGCTGAGGCAGCAGCTGGTGAGCAGATTCCGAAGAAGGTTTTTCGTCCCCAGCCTAGAGGGGTGGCCCCCAGCGTGCAAAAGGAGGGGGATACCTTTGTTGTGGTAGCACCTGAATTGGAGCGCATTGTGGGCAGGACAGATGTGACCAACCCGGCGGTGCTCGGGAACTACCTTCGGAGACGCGGGCTCGGTAAGGCTTTGCGGACGGCCGGGGTTAAGCCTGGTGATAAGGTTCGCTGTGGTAATTTAGAATGGGAGTGGCAGTAGAATGAATATAGGAGTGATTGGCGGGACTTTTGACCCGATTCACATAGGGCACCTCATCATTGCTGAGGAGGCAAGGGCCCGAATAAATCTGGCCGAGGTTCTGTTTGTGCCGGCTGGTATACCATGGTTAAAGACGGATAGGCCTGTTTTGGCGGT
>CAZNSC010000323.1:726-1662 GCA_964575695.1 uncultured Dehalococcoidales bacterium
GTGGAGCATCGGGTGGAGATGGTGCGCCTTGCCATTGCCGGTAAACCGTACTTCAGACTCTCTACAGTGGACATAGACCGGGGTGGCCCCACATATACTGTGGACACAATAGCTGATTTGCAGAGTCAAATCGGGGCTGAGGACGAGCTGTTTTTGATTTTAGGTTGGGATAATCTGGCTGAACTCCCTCAGTGGCATGAGCCAGCTCGGCTTATTACAATGTGCCGTTTGGTGGTTGTTCCCAGGCCTGGCTATCCCCGTCCCAAACTTAAATCCGTGGAAGCGAGTATGCCTGGCATATCTCAGCGGGTAATGCTTCTGGATAAGCCAGAGATAGATATCAGCGCATCAAATATCAGAGACCGAGTTGCTAGAGGATTATCTATTCGTCACCTCGTCCCTGAGCCAGTAAACAGGTACATTAAAGAGCATAGATTATATGTCGTATACTAGAATGCTATGGTCAGGGGTTTAAATATCCAGGTTCTTGACGCTCTTGGCGTGGGCCTGAATAAAGGCTTTGCGAGGCGGGACCTCTCCGCCCATCAGTGTATGGAATATTTGGTCGGCTTTGGCCGCATCCTCTACGGTTACGGTCAGTAGGGTGCGGGTGGCTGGATTCATAGTGGTTTCCCACAGTTGCTCAGCGCTCATCTCTCCCAGGCCCTTATAGCGCTGAATATCTACCTTTTTTGACCCTTTTAGCCCGTTAATCAGCTCTTCCTTTTCCTGTTCGGTATAAACCCACCGCTCTTGCTTGTTAGTCTTAACGCGGTAGAGTGGCGGCTGGGCAATGAAAAGGTGCCCGTTGTTAATCAAGTCCACCATGTGGCGGAAGAAGAAGGTGAGCAGCAGAGTACGAATGTGAGAACCATCAACATCGGCGTCAGTCATCAGGATGACCCGGTGGTAACGTAGCTTTGAAATGTCAATTTC
>CAZNSC010000324.1:0-1659 GCA_964575695.1 uncultured Dehalococcoidales bacterium
GGATGGGCCACCTCGCTTATCTGCGAAATATCAGCGAGAAGCAAGGGGAGTGCCATATTCAATGGTCTCTCCTTTATCTGATATACACGCTCCACAGCCTGACCAATGTTAGCACAAGCACCCAGTCCATAGACGGTGTCAGTCGGAAAAGCAACTACCCCACCCTCCTTAAGGATAGAAACCCCACTTTCAACCTGCTTTTGAATAGATAAAGGCAGCTTATTTACCATTGTCCTTGCCATCTACCAAGAAAGTTTCCCGTCTTGACGTTAGTATATCATAGTGGTAATCTTTGATAAATGAGTAAGAATAAAGGCAAATCAAAACAAGCCTCAAAAAAGAGTCTCCGGGTAACGACCAGCGGTGATATTGAAGTCTCTACCTATTTAGAGATTGCCAAGGAGATAGCTGGCGAGCAACCAGTTACCACCAAGGAAGCTATATCTGGCGTTGAGCGTGAAGCCATAATTGTCATCGACTTTGGCTCCCAGTATAGCATGCTAATCGCACGGCGGGTGCGCGAGTGCCAAGTATACTGTGAGCTAGTACCTTATGACGCCCCCTGGGAAAAGATTGCGCCATTGAACCCAAAGGGATTCATCCTCTCCGGCGGTCCCGCCAGCGCCTACGAAACTGGTGCCCCCCTGGCCCTGCCCTATGTCTATGAAAGCCATTTACCCGTATTAGGCATCTGCTATGGAATGCAAGTGCTGACAAAACAGCTAGGAGGAAAGGTTGCACGGGGAACCAGGTATGAATATGGCCATGCCATGCTTCACTTAAGCAATGCAGACTCACCTCTACTTGCCGATTTACCTGAATCCTCCCCAGTATGGATGAGCCATGCCGACCAAATTGAAGAGGTGCCCCCTGGCTTTACAGCCATAGCCTATACTGAAAACTCACCCATTGCCATCATGGGCAACAATGAGGGAATATTCGGTCTCCAGTTTCATCCTGAGGTAGCCCATACCCCTGAGGGAAAGACCATCCTTAAGAATTTCGTCTACCGGGTGTGTGGCTGCAAGGGAAACTGGACAATGGGCAACTTCGTAAGCGAGAGCTTAGCCCAAATTAGAGAACGTGTAGGCAAGGGCAAGGTTGTTAGCGCTCTATCAGGAGGAGTTGATTCGGCGGTAGTCTCCACGCTCATCCACCAAGCTATAGGTGACCAGCTCACCTGCATCTTCGTCAACCACGGGCTGCTGCGCCGTGAAGAGGTGGAGCGAACCTTCAATACCTTTCGTCTTAATTTAGGCATGAATATTATCTTCGTAGATGCCAGTGAGCGATTCTTAAACCGTTTGAAAGGGGTAACCGACCCTGAGACTAAACGAAAGATTATCGGCGAAGAGTTTATCACAGTATTTGAAGAGGAAGCTAATAAAATAGGGAAGGTTGACTTCCTGGCGCAGGGAACCCTCTACCCCGATGTCATTGAGAGCGCATCTTCAGGAAGCACCGCATCAGCTAAAATAAAGAGCCACCACAATGTTGGTGGCTTGCCAGCCAAGATGACCCTCCGACTGCTGGAACCGCTGCGGTACCTGTTTAAGGATGAGGTGCGTCTGGTGGGACTGGAGCTGGGTTTGCCAGAAGAGATGGTGTGGCGGCAACCTTTCCCTGGGCCAGGTCTGGCTATCCGCATCATTGGTGAGG
>CAZNSC010000325.1:0-1647 GCA_964575695.1 uncultured Dehalococcoidales bacterium
GAATTACCGTGCTGGGTGAAGTGAAATTTGAGGGGGAAAATATTACTGCTGCCAAACCCAGCGAGAGAGTGAAGAGAGGCATCGTTTTAGCTCGGGAACGACATCCTATTTTCCCCGACAGCGATGTAGTGGAGAATCTGAAAATAGCCGGCTATCTGCGCAAAGGAGCTGATATTAAAGAAACCACTGATTTTGTCTTCGAAATTTTCCCTCCCCTGGAGAAGTTGAAGGGGAGAAAAGCCGGATTGTTGAGTGGGGGAGAACAGCAGATGCTAATCATTGGTATGGCTTTGGTGGCCGGGCCCCGGCTTTTGCTTCTGGATGAGCCCCTGCTCGGGTTGGCTCCGGCGCTACAGGTTGATTTGATGCGGGCAGTAAAGACTATCCGAGAGCAGCGAGGCGTCACCATATTGGTGACTGAGCAATTCGCCAGACCCCTCTTACCTATTATTGACCGCGGGTATGTTATAGAAAATGGCACCTTTATTCTCTCGGGCACAAGGCAGGAATTGATGGACAACCCCGAGGTAATTGCCGCATATTTCGGCGTATAGGGAGTAATTATGAACGAACCACAGTCTGATACTATTTACCAATGCTTTCCAGAATTGGCTAATAGATTGCCCGATAAGCCGGCGCTGGTCTATCTGGGAACCAAATGGACTTACTCCGAGCTGAAAGAGGTGGCTGACAGATTCGCTGGTGCTCTTCATAAGCTTGGGGTAGGGAAGCAGGATAAAGCTATCCTCTACCTTCCCAACGTTCCTCAATGGATTATTGCCTTTCTGGCCTTACAACGGCTTGGGGCAGGCGCGGTAGCAGTAGCCCCTATTTATACGCCTATTGACCTCGGGTACATGGCTAATGATAGTGGGGCAGAGACGCTTATCTGCCTGGATACCAACTTCGGATATGCTACTCAGGTCCTCTCCGAGAGTAATATAAAGAGGGTGATCGTTACCACCATGACGGAGCTTTTGCCCTGGTGGAAGCGATTCCTGGGCAAGGCCTTTGACCGTGTTCCCGAAGGTAAGTTCGCCCTGGGAGAAAACTTCTATTCCTTCGGGAGGTTACTCCGCGAATCTCCTACGCCGTTACCTCCTTTCAACGGCGAAGGCGACGACATTATGGTAATGCTTTACACCGGCGGCACCACCGGATTGCCTAAAGGAGTACCGTATACAAATGACAACTTTCTGGAAACCATCTTTGACCACCGGAAGATGATGGAAGCCGCGGTTCCTATAGGCGAAGGCATTATACTTCAAGGGGGTCCACTTTATCACAACCTTGGCATCATGAACGGATTGATGACTATATGCCTGGCCGGAGAGTTCTTGATACTGACACCCCGGGTCAATCTGGACGCCTATTTCGACCTTGTCCAGAGATACCAGGCAACCAACTTTTTTGGTGTCCCGGCTATGTTCCGGATGATTCTAGACCATGATAGACTGGAATACTACGATTTAAGCTCGCTTAAATACGTTTTTACCGGCGGTGACGTCGTGCCTGTAGAAACAATCGAGAGATGGCACAAAACCTTTGGTAAGCGTCTATATGAGAACTACGGGATTACTGAGACCGTTGGCGGTGTTGCCTTTTCCCCTGCTGAAGAAGCTGTACCGATAGGGAGTTGCGGTAAAC
>CAZNSC010000326.1:0-1637 GCA_964575695.1 uncultured Dehalococcoidales bacterium
CCCATATACACTCGTGTGGATCCAGACATCTTGGACTTTGTCGTTTCTGGGGGGCAAGCAGCGTGGCAGGCTGAGGTAGACGTGATTCTCAAGTCGGGATGATGACAAGTTATCCCCTGCAGGGCAAAGCCCTGCAGGGGATAACACTGTTAGCGCGGGATTTCGCCCATAAATCGGTGGGCCAGGGCTAGAGGAAAGCCCGCTATAAGGTTCTGACAAGCCAAGCATCAAGACATAATGAGGTTGACGAACGCCATAAAACACGGGAAAGGAAGGAACGAGAAAAGTGGCCGATGATGAGAGAAAAAGCACTTATGATAAATGGATGGAGGCTGAAGGCATACCTGTAATTACGGGGCATTATGTACAGGACATGAACAAGGTAGCGGTTGAGCCATGGGAACGTAAAGGCGGTTCAGGTAGTTTCATCAAGCTGGAGGGCCATGAGGACTCCATCGGTGCTTATATATGTGAGATACCGGCGGGCAAGGAGCTCAAGCCACAGAGACACCTCTTCGAGGAAATGATACTTATACTTAGCGGAAGGGGAGCGACCACGGTCTGGAACGAAGGCGGGCCTAAACAGACCTTTGAATGGGGTGAGGGCACTCTATTCGCCATCCCACTGAATTCCTGGCATCAGCACTTCAATGCTCAGGGAGACAAACCGGTGAGATATCTGGGGGTCACCAGTGCTCCCCCGGTTATGAACATATTCCGCGATATGGATTTTATATTTGATAATACCTACCTGTTTAAGAGTAGATATAGTGGAGAAGCGGACTATTTTAGCAGTCCAGGGAAGCTGTCTGATCAAGGGAAGGTAGATGATTATCAGCGACGAAGGAAGCTTTGGGAGGTCAATTTTATTCCCGATGTTAAAAAGGTTGGGCTATATTCTTGGGAGGCAAGAGGGGCCGGTGGCACCAATATAAGGTTGAAATTGGCGAATAACACCATGGACGATCACATTTCTGAATTTCCCCCTCTTCGCTACAAGAAGGGACACAGACATGGGCCAGGGGCAAATGTAATTATCTTGAGCGGGACGGGATTCAGTCTCATGTGGCCTGAAGGCCATCCGAGGCTGAAGATCGATTGGCAGCCTGGGAGCTTGTTCGTTCCCCCGAGGGATTGGTTCCATCAACACTTTAATACCGGAGATGGGCCGGCCAGATATCTCGCCCTGCGCACAGGGAGGCTCGCAGCTAAGAGGTGGTACACTGTTGATGAAAGCCTTAAAGCCGGAGGCGACCAAATAGAATACGAGGATGAAGACCCTGAAATAAGGGAAATGTTTGAGCAGGAGTTGGCCAAAAAGGGCTTGGTGTCACAGATGCCGCCAAGAGGAAGGTAACCTGGTTATGTTGCTGGGTTTACATAGTGTGGTAGACTAATTATATCTATGTTACAAAACTACGGCATTTACAAATACATTCAGAAGTATCAGAAGTAAAAGAAGAAAGGAGGTCCAGAACCAATGAAGAAGGCAGCTATTTTCGTTCTGGTGCTAGCAGTAGTTCTTACCTTGTCGGGTGGTGGAATGCTCGGCGGGTGTGGAGAGGAAGCCAAGGAGCCAACGGTAACGACGGTAAATCCTGGCTCTGGCCGGATAGGAGAAACGCTTTCAGTGACCA
>CAZNSC010000327.1:0-1636 GCA_964575695.1 uncultured Dehalococcoidales bacterium
GATACTACACAAAACCGACCTTAAAAATGTCTCGACTTTAGGGGAGCATTACAAGATTCAAGCGGGCCCGGCTGCAATATGTTTATTCCATTCTGCGGGGGAAGGACCTGGAGACCGAAAAGTTCAGCGATGAGCGGCGCGTCGAGCAATTTGAGGTCCTGAAGAAGGCCCAGGACCGCGTGTTGGACCCACAATACTGGCACGATTTCATGAACTGCCTCCGCCAAGCAGGTTTCAGAAGCGGGAAGATGGTTAGTTCCCAGAACAACTTGTTATTCTCCTATATGTTGTACCTGATCGGGCGTACAGAATATGGCATTGACGAGTTCGACTTGCGGCGTGTTATCGCCCGCTGGTTTTTTATGTCGAGCTTGACTGGCCGTTTTACCGGATCACCCGAGTCAGCCATGGAGTTTGACCTGGCCCGTTTCCGCGATGTTAGTGATGGAAATCAGTTCATCGCTATTCTGGAACAGGTCTGCGACATCACACTTACCAGCGATTTCTGGAAGGTCTCTTTACCTAATGATTTGGCGACCTCTTCACCGCGTAGCCCCTCTCTCTTTGCTTACTATGCCGCCTTGATTTTGCTGGATGCCCGGACCCTTTTCTCAAAAGTGAAAGTAGCTGAACTGTACGACCCAGCCCTCCATGCCCCTCGTTCGGGGGTAGAAAGGCACCACCTTTTTCCCAAGGGTTACCTAAAGACCATTGGGTTAACCAGCATACGGGACACTAACCAGATAGCCAATTACGCCCTGGTGGAATGGGGGGACAATGCGAGGATCTCGAATCAAGCGCCGGCAGAGTACCTCCCTGAATTTAAAAGGCGTTTCGGGGCAGATGAACTGTCTCGGATGTACCACTGGCATGCCTTGCCAGAAAACTGGGAGCAATTGGACTATCGTGAATTCCTCGAAAAGAGACGAGAACTCATAGCCCAGGTAATCGCCGAAGGGTATCAGACCTTGACCACCGAACCGGGAAAAGAGGCCGGGCAAGAAGAATTGGATTTGAGCAGAGTGGTGATGAATGGCGAATCGGCGTATCTGGAATTCAAATCGGCATTGCGAACAAACCTGCACACAGGCAACAAAGACCCCCGGATTGAGTTGTCCATACTGAAGACCCTGGCCGGTTTTCTGAACACCAACGGTGTTACTCTGATAATCGGTGTGGCCGATGACGGAACTCCTTTAGGAATCGAGGCCGACGGTTTTCCGAACGAAGACAAGATGAGCCTGCACTTGGTGAATCTGGTCAACAGCAGAATGGGCCCCCAAGCCATGACCAGCATGCACGCCCATTTTGAGGATTATCAGGATAACCGGGTGATGGTCGTAAAATGTGGCAAGGCTCCCAAGCCGGTATTTGTCAAAGACGGCGACCTTGAGCGGTTCTATATCCGCACCGGTCCCTCTACGACTGAGATCAGCGCCAGCCAGACCCAGGATTATATCAGACAGAGGTTTCCGTAATGGTGGGGTAGAATTAAAACCATATAATGATAAATAAGCTTATCGATGCTTGGCCATGGCTGAATCGAAAGGGTAATGTGATAACCGTTTGGGAGTAGCCGGTGTTATACTGCTCCCCTTGGAAGCGAGACATTTTGAGAAGTGAGGAATAAAATGTC
>CAZNSC010000328.1:0-718 GCA_964575695.1 uncultured Dehalococcoidales bacterium
ACCCAATATTGCAGGAATTTTAGCATACGCATTCTATCTTCGGTGGGCACTGAGGCAACCCCCTTGAGATATTTCTTTACGTACTCACTCGTCTCCGGGTTGTTTAGCTCCAGCTCTGAGGGCATGGTTACTACCGCACCGCCGGCAATGTCTGCTGCCAGCAGGGCTGCCTGTGGCAGTCCATATTGGGTATTGAGCGAACCCACAAGGCAGGCCATAGCCTCTGGGAAGTATACTCCTGAGCCTGGGGGTTCCTCTGTGGCATTCAGGACGGCGGCGGTAGCACAGGCATTGGTGGTTTCACGCACACGAAGCATTTCCGTTATCTTGTCAACCACGTGAGATGCTCTGGCTATTCCGTTATACTCAGCCATAGTCTGTGCCGCGCCTATTATCAGGTCCATGAAGCCAACTTTGCAAGAGCCTCGACACACTAGATTGTGCACTCGACCGAGCCTGTCGATAAGGTCATTGACGAATTCTATCTCGCCACACATGAAGACGTTCTCCCAGGGGACAAAAACATTGTCGAAGACATTCATGGCCGATATAGCATTTCCGTAAATCGGGTTACCCAGGGTTCCGATGTCTTCAGCGTCTCTCCGTTCTGCCTCCATAGCACCGTCCTGGCAGATATAGGTCATACCCTCGGCTCCAGCCGGAAGGGCAAAAATGACCGCGTAGTCTTCTTCACCTTTGACAAGCGGTCTGGAAGGAG
>CAZNSC010000328.1:728-1620 GCA_964575695.1 uncultured Dehalococcoidales bacterium
CAAAAGTACCTTCCTGATGCCCCTTGGCTCCCCTGACGATTATCCCGTCACTTCGTTTTTCGACTATGCGGAGGTAGGTATCAGGGTCTTCCTGTTCCAAGGGACCTTTACTTCTATCGCCCTTAACATCTGTCTGCGGCTCGTTACAGGTTAAATCGTTTTCCTGCATATACCGTAAGAAGTTATTGAATCTTTTGTGATATTCGGTGCCCAGCTTCTGGTCCATAGCGTAGGTCACGCTGTCTAGAGCGTGTATGGCTTCAGTGCCGACACACCGCACATTGCAGGTGCCTAACTTCTGAGACATCAGGACATTCATCTGCCTTCTTTTTTCCAGGTCGTCAATGCTGCGGGGCACATGGCACCAGCGGCTTATTTTCTCGCCGGTGAGGTGGGAGGTTGCCGTCAAAAGTTCCTCGTATTTGGGGTCAAGTACCAGTTCGTAAGTTCTGGCCACAGTATCTATTACGGCCTTGGTATTGGGATGTTGGGTGACATCATCTATCTTCTTGCCGGCGATAAATACTCTGGCTTTTATTTCCCTGATGCTGTCTATGTATTGCTGCGGTGTTTTGAGAGCCATTTCAATCATACCTCCTAATTAAAGATTTGAACTCGACTTGTTAAGTGCACTACCTGGCGTTTAACAATTATTCCTGTCTGCGAGGTGGCACCTCTGAGTTATTGAAAGCTTTACCTCTCTTTCCTCTATAAGCCTGTCTAATACCAATATTAGCCTTACCTGATTATCTTGGGAAAGCTTACTCAAATTTACATAGCGCGAAGCTTAAACCTCGCGCTATGTCCTTAGACAGCCTCATTCATAGTTATTCAAACCCATCACTTATGCCAGCCCTTGCCCGAACACGAAGGCCTCTGGTATGTCAATGAT
>CAZNSC010000329.1:0-1615 GCA_964575695.1 uncultured Dehalococcoidales bacterium
TTCGACCAGCGGCGGGACGCAAGTTATTGAAACGGGCTGGTTGAACAATACAAGCAAGAGTGACTCAACAAAAGCCTCTAAAGTGATATCTCATAACCTAGCTACTATATCCGTAATCCCTCTGGGGGGTAGAATTACTGAAGTCAAAAAACTGGTAGTAGTTAGGGAGGGCAGATATGGCTTATAAACTGCACAAAGAGGTGGACCAGGGCGAAGTTATAGGCTTGTCTCTGGGTGTCCCCGAAGTAGATGCCTACCTCAGGTTCCTGAAGCATCGTTGTCGGCCCAATACCTGGAAAAGCTATGGTCATGACCTCCAGGTCTTCCTCAACACGGTACAAAAACCCGTCTCGGAGGTCAGGCCGGCTGACATTTTTGCTTTCATTCAGCAGCAGTGGGATGGCCCGGGCCACGAGGACAACAGGCCGCACCACACGTGCCTCTCTGCTAAGACGGTTAAACGCCGGCTGTCTGCGATCTCAGGTTTCTATGAATATCTCAGGGTCTGTGGCGACACGCCGCTTAAGGCTAATCCGGTACCGCGAGGTTTGACGACTAGAGGCACACTCTGGGGTAACAGATCGAAGAATAATGTCGTAACGCCTCTTATCCGAGTTCCAAGGCCATTACCCAGACCGCTGGATTCAGAAGAAATAAGTAGCTTCTTCAATTCACTAAGCACTCATCGGGACAAAGCAATGGTTCTCCTTATGCTGCTTGGGGGTTTGAGGAAGTCGGAGGTACTGGGCTTGGCTCTTGAGGACGTAGACTTTGGGCAGCATATCGTTGTCATAAGGGACGGCAAACGTGGTCAACGGCGGGTCGTTGCCGTGGCTAATGCGGCACTTGAGGAAGTGCTCCGATATTTGAACGAGGAGAGACCTCGCGGACCCTCACCCCGCTTATTCGTTGTCTTAAAAGGACACCGCCGGGGACAACCATTGAGAGTGCGTGGTCTGGATATGATCATTGAATATCACCGGAAGTTAGCCGGCACCCTCGGCATACAATGCCATCGCTTCCGCCATACCTGTCTTACGCGGCTGCGCCAGTCGGGCATGTCGCTTGAAGCGCTTCAGGTCCAGGCAGGACACAAGAGCCTGACTTCAACCGGGATCTACCTGCATCTTTGCCCGCGTGAGCTCAGGGAAGAGTATCTACGGGTGTCTGACTTGCTTGGCCCGCAAAGGAAGGAGAAAGCAGAAAATGAATAAGCTACTCCTTCCCGAAATAGTAAGCACGCTGGAATCTTCCCAGGAAACTGCCCGCGAAATCGCCTTAGACCATGCCTGCCTGGTAACCGAGTATATGTCGTACATGGCGGCCGCCGGCTACTCTACATCGCCTGAGCTTACCAGAGAAAGAAGCCAAGGGGCATGGAAGTTTCTTACCAGGTTTCCTGTCCCAGGAGCCTGGTTAGAGCTCCCGGTGGACGAGCAGTTGCGCTGCACGCCACAGGAGCGTAACTTCGTGCACTATCTCTTTTTGCGCCGACTCCTTCCGATGCCTGCAACCTATATCCTGGTGGCTCGCCCTCACATCGCCGACATGGGGCGACGGCTTAACCCATCTTTACCATCTGTTACACGGTAACGTATAGCCTTTTCTGCATTTC
>CAZNSC010000330.1:0-1614 GCA_964575695.1 uncultured Dehalococcoidales bacterium
TTACAGTTGCCGCCACAATAGCCCCTGGAGCAGGCGGTTTGTCAGGTCCGATATTATAACTGGACTAGTTTTTGGGGGCAGCAACTGTCTTCATTATGCCTCCGTAACAACATGCTGATTGATGGGTTTAGGATCCCAAACTGTCATAGCACGCATCATGGCGTTTACTATGGTCAATAATTTACGCATGCAGGCAACAAGAGCTACCTTCTTGACCTTGCCAGCAGCCAACAGCCGCCGATAGAAAGCGGCAATAACAGGATTACGCTTTGTCGCTACCAGCGCCGCCATGTATAGGACAGCTCTCAGCGTAGCCCGACCACCCCACACTGTTCTTTTTCCACGCATGGTACCGCTGTCACGATTGAGAGGCGCCACACCAACTAAGGCGGCAATCTTACGACGATTCAAACTCCCCAGCTCGGGTAGTTCAAACAGGAGTGTGGAGGATACTACCTTGCCAATCCCGGGCACGCTCCTCAGGAGACTGTCCTTCTCATGCCAGGAAGGACTGTTCTGGATTCGACGCTCCAGGTCGGTATTGATGTCAGATAAAGCTTTCTTCAGCCACTTGATATGATCTTTGATACTAGGTTGGATGCCCTCATCAGCCCGGGAGAGCCGATTGCGTTCCGCAACAAGCATCTCCATAAGTTGACGGCGGCGCTTGAGTAGGCTTGTCATCTCACGGGCTTGCTTATCCGGCAGTGGTCTTACCTCTGGCTTTATGCGCAAGCCGAAGAGAGCGAGTAATCTGGCATCAATGGCATCAGTCTTAGCTAGGGCACCAGTCGCACGGGCGAAGTCGCGCACCTGACGGGGATTCATGATGACCACCGGCAGGCATTTGGTCTGGAGCTCTGCGGCCAAAGGCATTTCCAGACGGCCGGTTGCCTCAAGAATGATCCCTGCTGGCTGCAGACTGGCGATGTGCCGGATAGCCTGTGTGATGCCTTCATGGTCATTGGTAAACCGGCGTGTTTCTTGGGAATTGCTGTCCGCTACATCCAGAGTATCCCTGGCGACATCCACTCCAACATAAACTGCTTCCTTTGTCATTTGCGTGCTCTCCTTTATAGCCCGTCCTTGCATCATGCGGGTTTGGTTAACCCTGACAACTGTTCGGGCTCTATTGGAGATAGGAGCGTGGCGACCACGCTGCCCCACGGTCTCAGGAAACCTGAGGTCAATCGGCCTGCCACGCCCTGACTCCGGAAGATATTCTACCACCTTGTTTAAGATACAAGGTCACCTCGGCTTTCCTCGAATAACCCTTAAATACTTAATCACCTTCCTGATAGATTCCCGCCCTTTCCAGATCATCAGCCACATACTTCAGACCTAATTCCTCAAGGGTTTCCTTCTTGGGCGCGCCGGTCTTCTTGTCTGAGCATCTTAGGCACAAGCACTTTCTATTCTTCAATTAAACCATTTTCCGCCAGGTAGTCATGGGCAACGTCTTCCGGTTCCATCAAATCGATGTCCACCTTAGCGTTAAGTTCCTGCCAAGCCTTTTGGCCTTGGGCAACTATTTCAGGAGTAGCAGTTCTACCTCCACCCGGGAAGGTAGCTACCAGCTCATTGAGAATATCTTCAATCTCAGGATGCTCATCA
>CAZNSC010000331.1:0-1609 GCA_964575695.1 uncultured Dehalococcoidales bacterium
ATCTCAACTGCAGGGACACCTTGAACGGCAAGCCATTGCTCGAGTAATTGAGTTAGAGCAGATTGGCGTTCACACAGTTCTGTCAGCACTGGAATTAGAGCTGTGAGGGCCTCGATTAAGTAATCTTGCTTTTCATCGGCAGGGGCAGTTCGGGCCCGCGCAAGTAATGAAGCGATAGCGGCGCCTAGTACGGTGCCTCCTATACCGACAGCCACCATTCCCTTTCCAGTATCTTTTTCTTCCATCACAACACCCCAACCATAACCTTGTCATAGACATCCCCAGGCAGCTCCTCTCTAATGGCGAGACCCCACCTCGCTCGGAGTATATTGGTTAAGGCACATTTTTGGACGGTAAACCTGATGTTGATGCTTTTGCTGACGGTTGCCTTGAGCTTAATCCGGAGTTCGCTGAGGGCAGGTATAAAACTGCTGATCTCCTTCCCCAGGGCGGTAGCAGGTGTTGTGCCCAGCGCCCAGGTGGGAAACTCCAGATAGTCAACGACGTAGTCTCTATCAATGGCTATTCTGATGTTGTCGGCAGCGGCATCGCCCGGATCAGCTGAGAGTTTGGTGAGGATCAGGAACTGTCCAGGTAGGGGGTGAAGTGTCTCGACTTCAACCCCGGTCGTGGGCACAGTAACCACGAAGCCGTGAGTCTCTTCCTGGAGAACCTGATATTCCCTGGCTATTTGCTGCGACAGGGGTAATGGCAACAGACCCTTCTCTACAGTGTCCGAGATACCCAGATCTCGGTTTAGCTTCTGCTCCTCCGGAGTAAGAGGGACGCCTAAGCGAAGCTTATGGGCTACCGTCGGTTTAATGACCCACAGGGAGAAAAAGGTCTTGAAGTCGTCTTTGGAAGCAGCTCCTTTATTATAGAGGTTGTAGTAAAACCTTTCTCTAGCAAGGAGAGAGAAGTTATTGGCCAGCCCATCAAACATAGAGCCAGTTAAAGAACTGAAGGAAGACTTGTCCACCTTGAAGCGCATCTCAACCTCATCGTCCCTGTCGACAGCGACATCAGACAATCGAACCAGCAGCGACGCAAGTTGCTTCAGTTCAAGCATGACAGGTGATGCCTCAGATGTGGCAGCAATGGTAGGAACTGCACTGTCAGGGAGTTGCTCTGGGAAGTATTTCACCCTGCCTATTGTCGCTTCTGTAATCATAGTAGCCTCCTATGCACGTGACATCTCATCCTCTTAAACAAAATTGCCATCACGAGTGCTACTTGCCGCGTGATGGCAATATTATTCTCTTCATCACCGGCAAGGCTCCGGCGATATTACCGTTTATATCATGTCGGCTTTACGTTTTCGCCGATTTCTTCACCCTCCAGGACCAGGAAGTCCTCCACCGCTATGGCAGTGCCAACCTGAATACTAACGGTGCTCTCATCCTTGAGATAGATTTGGTTATCAGCAGTTGGGGCAGTAGTGACGATGGTCAGGTCCACCTCAGCTGGTGTGCCGTTATCTATCTGCTTAGCATTAAGGAGGGATACCAAAGCATGCCGGCCCGGGATGGTTACATCGTGAGGGTTAGAATCGGCGGCGACAGTTTGATCAACTATAACTATCGTTTGTCCCATCTTAAACCTCCTTATC
>CAZNSC010000332.1:0-1598 GCA_964575695.1 uncultured Dehalococcoidales bacterium
TTCCCCGCCCTTGTTGACGCTATATTAACTCGTTTTGCTTCACTAAAATAAGACTGAGCATAGGAGTTTATAGCTATTTCCGCACAGCCCTTGGAAGCGCTGTAAGGATCATCGCCGCCCAGCTCGTCTTTCTCCCGATAGCCCCACGGCCATTCCACATTTCGATAGCACTTATCGCTTGTAATGATGACAGCTGCCTGCGCGAAGTCAGTTTTCCTGATACATTCCAAAAGATTGACAGTCCCGCCTAAGTTGGTATCAAAAGTCAGCTTAGGCTCATCATAAGACCGTCGGACAATTGGCTGGGCAGCAAGATGAAAAACAACTTCCGGTCTGAAATCTGTGAAGACTTGCCAAAGATCTTGGAAATCTCTAATATCACCCTTGTAATGATCCACCAGTCGCTGCAACCCCAATACCTCAAAATTACATGGCTTCGAAGGAAGATATGCTGAGAATCCCGCGACTTTCGCACCAAGCTCCAGCAGCCATAGACTCAGCCAGCTGCCCTTGAAGCCGGTATGACCAGTCACTAAGACACGTTTGTCTTTATAAAAGTCACTAAAGACACGATCTGACATCGTCACTCCCATATTCTCCACGGGGCAGTGCCGCTTTCCCACAGCTCGGTAAGCAGAAGATAATCTCGATAGGTATCCATACACTGCCAAAATCCTTCGTGTTTGTACATGGACAACTTACCTTCTCTAGCTATACGTTTCATAGGTTGTTCTTCAAACTCTACATCCCCTTCCACATAGTCTAGAACTCCATGTTCAAGAACAAAAAATCCGGCATTTATGTAACCTTCAAGTTGCTTTTTCTCCTCCCACTCAATAATCTTACCTGACTCGTCACTTTCAACAGTGGCAAATCTAGAAATGGGATGCACCCCAGTAAAAGTGGCTAAAGCCTTTTCCTTTTCGTGGTGCCTTATCAAAGCCTTGATGTCCACATCAGATACCCCATCGCCATACGTGAGCATGAAACGCTGGCCCTCAAGATAAGGTTTAACCATCTTGATCCGTCCACCTTTCTTCGTCTCTAGGCCTGTATGGGCCAAGGTCACACGCCAGTCTTCATTGTGGGTGTTGTGGCAAAGAACACTACGCTCGGTAGCCAGAGATATAGTGATATCACTATTCATGAAACGGTAGTTCAAGAAAAACTCACGGATGACCTGATGTTTGTATCCTACGCATAGGATAAAGTCCTTGAACCCATAATGACTGTAGAGCTTCATGATATGCCACAGAATAGGGAGACCGCCGATCTCCACCATCGGCTTCGGCCTATACTCAGTTTCTTCCCGGAGCCGCGTGCCTTTGCCTCCACACAAGATGACCACCTTCATTTGACTACTCCGTCACTAACTTTGAAACCCAGCGTTCAAACATATCTTCCAGCCTCAAACTCCCACAAAGAACCCTCTAACACGATCAATCACGTACTCCACCTCCTCATGAGTCAATCCGGGGTGTAACGGCAAACTCAGCAGTTCTTTGCATAATGTTTCTGTTACCGGGAGCATCCCTTTCTTGGCGCCATAGAAGGAGAGCAAATGGTTAGGCTTGTAATGAATACCGCATTCTATGCCC
>CAZNSC010000333.1:0-1598 GCA_964575695.1 uncultured Dehalococcoidales bacterium
TCAGCCATCCGCTTGGTCAGGGTTGTTACCAGGCAACGCTCCCCTTTATCCACCCGGGTCTTAATCTGGTAAAGGAGGTCGTCAATCTGTCCCTTGGTTGGCTTGACCTCAACCGTGGGCTCAAGAAGACCGGTGGGACGGACTAATTGCTCCGCCACCTGCTGGCTGTGAGCATACTCGTAGTCGGACGGCGTGGCTGAGGTGTATATGACCTGATTGATACGCTGTTCGAACTCGGGGAAGTTCAGCGGGCGATTGTCCAGGGCTGAGGGCAGGCGAAAGCCGTATTCCACCAGTGTTTCCTTGCGGGAGCGGTCGCCGTGGTACATGCCCCTAATCTGGGGCAGGGTCATGTGTGATTCGTCGATAAAGAGCAGGAAGTCATCGGGGAAGTAATCGAGCAGTGTCCAGGGTGGACTCCCCGCCGCCCGCCCCGAGAGGTGGCGGGAATAGTTCTCCACGCCGGCACAGAAGCCGCTTTCGCGGAGCATTTCTATATCATAGTTGGTGCGTGCCTCAAGCCGGGCTGCCTCCAGCACCTTGCCCTGCTGCTTGAGCTCGCCCAGTCTCTCCTCAAGCTCCTGTTTGATGCTTTCAATAGCCAGCATCAGCTTGTCGTGCGAGGTAACGAAGTGCTTGGCGGGATAAATATCCACCGAGTCCAGTTCGCCGAGCAGTTCGCCAGTCAGCGGGTCTACGGAGACGATGCGCTCAACATCATCGCCGAAGAACTCGACCCGCAGGGCCAGTTCCTCATAAGCCGGCTGTATCTCCAGGGTATCGCCGCGCACCCGGAACCGGCCCCGGGTGAAGTCAATGTCGTTGCGCTCATACTGCATATCGACCAGCTGGCGCAGGACCTTCTCACGGTGGTAGCTGTTGCCCCGTTTAAGGCGGCAGACAAAGCTCTGGTATTCCTCAGGTGAGCCCAGACCGTAGATACACGATACCGAAGCCACGATTACCACATCGCGCCGTTCAAGAAGGGCGCGAGTTGCCGAATGGCGCAGCTTGTCAATCTCCTCGTTGATATCGGCATCCTTCTCGATGTAGAGGTCGGTTTGAGGGACATAGGCTTCCGGCTGGTAGTAGTCGTAGTAGCTGACGAAGTACTCCACGGCGTTGTTGGGAAAGAACTCCTTGAACTCGGTGCAGAGCTGGGCGGCCAGGGTCTTGTTGTGGCACATGACCAGGGTCGGTCTCTGCACCTGCTGAATGACGTTGGCCATGGTGAAGGTCTTGCCGCTGCCAGTAACCCCCAGCAGTGTCTGGTGCTTGAAGCGCTTGCTCAAGCCCTCGGCCAGCCTCGCCACCGCCTGGGGCTGGTCGCCGGTCATCCCAAAATCGGAGACAATCTCAAACTGGGGCATACTAATAGTATATCTTTTTGGTATGCTGGCTTCAATTAGAGGTTGTTGCCTACCTCACCCCCTGTTGGACTCGCTCGGTAAGCAAATATGCTTAGCGGCACCTGCGGGCTAGGCAATCCGGTCACCCCGGGACTAGAAAGTTGTACTAACGGAAACGGAGATTTTTTACGCCTTAAAGGCGGGGCAAAATAGGCATGAAAGTCGATGACGCCTTACCCTTGACATGGT
>CAZNSC010000334.1:0-1595 GCA_964575695.1 uncultured Dehalococcoidales bacterium
TCTCCTTCGTCCCCACTTCCGTTTTACCTTCGTCCATTATATCATAAGTGCGGTAGCCCTCGTTCAAGACCTCCTCAACGGCAGCCTCAACCGCTTGCGCCTCTTTTACCAGACCAAAAGAGTAGCGCAGCATCATCGCCATGCTCATAATGGTAGCAATGGGATTGGCTATATCCTGCCCGGCACGGCGGGGGGCACTGCCATGAATGGGCTCATACATACCGAAGGTTTTAACTCCCTCCTGCGGCACCCCGGCCAGACTGGCCGAAGGCAGCATCCCCATTGAGCCCGCCAGCATTGAGGCTTCATCGGTGACAATATCACCAAAGGTATTCTCCGTAACCAGGACATCAAGGTATCTGGGATTTTGAATTATCCGCATGGAGCAGGCATCAATCAGCATGTGTTCCAGCTCAATATCGGGATATTCCGCCGAAACCTCGATGGCTATCTGCCGCCACAACCTTGATGACTGCAACACATTAGCCTTATCCACCGAGATTAATTTCTTTTTCCGGGTTCTGGCTATCTCAAAGCCTACCAGGACAATGCGCTGAATTTCCTGCTCCGAATAGCTCATCGAGTCTACGGCACGCCGTCCCCGCGTCGTCCGCCACTGCCTCTTGGGTCGGCCAAAGTAGAGGCCGCCGGTCAGCTCCCGCACAAAGATAAAATCCGCTCCCTCGATGACCTCGGGCTTGAAGTTGGTGTTATTCACCAGAGGTTTATATACCTTGACCGGGCGCAGGTTGGCAAACAGTCCCAGCCCTTTGCGCAGGGCCAGCAGACCGTCCTCGGGGTGGACAGGAGCCAGGGGGTCATCATATCTGGGGTCACCAACAGCTCCCATCAGCACAGCATCACTGCGCTTGCACATCTTAAGGGTTTCAGCAGAAAGCGCCGTTCCCTCCTTATCAATAGCCACCCCACCCACCAAGCCGTAGTTCAACTTGAAACTGTGCCCGGATTTGCTGCCTACAACCTGCAGAACCTTGATTGTTTCGTTGATGACCTCAGGGCCAACACCATCGCCGGGTAACACTGCTATGTCAAACTGCACGCTAAGACCTCCTGACCGGTTTGTTAACCTCACCCCCTTAATCCCCATCTCCTTTTAAGGAGACAGGGGGATAGGTTGCTAAATATTCTGTAGCCTTTTCTTAGTATACTCGATAAGCCCGCCGGCGGAAACAAGCTCCGCCATAAAATCGGGGTAAGGCTTGGCGGTGAAGGTCTGGCCATTAGTCAGGTTCTTTATCCTGCCGGTGGACAGGTCAACCTCCAGGATATCACCTGACTCAGTACTATCCACCGCCCCCCCACACTCAAGCAACGGCAAGCCAATATTTATGGCGTTGCGGAAGAAGATGCGGGCAAAGCTCTCAGCTATTATACAGGAAATACCCGCCCCTTTGATAGCCAGCGGGGCGTGCTCCCGTGATGAGCCGCAGCCGAAGTTGGTGGTGGCCACGATTATGTCCCCCACCTCCACCCTTTTCAGAAAATCCTTGTCTATATCCTCCATGCAGTGCTGCGCCAGCTCCGCCGACTCAGAAAGGTTAAGGTAGCGGGCGGGAATAATGACATCCGTATTC
>CAZNSC010000335.1:0-1585 GCA_964575695.1 uncultured Dehalococcoidales bacterium
GTTGGGCCGTGGGCGGCCTGACCCTCGTCGGACTGGGATTAAACTACCTTGTTGCCCGGGCCAATGCTAAGAAGGAGGAGTAAGATGCAGCAGGAAGTCGAAAGATACCGGAGACCAACGCGGATATTACACTGGGTGCACACCTCAGCATTTATTGTTCTGTTTCTCACCGGCCTTATCCTGTTTCTCCCGTCGCCGGTGACTTTGCTGGCGGTGGGTAGCTGGACGCGTCTTATCCACCGCATCGCCGCCGTTGTTTTTGTTGTGGCGCCTGCCATCTACATACCCATGAACTGGAGGTCGACTTTAAGTGGCATCAAGGAGGCCTTTTCCTGGGGCTCGGACGACCTTGAATGGGTGCAGGCAGCACCCCGGTATTACTTTCTGGGTGATGAGGCGGCCATGCCACCACAGCCCCATATGAATGCCGGTCAGAAGCTTTGGTGGTTTATGGTGATTGTCTTTGGTTCACTTTTTGTCCTGACGGGCATTATCATGTGGGCCTTCAATACCATCGCGCCGGTGGGTGTCATCAACTGGAGCATCTTTGTCCACGATGTTTCCTTTATCGCTACGGGTGCCATGTTCTTTGTCCACATCTATCTCTCGGTATTTCATCCGCTCATGGTCGGAGCCTGGGACAGCATGGCGCATGGGGCGGTGTCCGTCAAGTATGCAAAATCACACCATGGAAAATGGTACAAAGAGATTTCCAAGGGAAAATAATCAGGACGGGGCATGGCTAACAGCACCATAGCGAAGCTTGATGAACGCCTGAAAACGTCCGGCCTGAAACCGGAGATTGTTGCATTCTAGCGAGAGCTGCCAGAGCTTCAGGCAGAGGTAGAATCTCGGGCAGGCGTAGCCCGGGTTGGATTGAGCAGACCTGCAGTCGATCAGCGCCTCAAAGATGGCTTACCCCCTAGTCACATTCGATGACCTCAGCCTCGGAGTATTGGCTTGATGAAAAGACTTCACCTTCGCACTTAGGCAGGCAAGGCTTTATGAGACAGGAAGCCAAGTGCTATAATTTATTAAGACCTGGATGATTAAGGTAAGACAACTCGTTAAGGAATGACAACGGTCTCCTCGCTATCATCATCTTCGTCCCGCTGTGCCTTCCGAAAGGCTCCGATTGCCACCATTGATACAGGTAGAGGCGCCAGCACTCTATCCTCAATCTCCTTAGTATAGCCGAACTCATTAGCTAGAGGCAGAGCCACTGCCTGGATTCCCTGAAACATAATAGATAGAGCTACCACTAAAGATGACAAATGATAACGATTTCTCCCCAACCAGTGAGGTTATTTCCGAATGTCATAGTTTTGTAACATCTTCTGTCACAGTTTTATGACTTTTACATAGGCATGTTGTTAATGTTAAAATAACCATTTTCTTAAGTTAACCTGAGTAGAATAGAGAGGAGGACATCATGGCTAAAGCAACCTGGAACGGCGCGGTGCTTGCTGAAAGCAATAAATACGAGGTTGTAGAGGGAAATATTTACTTCCCTCCGGAGTCGGTAAAATGGGAATATTTTGACAAAGGGGACAGGGAATACACGTGTCCCTGGAAAGGTGAGGCC
>CAZNSC010000336.1:0-1580 GCA_964575695.1 uncultured Dehalococcoidales bacterium
AGAATAAACTGTCTAAATGGTATAAACGAACGGCCATCCAGCATATTCGTCCTGTGGACCTCAATGAACTGACGAGCAAACGGTATTGGGAGAAATGGAATCGGGTGAGCGAAGCCTCTCTTAGGGAGATTGCACGAGCATTCTTTGGGCGACTGTGGGAGATCGAATCTCCAAGCGCTGATTGCCTTCTGTTTGATACAACCAATTATTACACCTTTATGGCCAGCAACACACCATCTGAACTGGCCTGTAGGGGGAAGAACAAAGCAAGCCGGCACCATTTGCGTCAAATTGGCCTTGGCCTACTGGTGGCCCGGGATTCCAGGCTTCCTTTGTACTATACGGTTTATCCCGGCAATGTTCATGACAGTAAGCAGTTTGAAGCAATCATGGATGAAATGTTCGGAATCGTCTGCGGCTTACATAATACCAAGGAACGTCTAACCGTGGTCATAGACAAAGGCATGAATTCAGAGGACAACTACGCTTGGATTGATGAACACTCCCGAATCCACTTCGTGACCACCTATTCCACCTATTTTGCCCAGGAACTTGCTACCATACCCCTTGAACGATTTGAACCCGTGGATATCCCCAAAAACCTGCGCCTCGTTGAGGAGGGGATGCCCGAAGAACGCTTGCTTGCTTATCGAAGCAGTGGGGAATATTGGGGTAAGAAGAGAGCGGTGGTGGTGACCTATAATCCTGCCACTGCAAGAAAGAAAGGCTATACCTTTCAAAGCAAACTGGAGACCATGCGCCAGGAGTTGCTTGTCATGAGAGCAAAAGTAAAAGAACAAGCGCCACACTGGCGTAAACCCAACGATATCCAAGAACGCTATTTGCGTCTGTGTGAACGGTTGCATATTTCATCAGACCTATTTATACTTCAATTCCATCAATCCGATGATGGTCTATCAATGAGCTTCCGAAAAGACCCCTATAACGTGAGCAGGAAGCGAGCTATGTTCGGCAAAAATATCATCATCACCGATAATACCGACTGGACAACCCGAGAAATTGTGGAAGCCAGCCTTGATCGTTGGCAGGTAGAGAACCGTTTCCGGCTCAGCAATAATGATGATTTGGTAGCTACCATGCCAATCAGGCACTGGACGGATAGTAAAATCAGGTGCCACCTTTTTTCCTGTGTAGTTGCTCTGGCTTATCTGCGCAGATTGGAGCTAAAACTAACTGTGTGTGGCATCAGGCGAACTGCTGAAGATGTAATGGATGATATGAGGCATCTGCACTCTGTGCTTACGGTAAACAAAGGAACCAGAAAATCACTACGTCGACTCGAAACTCCGAGTAAGACCCAAGCTGAAGTCCTAAAAGCGTTAGGTTACTACATTGATGACAGTGGGGTCTTACAGGCCTTGATTCGCTAATCCCGCGCCCATAGCGCTATTGAGAGACATAAACCATTTTATCTCTGAAATTCCTGTTAAACAGATCGGTTTTAGTAATAACGCCCACCACCTTGCTCTTTTCATCCTCCACAGGGACACCGGATATCTTATTATTTAAGAGAATCTCGGCAGTCTCTTCCACCGTGAAATCCGGCGACACAGTAATGG
>CAZNSC010000337.1:0-1562 GCA_964575695.1 uncultured Dehalococcoidales bacterium
ATATTAGCCTTTTCAAATGGAATGTCAACCACGTAAAGATTCAGGTTTCCAAGGCCCGCTTGAATTCTCAAGAGTGGTATGATGAGGTGACCGTCTTCCTATGCAATTGTCAGGGATGGAGGTGCTGATGCAGGAGTCGGGGAAAGCAGAAGAATATTTGGATGCACTATGCGATGTAAAGAAAGAATAAAATGGGAGGAAAGCTACAAACAGCAACAGGAGGAAATCAAAGAACTCAAGCGGGTGATGCGGACAACGGCTTCCGGGCTAGGACGCCGGCAAAAAAGTCGGGATAGTGACAGATTTATCGTTCATTTCAAGGGTGATCGCTTTCAGAGTGCCACAAGCCGTAATATCCGCGCCGCTCGGGAGCGACTTACAACCCGTGAGTACTTCTTGTGGGCATCCACACCTGCGCACAGCATGATTACCCCCGCGACATATTTTCTTAAATCTTATCGCAGACGCCTTTCATCATGCCATCTAGGTATCTGTCCCTTAAGTAGACTGCGGTACAAATGAAGTACATTCCCTCGCGATATTGATGCGGCTAACTCTATGTTGTTTTGCCTGCAGTAGTCTGACGGTAGCGTCCGACAGGCTGTTTACCTGCTTGAAGGTACCGGTGAATACAGAGTTGGACAGCGGCGAGGGACCTAGTCCGGGGGCATCGCCGCATCGAGATTGAAACAATATCTACAAAACTCGACTTGCCCTGGTGGCGAGATAACGTAGGCCTTAGTAGCCAGACAAGACCACGGCATTGTTAGCCCGGTAACCGGGAAGGCCAAGAGATTCGGCATATCCTCTGAGATTAGGCCTATCCAGGGCCACCGTTATGCTCTCGTGCTATAAGAGACGCAGCTTCCTCCACAGCTTTTCTAGCGACTAGGAGGTTGCCCACTGGCACTGTTGTCGGGTAGGTACAGCCAGCGCCGACGAACAACCTTCTGCCGTTTAACTGTCTTATGGCATCAAATACCTGAGATCTGACATCTTCGGGATTGCCGAAGTGCATCACCTCCCATTGCTCCACACCCCCGATAAGTGCTCCTGGGAAGACCTCACTTCCTTCAACAAGGCTAGGGCCGGCGGTGCGGTCGTGCCAATTGATAGCATGAATCGGATAGTCGGCAACCTCTGCAAACATGGGGTGCTGTCCGTGCAGGTGTAGGATATTAAACCAACCTCCGGCTGCAGCCTTAAATACTGCCAAGTCTCCTGGGCGGCTCCATTTGTTATGCTCTTCGACGGACATCATTTCGTAGCTGGCAACACTGGTTGAGAGAAATACACAATCAGCACCATGATATATCACTTGTTTGGCGAAGCTGGCGCAGGTCTCAGTAAGTGCTGCCAGTGCCCGCTCGATACGAGTGGGATTGCGACGCATCTCTACGAAGAATGCTTCCTCACCGGAAAGGCGTGCTGCCATCGCCACCGGATTGAACAAGGTATGCACCACTGGCACATCGCTGTCCTTGCGCTCGAGGATTATGCGCAGCGCTTCCAGTTGGCGTCCGTAAGTTCCCTTGGTGACGTCAAGGGGCTCGATCTTATCC
>CAZNSC010000338.1:0-1560 GCA_964575695.1 uncultured Dehalococcoidales bacterium
ACTTTAAATGCAATTCGCGTCTCTGCAGCCACAAATACGCGCGGTGGGTGTGTTGGTCTATCATAGCGTACCTGAAAGACTGAGCTACATAAACCCAGAACGCCTTCATTACAGGAGCATCAGTGGCATAGCAATCCTCTAAATCTCGTTGTAATAGGCTAATTTTAACTCTACCGTGGCGCACATCGCGGAATACACTCGCTAGCTTTTCAACTTCTTGGCAGGAATGCTTCGTGGTTTCCCTAAATTTGTCAAACTCGCGACCCTCCTTCCACTCATAGAGGCTACGGAGATTGGCAGGCTCAATAAGATCGTCCATTAATCTTAAGTTGTCAATGTAACCCTGCCGGGAGGGTCCTTGATATCCACGCTGCCAAAAGCGGATAAAGTGCACAGGTTGCTGGTGATAAGCTTCAACAATCTGCTGTACATCTAGGATTTTTAGGAAAGCTGAATTTTCATGCCTGTTCATAGACGTGGAATATTATGAGATTTGTCTTGGGCGCACTTCAAAGGCCAAATGGGAACGGTAGAAGCACACATCAAATTCCAGGAAGAAGTTCACCTGACCTAAAATCAAAGGAATATCTTCAGCCCGTGTCCAGGCAAATGCCAGGCGAACTGGAGCAAATTGACCAAGAGTGGCTGACACAATGAGCACGCGCGCTTCTAACTGGGCGAGATTACCGGTTAGACGAACTGGTGTTGTTTGCCGATCCCACACTGCCCCGAGTTGCTCGCCAATTTTGTAAGGCAACACATTGACAGTAGCACCCGTATCCAGCAAACCGGATACGACCAAAGAATAGCCCTGATAGGTTAGGGTCAGCGGTAGATATGGCAAACTACTGGCTGCACCCAGAGAACTGTCAACCTCGATGAAGGGAAATCGTTCTCCATCAATTTTCATTATTATTTGATACCCGGTTTGTAGCTAATGCATCTAACAGCGTATCAGCAGCTTCAAAAGCATTGTAGGGTGTCCAAATTGGATAATCCCTTTCACTCTCAAACAGGCTCACACCTTCTTCTCTGGCCAGTTCAGATACTAAGAATTGAACGAGACGTAGTTTATCAGCTCTTGGTAATTCCCGAAGTATTGGTAATAGTTCAGTCAAAGACATAGTATATCCTCCAAGGTACTCAACGCTGTTGCCAACAGCGTCATTATCAGCCTATATGCCAAAGAGACTACGTTGACAATTATAACACAGCCGCTCTAGAATGTCTATGGAGGTGAAATGATGGCTCGTACTATTCGTGCCCCACGCGGCACGCAGTTGACGTGCAAAAACTGGCTGATCGAGGCGGCTTACCGCATGATTCAGAATAACCTGGATCCCCAAGTTGCCGGCGACCCGGAGCATCTCATCGTCTACGGCGGGCGGGGCAAGGCGGCTCGTAACTGGGAGTGCTTCGACGCCATTCTCGAGTCCTTGCGAAATCTGGAGCCGGACGAGACGTTACTGGTGCAGTCGGGCAAGCCGGTGGCCGTGTTTACTACACACGAGGACGCTCCCCGGGTGTTGATTGCCAACTCCAACATCGTTCCCGCCTGGG
>CAZNSC010000339.1:0-1550 GCA_964575695.1 uncultured Dehalococcoidales bacterium
TCACCAGCGACGACGCCATGACCGCCGACTGGGCGCGCCTGCCCTACGACGTTTTATCCCGCATCTCCAGCCGTATTGTCAACGAAGTGCCCGGTGTCAATCGGGTGGTATATGACATAACCTCCAAGCCTCCCTCCACCATTGAGTGGGAATAAATAAAGGTGGAGGTTTGCTTTGCCGAACCGCAGGGAACGTGACAAGGGTTGGTGGATAGGTCTCGATGCTTGGCCTCCCAAACCTTGTTTTATCGCTACCGCGGCCTACGGTACCGATGCAGCACGGGAAATAGAAATCTTGAGGGAGTTCAGGGACGAGATTCTGTTACGCAATAGCTTGGGTTATAGATTCGTGTCTTTTTACTATAGAACCAGCCCGCCATTGGCTGACTTTATCGCCAAACACGATGTTTTAAGAGCTATCGTGAGGGAGGGCTTAGTCCACCCGGTGGCGGGCGTGCTCAATGTATCCCGCCGTTTCTGGACATAGCGGTGGCTACCTGACATAACCACCGTGTTGCGGGGGAAATCATGGATGATGCATCTTATATACAGAGCCTGCTAGTATCCGACCCGCTGAGAGTCCCCACCCTTCGTGAAATGGTCAGGTCATTACAGCTGCCCGAGGGGAGTCGGGGACTGGATGCCGGCTGCGGAATCGGTCTGCAATGCCTGTTGCTGGCCGAGGCGGTAGGGCCTGGTGGACACGTCACCGGGCTCGATATATCGGCGGAGATGCTGAAACGCGGTGGGGAGATTGTGAAGGAGGCGGGTCTGTCGGAACGGATCTCTTTTCAAGAAGGGGATGTCCATAGTCTTCCCTTTGAGGATAATACTTTCGACTGGGTATGGAGCGTTGACTGTGTGGGCTACTCGCCTATGGATCCCCTGCCCCTGCTGAAAGAGATGACACGGGCGGTAAAGCCCGGAGGCATTGTCGCCATCGCTGCCTGGTCTTCTGAAGAGCTGCTCCCCGGGCATCCTCGGTTGGAAGCCCGATTGGGGGCAACATCGGCCGGCATGGCACCTTTTATACAGGGGAAGCAACCGGAGTCACACTTCTTACGTGCGCTGGGCTGGTTTCACGAATTGGGTCTTAAAGAACCCAGGGGTAAAGCCTTTGCCGGTAGCGCCTGTGCTCCTTTAAGCGATGGGGTACAGAAGGCACTGACGGCACTTTTCGATATGCGTTGGCCGAACGTAGCCACTGAGCTTTCATCAGATGATTTGGCGGAATTTAAGCGCCTTTGCTCGCCGGATTCACCGGACTTTATCCTCAACCTGCCGGATTACTACGCGTTATTCACCTATACCATGTTCTGGGGCAAGAAACCATTGAGCTAAGGTCTGATTAGAGCATATAATAAGGAACTCTTGGTAGAAAAGAGGACTGGACGTTGAGAATCTTAGTCGTCGGCGGCGGAGCCAGGGAACACACGCTGGTCTGGAAGCTGGCCCAAAGCCCCAAGGTGAAAGAAATCTATGCCGCCCCGGGCAACGCGGGCACGGCCCAAATCGCCCAAAACCTTGATATCAAGCCCACCGACATCGATG
>CAZNSC010000340.1:0-1512 GCA_964575695.1 uncultured Dehalococcoidales bacterium
GCACTATCTCGGAGTTAGCTACTCCGACATACTTAATGATTGCCTCTATTTCTTCCATTGCTTCATTGGTTGTTCTTCTTCCCGCCAAAGATGTTACATATTTCAAATTTGCATCTTCCCTTTGGGGTCGTACTATGAGAATACGCTTTATCTTGCCTGATGTAATATGATGTTTTCTTACCTCAGCGGCGGTATGCCACAATGCCCATACAACTTTTGACTTTTCTACAGCTTCTCCAAACTGCAATAATTGCTTTTGCTGTCTCTCCCAAAGATACAAACTTAATGCACCAGTTATGCTTAACACAATCATGCTTATGCCAATAATACTATTTATTGAAATAGCTACATCCACCCCCCCCACCTCCCAAAAACCCAAATGTGTACCACAATATTGACTTGTCTCGCATGCCTGTATTCTACCACTTACAATAGACCCCAACCACCATTGAACTGAACCAGAGTGAACGGGGGCTTGACGGCGGATAAAACAGAACGGTATGCTATTCGGTAACACGATGGCTATGATTACTCTCCACCTTCAAAGCGGAAGGCTTTGAATTTCTCCGGGTGCGTTGCTATGCCTGGTTATCAGTGTACAGAATGAGCGCTCAGATTTCAGGCGGTTCGTCAATTGAGGACATCATCCTGAGCCATGACCGCCGTGGCATATCGGCACTGCGGCCCTACCTGCCTCCTTCCTACTGCGAGGCGGCGGCCCGCTTCCTTCTGGAAAGGAGCCAGGGGAGCCATAATGTGGCGCTCATCACCACCGGTTTCTTCATCATAAGTGCCGGGGCGCCGGAGACCGATGGCCCACCCGGCGCTATCGCTCTGGCTGATGCTATTGATTCCCTTGGTCTTACGGTGATCTTCGTGGCCGACCACCGCACGTCAGGACTTTTAACCCCCGGGGGCTCTCGAAAGAGGAACGTCATAGAGTTCCCCATAGCCGACCATGCCGTGAGCCAGGACTTCGCTGATAACCTTCTTCTCCAGGTAAAGCCGGCAGTTACTATTGCCATAGAGCGGTGTGGCTTTAGCCGCGATAAGAAATATCTCAATATGAATGGCCTGGACATCTCGGATTATACCGCCAAGATTGATTACCTGTTTCTGGACCGGGGAAATACCCTGGGTATCGGCGACGGCGGTAATGAGATTGGTATGGGCAGCCTGGCCTCCCGGATCAGAGCCGTCCCCGGGCTTCCTGATGACCCGGCAGTGACACCAGCAACTCAGCTAATCATTTCCAGTGTCTCCAACTGGGGGGCCTACGGCCTGATAGCCGCCCTGTCCCGACTCTTACAACGTGACCTTTTGCCATCGGTAGACTGGGAAAAAGAGCTGATTAGAGATCTTGTCTCTCTCGGGGCAGTAGACGGGGCCACCGGAAAGAAGACTGTCACCGTTGATGGCTTTGACCTGGAGGAGAATGCCCGGACTCTCATCGGCTTGAAACAACTCTTACAGAGGGATTTCCCGGCCAGTCCGTAGTGGATATTTCTCGAC
>CAZNSC010000341.1:0-1505 GCA_964575695.1 uncultured Dehalococcoidales bacterium
TTACAGAGCTTGTGGTCTTTTGCCATTTCCGGAACCTGCTCCTTGGTCACCAATACCTTCTTTCTGGTTGGCGCCAGTTCCAGGGCCACTCTCACCGCCACCTCAGCAGCTTTCTCTGGATCTAGTATCAAAGTCTGTTTGCCTTGCTTAACCATATCGGTAACGATATGATCAGCCTCCTGTTTAGTCACGTCATCCAGCCCATAACACGCCTTATCTGTAGTAGCAATAATAGCCGTGCCTACTTTGGCAGCTTCTATGGTGACATCTGTCCTGATACACTGTTCATCAGTAACAATAACATCAGCAATGCCAGTTCTGATAAAAAAGAGCTGACGAGATAACGGTCCAATAACCTTTGCTCTATCGGTATACCTTGTTACCTCTAGTGCAGTACAGCAAATACCAGCAACCTCAACTTTATCTTGCAAGCCATGCTCATTCAGGTAATCAACGATGGGAACCGCTGTCACTGGATTATGCCCGATCAAACATATCACCGGTTTGGTTCTATCGACAGCACCCCAGCCTAATCCAACAAGCGGGGTATCTGCTTTAGAAGTGGGATAGTTAAAACCTACTATTTCAGCAATATCTCCAACTTCCATAGCTACATGGTCCAGCATAGATATATGGAGAGCTTTGGACTCATAATCCAAGGCAGAACCTTCTTGTCCCGTATGCAGTGAGGAGATAGCGTGAATTAGCTGACTTTCTACGTATTCAATAGCCTTTTCCAGGTCTCCTAGTGTTTCCGGCTTGAGGCCAACCACTGTCCTAATATGGGGTGCTTCAACCAGGATTTGATCACCAAGATTAATCTTATAATCTCTTCCATGTTTTTCTATCAAATAGTGAAGCACATGACGGGCATGAGCTCCATGAGCGGACATGCCCATGCAACAGGCAAGCAGAACGACTCTGGCTTGTTGCGCAGAAATATCTATACCACAAGCACCTCTCTTATCTCCAGTTAGGTCACATTTGCCATATGTGCAGAAACAACACATATCACACATAGGGGCATAGAACGGTTTGTAAGTCTTCATCAGCCTCATGTCCCAGTTTCTTAAATCGGGAAGCTCCGGCATCGGCGTATGGCCAACGGGTTCCCACTTATCCTCGGCCTTGATAACTTCTTCTACGTGCTCTTTTCGTAAATTCTTCTTCTTAGTAACTACTGCCATTGGATAGCCTCCTTATTAACCCGGTGAACTCGGGTAGTCTCAACTTAATTGTAACAATATTAGGAATTATTATCAAAATGCTACAGCTTCCCTTCAATAGCCTCTTTAATATATTTGTAACTTTCTGGATGCCTCAATACCATCACATTAGCACCGGCTAAGAGAAGGCTGATAGCTGCGATACTCTCCCACAGTATACCCTGCTCTTTATTTTCCTTTGCCTGCTTGGTTTTCCAGCTTTCCCCACCCAGGTCAGCGATAATTGGCATCTGCATGGTGCTATCACCAAACATGACACCAATGTGTTTGGTCCTTTCC
>CAZNSC010000342.1:0-1503 GCA_964575695.1 uncultured Dehalococcoidales bacterium
GTATTTTCCACCCCTTTTTGGATGACAAAGATGTCAAGCTTATCGGGGTGGAGGCAGCCGGCAGGGGGCTTAAGAGCGGGAAACATGCCGCCTCACTGGTTGCGGGAAGAGTGGGAATGCTCCACGGGGCAAAATCCTACGTTCTTCAGGACAATGATGGGCAGATTAAGGAAACATTCAGTATCTCAGCCGGGCTTGATTATCCTGGTGTTGGTCCTGAGCACAGCTACCTCAAGGACACCGGGCGTGCCACTTATGTCGCGGTAACCGATAAAGAAGCGCTTGATGGCTTTCAACTGCTGTGCAGCACTGAAGGTATTACCCCGGCCCTTGAACCGGCTCATGCCATATTCTATGCTGCCAATATGGCAGGCTCACTGAATAAGGAGCAAATTATCGTAGTTAATCTGTCCGGGCGTGGCGATAAGGACATAGACATCGTAGCTGAGGCGCTGGGGGTGAAACGGTGAGCCGAATTACCTCTATCCTTAAACGACCGGGTCATAAAGCTCTGATACCCTATATTACCGTAGGCTATCCTAGCGTTGAAGCTACCTTGAAGGTGGTTCCCATTCTTGCCAGCAGCGGGTGCGATATTGTAGAGCTGGGGATACCCTTCTCTGACCCGCTGGCTGACGGTGCCACCATACAAAAGGCGAGCTTTCATGCCCTCAAGAAGGGAGTTACCCCACAGCTTTGCCTTGAGGTAGCCAACCAACTGAGCCAGATGGTGGAAATACCACTGGTATTTATGACATATTTCAATCCGGTTCTCAGCTATGGCCTTGAAAAATTTTGCACTGCCTGCACCAGGTCTGGTATAGATGGTTTAATCATCCCTGACTTACCCCCTGAAGAAGGCTCAGAGCTTGAGGCTATTACTCAAAGACGAAACCTCGACCTCATTTATCTTCTGGCTCCTACCAGTACTGAAGAACGCATCAGGCTTGTTGCTGAGAGGTCACGGGGATTCATCTACTTGGTGTCAGTGACGGGGGTTACCGGGGCGAGGGATATATTATCCCCTGATTTGGAAGCATTCGTGGCTAGGGTGAGAAAGATAGCCGCTCAACCACTCTGTGTTGGCTTCGGAATATCCGCACCAGAGCAGGCAGGGCAGGTAGCCCGGATAGCTGATGGTGTGATTGTAGGCAGTCGGATGATTCAGCTTATGGAAGCCGATGACAACTTCGTATCGGTTGGCAATTTTACAAAAGAGTTAAGGAATGCCCTAGATGAGTCGTCCCAGAAATAGAAGCTATAAAGGTACGATTTAAGCGACATGGGCTTCTCTTTAGCAAAGCTTCATAAGATATGTCCTACTCCACGCACGACTCCTGGCTGTATAGCCTTTTTTTCCAGCGGACACCAGCGCCAACTACTTGCCTCGAACCAGCATAGAGACCGGTTAGCATAAGGAATGAGAATCCAAATGGGTGAAGGAAAGCCGAAACAGCCGGTTCCTTAAAACGCTTGTCTACCAGCCAGCGCATGGCTATTATC